>NZ_JBVIJC010000010.1:0-149122 GCF_055581605.1 Streptomyces sp. NPDC031418
TTGCCGCCCACGACACCCCCGGCGCCGCCGTTGCCGCCGTTGCCGCCGGTGGTCCCGCCGTTCCCGCCGGTACCGCCGTTGCCGCCCACGACACCCCCGGCGCCGCCGTTGCCGCCGTTGCCGCCGGTGGTCCCGCCGTTCCCGCCGTCGCCGCCGTTGCCGCCCACGACACCCCCGGCGCCGCCGTTGCCGCCGTTGCCGCCGGTGGTCCCGCCGTTCCCGCCGGTACCGCCGTTGCCGCCCACGACACCCCCGGCGCCGCCGTTGCCGCCGTTGCCGCCGGTGGTCCCGCCGTTCCCGCCGGTACCGCCGTTGCCGCCCACGACACCACCGGTGCCGCCCGTACCGCCGTTGCCGCCGGTCGTCCCGCCGGTTCCGCCGTTACCGCCGTTGCCGCCCTGGATCCCACCGGTGCCGCCCGTACCGCCGTTGCCGCCGGTGGTGGTGCCCTTTCCGCCGTTGCCGCCGTTACCGCCCAGGACCCCGCCCGCACCACCGTTGCCGCCGTTGCCGCCGGTGCCCTTGTGGTCGGCGTTGTCGTGGTGGTCGTGGTGGTCGTGGTCGTGGTGGTGGTGGTGGTGCTCGTGGTGGTCGTGGGCGACAGCCATCGTCTGCACCTGGGGCATGGGGGCGGCCGTCGCGGTGACGGCCGGGAGCATCACTCCCCCGGCGGCGGCCATGGCCGCCGCGGCCACCGTGGCGAGGCGCAGACCTCGCTTCGTCCGGTTCTCCGTACGGTTCGCGATCTTGCGGTTCATGGTGTCCTCCTACTTGTTCCGTAAGGCCCTTTTCGGTTTCCGGTTTCTCCGGTGGGGGCCGCACTTCAAGTAGGCGGGACGGGCGCCATGCCGGTCATGTTCCGAGGACTCGGGACTTGACGATCCGGACAAATGACACTATTGGGGCGCGAGGACCGGGCGGGCCCAGGCGGGCGGTGCCGGGACCGCGGGGCACGGGTCGACCAGCGTGGGGGTACGGCGGGCGGCCCGGACCGGCGGTTCGGCGGGCCCCATGGCGGCGCGCAGGGCCGCGACGAACTCCAGGCAGGAGCCGTAGCGGTCGTCCGGGGTCTTGGCGAGGGCCCGGAACAGCACCTCGTCGGCGGCCCGCGGCAGCTCCGGCCGCTCCTCGCTCAGCCCGGGCGGTGCGTCGTACTGGTGGGCCCAGAGCAGTTCGAGGTGGTCGTCGCGCCGGAAGGGCGGGCCGCCGGCCAGCGTCTCGTGCACCACGCAGGCCAGGCTGTACTGGTCGGCCCGGCCGTCCACCGGGCGCCCCGCGATCCGCTCCGGCGCCACGTAGTCCAGGGTGCCGACGAACTCTCCGGCGCTGGTGAACCCGGTGAGCGACAGGGACTTCTTCGCCAGTCCGAAGTCGGTGAGGTAGACGTGCTCGGGGTGGTCGCTGTCGACCCCCCTGGCCACCAGGACATTGCCGGGTTTGACGTCCCGGTGGACGAGTTCGCGGGCGTGGGCCGCGTCCAGCGCGGAGGCCAGCTGGGCGGCGATGCGCAGGGCCGCCGGCACCGCGAGCGGGCCCTCGCGGTCGATGAGCGCGCGCAGGTCCTGCCCGGCGACGTAGCACATGGCGATGTACAGGACGCCGTCCGTCTCACCGGCCTCGAAGACGGGGACGATGTGCGGGTGGTCGATGGCGGCCGCGACCCGGGACTCCTGGGCGAAGCGGCGGCGGAAGGCGTCGTTGCGCGTGTACTCGGGGGCCAGCAGCTTCAGCGCGACCGTCCGGTCGAGGCGCAGGTCCCGGGCCCGGTAGACGACGGCCATGCCGCCGCGGCCGAGCTCGCGTTCCACGCGGTAGCCCGCGATCTCGGCCCCGATCAGCCCGGAGGGCCGGCTGGGAGGCCAACTCACGCCTGAATTCTACCGAGTGCCCTGCTTGTCCGCGCAGGGCGAAGGACCGGGTCCCCGCAGGGAACCCGGGCCTCGCCGCGTGCCGGGCGGGGGTCATGCCGCCAGCGGGACCTCCGGCGTCGCGTCCTGCGCGGCGGGCGTGAGCGCCAGCTCCAGGACCTGGCGGACGTCGGTCACGGTGTGCACGTCGAGCCGGTCCAGCACCTCGGCCGGGACGTCGTCCAGGTCGGGTGCGTTGCGCTTGGGGATGATCACGGTGGTCACCCCGGCGCGGTGCGCGGCGAGCAGCTTCTGCTTCACCCCGCCGATCGGCAGCACCCGGCCGGTCAGCGAGACCTCGCCGGTCATCGCCACGTCCGTGCGCACAGGCCGGCCGGACAGCAGGGAGGCGAGGGCCGTGGTCATGGTGATGCCGGCGCTCGGGCCGTCCTTCGGGACCGCGCCGGCCGGGAAGTGGACGTGCACGCCCCGGTCCTTCAAGTCGGCCACCGGCAGCTCCAGTTCGGCGCCGTGGCTGCGCAGGAAGCTCAGCGCGATCTGCGCCGACTCCTTCATCACGTCGCCCAGCTGGCCGGTGAGGGTCAGGCCCGCCGCGCCGGTCTCCGGGTCGGCGAGGGACGCCTCGACGAAGAGCACGTCACCGCCGGCGCCGGTGACCGCGAGGCCGGTCGCCACGCCGGGGACGGCGGTACGGCGCTCGGCCGGGTCCTGGGCGGACTCGGGCACATGGCGCGGCCGCCCGATCAGGGCGTGCAGATCGGCGTCCGTCACGGTGAACGGCAGCTTCCGCTCGCCCAGTTCGTGCTGGGCCGCGACCTTGCGGAGCAGCCGCGCGATGGACCGCTCCAGGGTGCGCACTCCCGCCTCGCGGGTGTACTCGCCGGCGAGCCTGCGCAGCGCGCTCTCCTCCACGGTGACCTCGTCCCGGTCCAGGCCCGCCCGCTCCAGCTGGCGCGGGAGCAGATGGTCCCGGGCGATGACGATCTTCTCGTCCTCGGTGTAGCCGTCCAGGCGGACGATCTCCATCCGGTCGGCAAGGGCCTCCGGGATCGCCTCCAGGACGTTGGCGGTGGCGAGGAAGACCACGTCGGACAGGTCCAGCTCGACCTCCAGGTAGTGGTCCCGGAAGGTGTGGTTCTGCGCCGGGTCGAGGACCTCCAGGAGGGCCGCGGCGGGGTCTCCGCGGAAGTCGGAGCCGACCTTGTCGATCTCGTCGAGCAGGATCACCGGGTTCATCGACCCGGCCTCCTTGACGGCCCGCACGATCCGCCCGGGCAGCGCGCCGACGTAGGTACGGCGGTGACCGCGGATCTCCGCCTCGTCCCGGACGCCGCCGAGGGCGACCCGGACGAACGTGCGGCCCATGGCGTGCGCGACGCTCTCTCCCAGACTGGTCTTTCCGACACCGGGCGGCCCGACCAGGGCGAGTACGGCGCCTCCGCGCCGTCCGCCGATCACGCCGAGGCCGCGCTCGCCGCGCCGCTTGCGCACCGCCAGGTACTCGGTGATGCGCTCCTTCACGTCCTCGAGCCCCGCGTGCTCGGCGTCGAGGATCGCCCGGGCGCCCTGGATGTCGTACGCGGAGGCGCTGTCGTCGGTCCGCACGTTCCACGGCATGTCCAGGACGGTGTCCAGCCAGGTGCGGATCCAGGAGCCCTCGGGCGAGGCGTCGGAGGCCCGCTCCAGCTTGTCGACCTCCTTCAGGGCGGCCTCGCGGACCTTCTCCGGCAGGTCGGCGGCCTCCACGCGGGCGCGGTAGTCGTCGGACTCCTCGGCCGCGTCCTTGGCGTCGCCGTTCAGTTCGCGCAGTTCCTTGCGGACGGCCTCCAGCTGACGGCGCAGCAGGAACTCGCGCTGCTGCTTGTCGACGCCCTCCTGGACGTCCTTGGCGATGGTCTCGGCGACCTCCTGCTCGGCGAGGTGGTCGCGGAGCTGCTGGGTGGCGAGCTTGAGCCGGGCCACCGGGTCGGTGGTCTCCAGCAGTTCGACCTTCTGCTCGGTGGTGAGGAAGGGCGAGTAGCCGGAGTTGTCGGCGAGCGCGGCGACGCCGTCGATGGCCTGGACCCGGTCGACGACCTGCCAGGCGCCGCGCTTCTTCAGCCAGGTGGTGGCGAGCGCCTTGTACTCCTTGACGAGTTCGGCGACCTGACCCGGCAGCGGGTCCGGCACCTCCTCGGCGACCTCGGCGCCCTCGACCCACAGGGCGGCGCCCGGGCCGGTGGTGCCGGCGCCGATGCGGACCCGGCCGCGGCCGCGGATCAGGGCTCCCGGGTCACCGTCGGCCAGCCGGCCGACCTGCTCGACCGTGCCCAGCACACCCGTCCTGGCGTAGGTGCCGTCGATGCGCGGCACCAGCAGCACCTTGGGCTTTCCGGGTTCGGAGCGGGCGGCGGCCTGTGCGGCCTCCACCGCGGCCCGTACCTCGGCATCGCTCAGGTCCAGCGGAACCACCATGCCGGGCAGGACGACCTCGTCGTCGAGCGGCAGCACGGGCAGGACGAGAGTGAAAGCCGGTGACTCAGCAGCCATGATCTCCCCTTAGGCCGGTAACTTGAGCTGTACCGACTCAATGTTCTGGCTAGGGGGATTGTTCCCTGGATTGTGTTTGCTCTCAGCGATCACGTTCAGGGGTGGGGGTGCCACGGGGGCGGTTCGGGGAGTGCGAGGGGTGAGCGCGCTCAGGCGCGGCGCTGCCAGCGGCGGACGAGCGGCCAGGCCAGCACGCCGATCGTCAGGGCGATGAGGTGGCCCCAGTCGGTCATCGGATCGGTGAAGGCGGCCAGGTCGTCCAGGAGCAGCCCGGCCACCGAGACGAGCAGGGGCCAGCGCAGCCAGGGGGTGAGCAGGCCGGCCAGGGCGCCGGTGCTGGCGGCCACACCGAAGCTGATGCCGTAGTCGAGGCGGTGCAGCGAGGTGAGGGGGAGGTGGCCGAGGGCGACGGCCAGGCCCACCGGCACCTCGGTCGCCAGGGTGGCCAGGATGTGCCCGGACAGGAACACCGCGGCCGCCCGCGCCCCGCCTATCCGGCGCTCCAGCGCGGTCAGCACCAGCACGAAGGCGAAGGCGTACGGCGAGACCATCCCGCCCGCGATCCACAGCGCACTGGCCACCAGCACGGTCACCGGGGAGCACGCCAGGTGGAACACGTCCGTGCTGGAGTCCCGGTAGAGGGCGTGCACCAGCGCGGGGTCGGCCACCATGGCGATCACGGAGGTGACGGCCAGCAGCGTCGCATAGCCGAAGGTGAACGGGGTTCCGACGGGCGTCGGCACCAGCCGCCCGAGCCGCGCCGGAAGGGCGGACGGCGGGCGCCGTACGACGGGAGCCACCGCCACGGCCTGCGCGGTCCCCGTCGTGTCCACGGCCTTCCGCACATCCGCGGCCCCGGCCAGCGCGGCGCGCGGGGCGGGCATGCCGTCCAGCAGGTCCGCGACGACGACTCCGCCGGGAAGAGGCGAGTCCGCCGGGAGCGCGGGCGCCACCGGGCCCGTCGCGGTCCGTTCCACCTGAGGCGCTCCTTCCGTTACGCCCACAGTCAGCGTTGCGCGGGCCGCTGTCTATGACCGACGCCACGCGAGAGCGGATTCACAGCAACCTCTCACCGTCCGATTGCGTCCACGGCCGCGTCATCCGCAATTCCCGTGAAGGAAATGCCCAGTTCGAGCAGGATGGACGCATGACTGCCCTGGACGACTCTCCTGTGGTGCTGGACCGGCGTGACGGGCCGTACGGCGAGGTGGTGCTGCGCAGACACGGCGCGCTGTTGCAGATCATCGCCAACGGCTGCTTTCTTATGGACACCTCCGACGGCCGCTCGGAGCGGCTGCTGGTCGACGCCGCGTACGACGCGCTGGACGGCCGGCCGGAGCCGGCGGTGCTGATCGGGGGGCTGGGCGTCGGCTTCTCGCTCGCGCACGCCGCCGCCGACGGGCGCTGGGGGCGGATCGTGGTCGTGGAGCGGGAGCCCGCGGTCGTCGGCTGGCACCGGGACGGGCCGCTCGCCCAGGTGTCCGCCGGGGCGCTCGCCGACCCCCGGACGGAGATCGTGGAAGCCGATCTCGTTCGTTACGTCAATGAGACATCGGACACGTTCGACGCGCTGTGCCTCGACATCGACAACGGGCCGGGCTGGACCGTCACCGAGGACAACGGCAGTCTGTACTCACCGGCCGGACTCCGTTCCTGCGCCCGGGTGTTGAGGCCGGGCGGGGTGCTCGCGGTGTGGTCGGCCGAGCCCTCTCCGGAATTTGAAGGAAGCTTGCGGAATGCCGGGTTCCGTCAGGTGCGTACCGAAGAGGTCCCCGTTGCCCGGGGCGTTCCCGACGCCGTGCACCTCGGCGTCCGCCCTGGATAGCGACGGCACGGCGAGTCCCCGTAATGTGCTGCCCTGACGCGGATCAGTCAACGGATCTCTCAACAGGTCCCCCGGCCGGTCCTCACGCGTCGATCGCAGACATGGGATCACCCCACGGGTTCCGGAAAGCAACAAGCAGGGGCGGGCGATGGAGCAGACACACACCTCCCAGAGCGGTGCGGCGACCAGCACACCGGGCGCGCAGCGCCGGGTGCTGGTCGTCGAGGACGACACCACGATCGTCGACGCCATCGCGGCCCGGCTCCGCGCAGAGGGATTCCTGGTGCAGACCGCGGCCGACGGTCCGGCCGCGGTCGACACCGCCGAGGCCTGGCAGCCCGACCTGCTGATCCTCGACATCATGCTGCCCGGCTTCGACGGCCTGGAGGTCTGCCGCCGGGTGCAGGCGCAGCGGCCGGTGCCGGTACTGATGCTCACCGCGCGGGACGACGAGACGGACATGCTGGTCGGGCTCGGCGTCGGCGCCGACGACTACATGACCAAGCCGTTCTCCATGCGGGAACTCGCGGCCCGCGTGCATGTGCTGCTCCGCCGGGTGGAGCGGGCCGCGCTGGCCGCCGCCACCCCGCGCAGCGGCATCCTGCGCCTCGGCGAGCTGGAGATCGACCACGCCCAGCGCCGGGTGCGGGTGCGGTCGGAGGACGTCCATCTGACGCCGACCGAGTTCGACCTGCTGGTGTGCCTGGCGAACACCCCGCGCGCGGTCCTCTCCCGGGAGCAGCTGCTGGCCGAGGTGTGGGACTGGGCGGACGCCTCCGGCACCCGTACGGTCGACAGCCACATCAAGGCGCTGCGCCGGAAGATCGGCGCCGAGCGGATCCGCACGGTGCACGGGGTCGGGTACGCGCTGGAGACGCCGACGCCATGAGCGGTGCCGGGCGGCAGGCCGCACCCAGGAGCCCCGGGAGTCCCGTGGAGGAGCCCTGGGGCGGCGTACGCCCGTTCTCGATCAAGACCAAGCTGGGCGCGCTGGTCGTCATCTCGGTGCTGATCACCACCGGTCTGTCGATGATCGCGGTGCACACCAAGACCGAGCTGCGCTTCATCACGGTCTTCTCGATGATCGCCACGCTGCTGATCACGCAGTTCGTGGCGCACTCGCTCACCATGCCGCTGGACGAGATGAACACGGTGGCCCGCTCCATCTCCGAGGGCGACTACACCCGCCGGGTGAGCGAGAACCGCCGGGACGAGCTGGGCGACCTGGCCCAGACGATCAATGTCATGGCCGACGAGCTGGAGGCCCAGGACCGGCAGCGCAAGGAACTGGTCGCGAACGTCTCGCACGAGCTGCGCACCCCCATCGCGGGACTGCGCGCCGTGCTGGAGAACATCGTCGACGGGGTCACCGAGCCCGACCAGGAGACCATGCGGACGGCCCTGAAGCAGACCGAGCGGCTCGGCCGGCTGGTGGAGACGCTGCTGGACCTGTCCCGGCTCGACAACGGCGTCGTACCGCTGAAGATGCGCCGCTTCGAGGTGTGGCCGTATCTCTCGGGCGTGCTGAAGGAGGCCAACATGGCGGCGTCGGCGCGTGCTGGGCTGGCCTCGGACACCGGCCGCCACACGCGTACGGACGTCCATCTGCACCTGGACGTCTCCCCGCCGGAGCTGACCGCGCACGCGGACCCGGAGCGGATCCACCAGGTCGTCGCCAACCTGATCGACAACGCGGTCAAGCACAGCCCGCCGCACGGCCGGGTGACGGTGCGGGCGCGGCGCGGGCCGCAGCCGGAGTCGCTGGAGCTGGAGGTCCTGGACGAGGGCCCCGGCATCCCCCGGTCGGAGTGGCACAAGGTGTTCGAGCGGTTCAACCGGGGTGCGGTGACCCGGCCGCACGGCCCGGGCAGCGACGGCGGCACCGGCCTCGGGCTGGCGATCGCCCGCTGGGCGGTGGATCTGCACGGCGGCCGGATCGGTGTGGCCGAATCCGAGCGGGGCTGCCGGATCATCGTCACTCTCCCGGGACTGACTTCCGCACCAAGTTGACGTAAAGTCCGAACCGGAGGCACAAGATCCACGCCGGTCGCTGCCCTTCCGCGCAGCTGGACACGTGTGATCAGGAGCAGGCCCGCGCCACCCTTCGAACGAAGGCGCGCCGGGCCCGGCCCGTGCACCCTCCCACAGTGGAACCACGCTTGTTTCCCGCCATATCAAGCCCCGAAACAAGATTTCCGATGTGACTTACGCGACGATGACCTTGCTCGGCCTGACCTTCCCGCCGATGGAGGCGTAGCCTTTATTCCCGCTGTCCATCACCTTGTGAAGCGGAAGAGGGCGGTTGCCGCCGTGTCGCCACAGTCCCCCAGTAACCCGAGCGTCTCCACCGACGACCAAGCCGGGAAGAACCCCGCTGCCGCGTTCGGTCCGAACGAGTGGCTCGTCGACGAGATCTATCAGCAGTACCTCCAGGACCCGAATTCGGTAGACCGTGCCTGGTGGGACTTCTTCGCCGATTACAAGCCGGGTGCACCCGCCACCCCGGCTCCGGCGGGTACTGCGGCCGCGGGGGCCGCAGAGACCACCACCCCGGCCCCGAAGGCCGCCGCCCCGGCCCCTGCCCCGCAGGCCGCCGCTCCGGCCGCTCCGAAGCCCGCGAGCGCGGCTCCGGCTCCCGCCCCGGCCAAGCCGGCGCAGCCCGCACAGGCGCCCGCTCAGCCCAAGGCGGCCAAGCCCGCTCCCGCCGCCGCGGCCCCCGAGGGCCCGGAGCAGATCGTGCTGCGCGGTCCGGCCGCCGCGGTCGCGAAGAACATGGACGCCTCGCTGGAGGTGCCGACCGCCACCTCGGTCCGCGCCGTCCCGGTGAAGCTGCTGTTCGACAACCGCATCGTCATCAACAACCACCTCAAGCGCGCCCGCGGCGGGAAGATCTCCTTCACGCACATCATCGGGTACGCGATGGTGCAGGCCATCAAGGCCATGCCGTCGATGAACTGGTCGTACGGCGTCAAGGACGGCAAGCCGACGCTGATCAAGCCGGCCCACGTCAACCTCGGTCTCGCCATCGACCTGGTCAAGCCGAACGGCGACCGCCAGCTGGTCGTCGCGGCGATCAAGAAGGCCGAGACGCTGAACTTCTTCGAGTTCTGGCAGGCCTACGAGGACATCGTCCGCCGCGCCCGCGAGGGCAAGCTCACGATGGACGACTTCACCGGTGTGACGGTCTCCCTGACCAACCCCGGCGGCCTCGGCACCGTCCACTCGGTCCCGCGTCTGATGCCCGGCCAGTCGGTCATCATGGGCGTCGGCTCCATGGACTACCCGGCCGAGTTCCAGGGCACCAGCCAGGACACCCTGAACAAGCTCGGTGTCTCCAAGGTCATGACGCTCACGTCGACCTACGACCACCGGGTGATCCAGGGCGCCGCCTCCGGCGAGTTCCTGCGCCAGGTCGCCAACCTGCTGCTCGGCGAGAACGGCTTCTTCGACGACATCTTCGAGGCGCTGCGGATCCCCTACGAGCCGGTCCGCTGGCTCCGGGACATCGACGCCTCGCACGACGACGACGTCACCAAGGCCGCCCGCGTCTTCGAGCTGATCCACTCCTACCGGGTCCGCGGCCATGTCATGGCCGACACCGACCCGCTGGAGTACAAGCAGCGCAAGCACCCCGACCTGGACATCGTCGAGCACGGCCTCACCCTGTGGGACCTGGAGCGCGAGTTCGCCGTCGGCGGCTTCGCCGGCAAGTCGATGATGAAGCTGCGCGACATCCTCGGCGTGCTGCGCGACTCGTACTGCCGCACCACCGGCATCGAGTTCATGCACATCCAGGACCCCAAGCAGCGCAAGTGGATCCAGGACCGGGTGGAGCGCCCGCACTCCAAGATGGAGCGCGAGGAGCAGCTGCGCATCCTGCGCCGGCTGAACGCCGCGGAGGCGTTCGAGACGTTCCTCCAGACGAAGTACGTCGGCCAGAAGCGCTTCTCCCTGGAGGGCGGCGAGTCCGTCATCCCGCTGCTCGACGCGGTGATCGACTCCGCGGCCGAGTCCCGCCTGGACGAGGTCGTCATCGGCATGGCCCACCGCGGCCGGCTGAACGTGCTGGCGAACATCGTCGGCAAGTCGTACGCGCAGATCTTCCGCGAGTTCGAGGGCAACCTCGACCCGAAGTCGATGCACGGCTCCGGCGACGTCAAGTACCACCTGGGCGCCGAGGGCACCTTCACCGGCCTCGACGGCGAGCAGATCAAGGTCTCCCTGGTCGCCAACCCCTCCCACCTGGAGGCGGTGGACCCGGTCCTGGAGGGCGTCGCCCGCGCCAAGCAGGACATCATCAACAAGGGCGGCACGGACTTCACCGTCCTGCCGGTGGCGATCCACGGCGACGCGGCCTTCGCGGGCCAGGGCGTGGTGGCCGAGACCCTGAACATGTCGCAGCTGCGCGGCTACCGCACCGGCGGCACGGTCCACATCGTCATCAACAACCAGGTCGGCTTCACCGCGGCCCCCGAGTCCTCGCGTTCGTCGATGTACGCGACGGACGTGGCCCGCATGATCGAGGCCCCGATCTTCCACGTGAACGGCGACGACCCGGAGGCCGTGGTCCGCGTCGCGCGGCTCGCCTTCGAGTTCCGCCAGGCGTTCAACAAGGACGTGGTGATCGACCTCATCTGCTACCGCCGCCGCGGTCACAACGAGTCGGACAACCCGGCCTTCACCCAGCCGCTGATGTACGACCTGATCGACAAGAAGCGCTCGGTGCGCAAGCTCTACACCGAGTCCCTGATCGGTCGCGGCGACATCACCCTGGAAGAGGCCGAGCAGGCGCTCCAGGACTACCAGGGCCAGCTGGAGAAGGTCTTCACCGAGGTCCGCGAGGCCACCGCGCAGCCCGCCGGCGGCGCCGCCGAGGCCCCGCAGGACGGCTTCCCGGTCGCGGTGCCGACCGCGATCTCCGCCGAGGTCGTCAAGCGGATCGCCGAGTCCCAGGTCAGCGTGCCCGAGCACATGACCGTCCACCCCCGTCTCCAGCCGCAGTTGCAGCGGCGTGCGGCGATGGTCGAGGACGGCACCATCGACTGGGGCATGGGCGAGACCCTCGCCATCGGCTCGCTGCTGCTGGAGGGCACCCCGGTCCGCCTGGCGGGCCAGGACTCCCAGCGCGGCACCTTCGGCCAGCGCCACGCGGTGCTGATCGACCGGGAGACCGGCGAGGAGTACACCCCGCTCCAGTACCTCTCCGAGGACCAGGCGCGGCTGAACGTCTACAACTCGCTGCTGTCCGAGTACGCGGCGATGGGCTTCGAGTACGGCTACTCGCTGGCCCGCCCGGACGCGCTGGTGATGTGGGAGGCCCAGTTCGGCGACTTCGTCAACGGCGCCCAGACCGTCGTCGACGAGTTCGTCTCCTCGGCCGAGCAGAAGTGGGGCCAGACCTCCGGTGTGGTCCTGCTGCTGCCGCACGGCTACGAGGGCCAGGGCCCGGACCACTCCTCGGCCCGCCCGGAGCGGTTCCTCCAGCTGTGCGCCCAGAACAACATGACGGTCGCGATGCCGACGCTCCCGTCGAACTACTTCCACCTCCTGCGCTGGCAGGTGCACAACCCGCACCACAAGCCGCTGGTCGTCTTCACCCCGAAGTCGATGCTGCGTCTGAAGGCCGCGGCGTCGAAGGCGGAGGAGTTCACGAGCGGCGAGTTCCGCCCGGTCATCGGCGACAGCACGGTCGACCCGGCCGCGGTCCGCAAGGTCGTCTTCTGCGCGGGCAAGGTCTACTACGACCTGGAGGCCGAGCGGCAGAAGCGGGGCGTCACGGACACCGCGATCATCCGTATCGAGCGGCTGTACCCGCTGCCGGGTGCCGAGCTCCAGGCGGAGATCAAAAAGTACCCGAACGCCGAGAAGTACCTGTGGGCGCAGGAGGAGCCGGCGAACCAGGGTGCGTGGCCGTTCATCGCGCTCAACCTGATCGACCACCTCGACCTGGCGGTCGGCGCGGACATCCCGGCCGGCGAGCGGCTGCGGCGCATCTCGCGTCCGCACGGTTCGTCCCCGGCGGTGGGTTCCGCGAAGCGGCACCAGGCGGAGCAGGAGCAGTTGGTGCGTGAGGTTTTTGAGGCGTAAGCCCCACTGACCCCGTAAGGGCCCGGTATCGAGTTTCGTACTCGGTACCGGGCCCTTCGCCTACCCGGGGGCGGGATGAGGTCGTGTGCGGCTGCGGGTCCGGTTGCGGTTGCTCGCGCAGTTCCCCGCGCCCCTTTGGGGCGCGCTTCAGCCGATGTAGGCCTCGAAGTCCCAGTAGGGGCGGATGCGTTGGCGGGAGGAGATGGTGTGGGGGTGCTGGGCGCCCAGGGTGCGGGTGAGGGCCAGCAGGGCGTCCTCCTCCAGCTTGCCCGCCTCCTCCTGCTCGTTCGCGGCGCGCAGGTCCGCGGCGAGCGCCACCTGGCAGGACAGCGTCAGCGGATGCTCGTGTCCCAGCATGTGCCGCACCCGGCGCAGGCTGTCCCGGCTCAGTTCCACCGCCTCCGGGATCCGCCCGTTGAGGTTGCGCGCGCCGGCCGCGTTGAGGGCGCAGCCCAGCACCCAGGGATGGTCCGGCCCGAGCGTCGCGCTGAGCCCGGCGAGCGCGGCCTCGAACATGGCCAGCGCGTCGGCCCGCTCGCCGGCCGCCTGCATCACCAGCCCGGTGTTGGAGAGCATGCCGGTGGCGACGGGGTGCGCGGGGCCGAGCAGCGCCCGGTAGCCCGCCTCCGCCTCGTCGATCAGCTCCCGGGCATGGCTGAGATCGCCGTGTTCGCGCAGGAAGTTGCCGTAGTTGGTGAGGAAGCCCAGCGTGCGGTGGTGCTCACGGCCGTACAGCTGGATCAGTTCGTCCAGCAGGCCCGCCATGGCCGGGCCGACGTCCGGCGCGTTGCCGCCCTCCCGGCGGCGGCACATGGCCAGCTGGGAGCGGGCTTCGAGGGTCTGCGGGTGCCGTGGGCCGAGCACCTGCACATGGAGCCGTACGACGGGTTCCTGGCGGGCGAGCGCCTCGCGGTAGCGGCCGAGCAGCCGGAGGCTGTGGGTGACCGCGTTGCCCGAGTGCAGGGTGTTGATGTGCCGGGCGCGCAGCACGCTCTCGCCCAGCGCCAGGGTCTCCAGGTCGAGGTCCAGCGCCTCCGCGTACCGGCCGAGCATGCGCAGGCTGACGCCGAGGTTGTGCCGGGCGACCAGGGTCGGCGGCTCGTCCGGGCCGAGGAGCCGCTCGTTGCCCTCCAGGACCTCGCGCTGGAGGTCGTACGCCTCCTGGTAGCGGCCGAGCGAGCGCAGCCCGGAGGCGAGGGCGGCCTTGCTGGCCAGCTCGCCGATCTCGTTGCGCCGCGGCGCGGCCTGGAGCTGCCCCAGCACGCCCCGGTGGAGTTCGTACAGTTCCCGGAACCGGCCGCTGTTGCGGAGCATGTTGCCCTCCTGGGTGGCCAGGTCGAGCATCGGCTGGTCGATCGGCTCCATGAACCGGGACCAGTGCTCGCGCACCTGCTGGGCCAGTTCCAGGCCGCCGCTGTACTCGCCGCTGCGGGAGCAGTAGCGCAGGCAGTTCAGGACGAGTTCCTGCACGCGCGGCTGGCGGCTCTCCAGGGCGCCGGAGGCCGACAGGTGCGGCAGGAGTTCGGCGTAGCGCGGCCAGTTGCGGCTGTCGGCGGGGTTGCCGGGGTCGGCCTCGGCGAGCAGGGTGCGCACCGCCCGCCGGTGCACCTCGCGGCCGCTGTCGCCGGTCAGCTTGGAGACGATGTCGTGGACCAGCCGGTGCATGTGCACGGACTCCTGGTGCGGGCCCATCTCGGCGGCCAGTGGGCCGCGGGTCTCCCGGGTGAGCACCGAGTAGCTGACCAGGGTGTCCAGCGCCCGGGTCCAGGCGGGCAGGTCGGTGGCCATCCAGCGCAGCTCGTCGGGGAGTTCGGCGCGCGGGTAGGCGCGGATCAGGCCCAGCGGGATGCGGCCGGGGGCGAAGGAGGTGCACAGTCCGAGCACGTCGATGGCCTGCGGCTGGGAGCGGCGCAGCCGGTTGAGCAGTATGGCCCAGGAGGTCAGCGAGGACTGCGGGAAGCCCTCGCCGGTGACGGGCTCGTCGACGGTGGACAGCCGGCGTTCGCGCACCATGCGCAGGTACTCGGCGACCTCCATCCGGGACTCGCCGAGCCAGGACGCGGCCTGCACCAGCGGCAGCGGTACGTCCCCGAACTCGGCGGCCACCTCGTCGGCCTCCCGGGCGGAGATGTGCGGGGCGCGGCGCATCAGATAGCCGGTGGACTCGGCGCGCAGGAAGGCGGGGATCTCCAGGACGTCGGTGTGCTCGCTCCAGCCCCGGTTCCGGGAGGTGATCAGGACGTGCCCGGTGCCCTGCGGGAGCAGCCCGCTCACGCCCTCGATGTCGTCCCAGCCGTCGAAGACCACCAGCCAGTTCCCGTACGGCTCGCCGCGCCGCAGTGCGTTGCGGACCGCGCGGATGCGTTCGCCGGGCTCGCTGCCGGCGCGCAGGCCGAGTTCGACGGCGAGTTCGCCGAGGCGGTCGCGCTGGATGGTGCGGTCGTCGGAGTTGACCCACCACACCAGGTCGTAGTCGGTGCTGAAGCGGTGCGCGTACTCGGCGGCGAGCTGGGTCTTGCCGATGCCGGACATGCCGACCAGGGTGCAGGCGGCGGCTCCGCGTTCGGCGTCGGCGAGCCGCTGCTGGAGTTCGCCGAGCAGGTCGTCACGGCCGGTGAAGCGCGGGTTGCGGCGGGGCACCTCGCCCCAGATCTCGCAGCGCTCGTCGGGGTAGCGGATGCGGCCCGGCACCGGGCGCGGGCGGGCGAGGGGTTCAATGCCGAGCCGGCGGAGCAGCCGTTCCTCGGCGGCCTCCTCGCTCAGCGCCCACAGGCTGGCCGGTTCCAGTACGGCGGTGGCGGGCAGCAGCGGGCGGTTGGTGAGGTTGACCGCGGCGAACCGGTCGGCGTGCGCGGCGACGAAGCCGCGCAGGGCGTCGTTCCACTCGCCCGGCGGGCGCGGGCCCAGCTCGAAGAACCAGTCGTTGAGGACCAGCAGCACCTGGCCGCTGGCCAGCAGCAGATCGCCGAGCGAGTCCTCCAGCGCCACCTCGCGCGGCGGGTCCCAGCGCTGGAGGGTGGCCCGGCGCCCGTGCCGTTCCAGGCACTGCGCGATCCATGCCGCCCATGAGCGGTGGTAGCCCGGGAAGACCACGAGCACATGCTCGGGTGCCGCCGCGTCCGTGGCGACCGGTCGCCGCTGTTCCGCCATCGCCGCTCCCTGTTCCGGCGGCTGCCGGCCTCACGGGCAGCCGCGCGCACAACGCATAACGCATAACGTAACGCAATAACCCCTCCACGGAGCGTCATCCGGGCTGTCGGGCGGCGCCCGCGAGGCGGGCGTGGTGACGGCCCATGTGCCGGACGAACTCCCTTCCGTGCGGGGTCAGTTCATCGGACCCGGCGAGCGCCGACAAGGCCTCGGCGACCTGCTCCAGGCAGGCGTCGAACCGTTCAGCGGCGCGCCGACGCCACACCCAGGCGGCTCCGGTGCGCGCCCTGGACCACAGGTCCATCAGCGCCAGGTGCGCATAGGCGCCCTGGAGCACGCCGGGGACGGGCCGCGGGTCGCGCCGCCAGGCCACCCGGTGCAGGCTGCCGCCGGGCCGGCACAGCGGCACCAGCTCGTCCAGGACGGCCAGCTTGGTGTGGTGGGTCTCGTGCACCAGCAGCTCCACCAGCTCGCGCCGGTCGGCCGGCAGCTGGGCCAGGACGGCGCCGGGCGCGGTCCGCAGGGTGGCGCTCATCGGAGGTCCGGCGCCGGTGTGCGGGGCGAGCGGGACGACGGCGCGCAGCAGGGCGGTCGTCTCGGTGGCGCGGGCCGGGTGGGTCGCGGCGAGCAGGGCCTGGGCGTGCCGCCAGCGGGCGGCCCAGCCGGCCGGGTCGGAGTACGGCCGCTCGGCGGCGGGCAGCGCGGCCGGCCCGATGCCGCCGTCCGGCACCCGGTAGGGGTCCAGGTCGTCGAGTACGGCGGTGCAGCCGGGCAGGGTGTGCAGCGCCGACCAGGCGAGGGTGCCGTCGGGCGCCCACCGGGTGCCGGGTCCGGCCGGTACGGCACCGGGCAGCCGGAGCGTCTGGCCCGCGCCGTCGGTGATCTTCAGAGCGCCGCCGCGCCCGCTCAGCCGGGCCGGGCCGCGGGCGCCGCGCAGCAGGCCGAGCCCGGGCAGGCACAGGGTGCCGGCCGGCAGCGCGCGGGTGGTGGTGAACCGGCAGCCGGCGCGGACGGCGGCGGCCACGGCGACCGCGCCGAGTCCGGCGAGGCGGTCCTCGAAGGGCGGCCCGTCGGGCGCGGCGAGCGCGGCGGCCAGCCAGGCGCCGGTCGTCGGATAGTCGAGCACCGCCCGGACGGCGGCGGGGTCGGCGCGCTCCGCCCGCTCCAGCAGCGCCCAGTCCCCCTCGAACCGCCGCCGCACCGCCCCGTCCAGCCCCGAACGGTTCCGTTCGACCCGGACCAGCAGCGACTTGAACAGCAGCATCCGCCGGGCGTGCAGGGCCGCCAGCAGGGTTGCGGTGGCCCGGGGCCGCGGCTGGGCCCGGGCCAGGGCGGCGAGGGTGCCGGCCGGCAGGGGGACGGGGGTGAGGCCGGGGGCGGGGGCGAGGCCGGGCACCTGGGTGAGGCCGGGGGCGGCTTCTCCCGGAGCGGGAGCTTCCGCCGGAGCAACGGCTTCCGCCGCAGCGACGGCTTCCGCCGGACCGGCGAACCCGGCGGGCGCGGCTCGCCCTGACGGCCCGGCGGGCGCGGCGGGCGCGGCGGGGCCCGGACGTGCCGGTGGGCCGGCGGAGCCGGGTGGTCCGGGTGGTCCGGGGGTCATGCCACCGTGTCCGTGCCGGGCAAGGACCGCGTCGGCGCCCGGCGCGTATGACCGGCCGAAAACATATGCCCGGTGACTCCGCCCGGCACGAGGGTGTCGGTGTCGGTCGTGTACCAGACCCGGCCGAGCCCCTCCGGATCGGCCAGCACCCCGGCCACCGCCGCGAGCAGCGCCGGATCGTCCATGGCCCGCAGAGTCCGCAGGTCGACATCGGTGAGGTCGGGCGGGACCACGGCCCGTACGGCGTGCTCGCCGAGCCCGGCCGCCCGTGTCATTGGCTCCCCCACCTCGGCTCCTCCCTGCCCCGCGCCCGCCCCGCGCAGCCGCAGTGGCTGCCGACTTCTTCCCGACAGGCCCGAACCAGAAACCCGCGAGGGCTCAACTCCGGTCAAGTTCCGTCGCGTTGCGCCATTCTTCGGTCCACGGCCACCACGGTGGGGCGACTTCCCGCCACTCCCCTTCCGAGAGCGACCGGGCGTCCGCCGGGGGCGGCTGCCGCTCCGCCCGCCGGGCCCGCTCCACATCGGCCCAGTCCACGTCGTACAGCGCCCCGACCAGCCGCTGCCACTGCCGGCGCGCCGCCCGGAAGGCATCCTGAGCCGCGCCGGGCCGCCCCATCAGGGCGAGCACCGCCCCGCTGCCGTACCGGGCGCGCGCGGCCGTCACCGAGCCCGGATCGGCACCGTGCGCCGCGACGGCCTCCCGCTCGGCGTTCTCGTACGCCTGGAGCGCGTCGGTCAGCAGGGGCGCGCCCGCGTGGTACCAGCCCTCCAGCCGCACCCGCCCCAGCTGGAGCCACACCTCGGCCCGTACGGCGGCGTCGGCCGCCGCGCGCACCGCCTGTCCGAGCAGATGCCGGCTCTCGAACAGGTCCGGCAGGAAGCCGAGATGGCGGAACCGCTGGGCGAGCGCGCTGGCGACCAGCCCCTGGAGCCGGCCGCGCTGCGCGGAACGGGCGGGCAGTGCGGTGAGCGCCTCCCGCAGCACGTACTCGGCCCGGTCCACGGTGCCCGCGCCGTCCGCCGCCGAGGCCCGGCCGAGCAGCGACTCGCCCCAGGCGGTGAGGAGGCGCAGGCGGGGCGCGCTGTCGGCCGGTGCCAGCAGCACGGCCCGCTCGTACAGCGCGTCGGCCTCCGCGTACTCGCCGGCCCCGGCGTGGAACGCGGCCAGCTCGGCGAGCGCGGGCACCAGCAGCGCCGGGTCCTCCCCGGCGGCCCGCCGCGCCTGCCGCAGCACCTGCCGCACCTCCGCGTCCTCGGCCCGGGCCGCGGCGAGCGCCCGCGCGAGATCGAGCAGCACGGGCGCGCGTACGGCGTCGGTGGCGCCCTCCGCAGCCAGCAGCGCGCAGCCCTCGCGCAGCTCGGCGGTGGCGGCACCGGGCCGCCGCAGGTCCATCAGCAGCCGGCCGCGCAACACGAGCCGCTCCCGCTCCACCCCGGCCTGCCACGGCACACCGGCCTCCGGCGGCTCACCGGCTCCGGAAGGACGGTCGGCGGTCCGTGCGGCGGCGGGGGGCGGTGCGTCGGCAGCGGGCGGTGCCCCGGCTGCCGGGCGTTCTCCGTCGTCGGCACCCGTGTCCCGGAGCCATCGGCGGGCCCGCTCGGTCACCTCGGGCCAGGGCGGGGTGTCCGGGGCCAGGACGTCGAGAGCGGTGGTGAGGTGGGCGTCGTCCGCCGTCAGCTGCCACAGCTCGCGTCGGCAGGCGGCGAGTTCCAGGGCCGCCGCGGCCCGCTCGGGGCCGTCGGCCAGGGCCTGCGCATGCGCGGCGGCGAGCGCGTCGGCGGCCTCCTGGAGCAGCTGCGGCCGCCGTCCCTCCGTCCGGGCGGCCGCCGTACCCGCCTCCGCGCGCAGCACCCGGCCGAGGACCAGGTGGGCCCGGAACCGCCCGCCGGGGTCCGCGGCCGGCCCGGAGCCGGTGCCGGCGGTCGCGAGCCGGAGCTGGTCCCGGGCGCGCCGCAGCGCCTCCGGGTCGGCCAGACGGCGCCACTGGGCGAGCAGTCGCTCGGCCTCGGTCAGCGGGTCCGGTGTGACCAGGTCGGGCAGATAGAAGCGCAGGACGCGGGCCGGGATACGGGCGAACAGCTCGGCCTCGACACCGCCGCCGCCGTCCCCGGTGTCCGCGCCCTCCGCGGTGCCGGCCGCGTCCCCCGTCTCCCCGGCGCCGTCCGCGAGCCGGGCCGCCGCGAGCGCGGCGAAGTTGCGGGTGCCCTTGCCGAAGTGCCGTTCCACATAGGCCGAGCAGTGCTTGAGGACGAGCCCGGCGGCGTCCTGGCCGAGGGAGGACAGGAGCAGGTCCTGCACCCGGGGCGGGTAGGCGAAGCACGGCTGGTGCTCGGTGCCGGGCAGTTGCCGGAGCAGACCGCCGAGCAGCACCTCGGCCAGTTCCATCGGTCCGGTGTCGGGCAGCATGGCGCGCTGGACGAGCTGCATCACCGGCAGGGTGAGCGGCGCCGCGGCGAGGTAGACGGCGAGCCGCAGGGCACCGGGTGAGGCGCTCGCGCGGAAGGCGCGCAGCAGGTCGTCGTCGCTGCGCGGCGGCGCGGCGGCCGGGGCGGTGCCGGCCGCCGCCGGTGCGGTGGCGGGATGGGCGAAGCCGGCCCAGGCGGGGCCGCTGACCGGCCCGGTCGCGGCGAGCACCCGCGCGAACGCCTCGAAGGCCTCCGGGGTGGGTTGCAGCACGGGCACCGGCCGGGCGCCGGGCGGCGGTTCCTCCCAGGGCTCGTCCTCGGGCACGAAGTCCAGCCGTCCGCCGCTCTCCCCGGCACGGACCAGCACTCCCGGCTCGGCCGGCAGCGCCGTACGGCCCCACAGGCGGGGCGGCAGCGGCTGGACCACGGCCACGGGGGCGGAGCGCGGCCAGGCGTGCAGCAGTCGCTGGGCGGTGCCGTTCTGCCACAGCGGGCCGACGCAGTCGCTGATGACGAAGGTGAGCCGGCGGCCGCTGGGGTCGTGGAGTTCCTCGGCGGGGCGCAGCCGGGTGTGCCGGCCGGGACCGGCGGTCGTACCGACGAGCGGGCTGCCGGAGTCGTCGGCGTACAGGTGGTGGACGCGCACGGAGGCGAACGCGCCGGACTGCTGGCAGGCCTGCCGCAGCTCCTCCACCATCTGCCCCCATACGGCCATGGCGGGCCCGGTGTCCATCAGCAGCTGGACGTCGCAGCGCCGGCGGCGGCCGGGCCGCAGGACGGGCAGCAGGATGCCGCTGGCGGCGGCGCGCTCGGCGGTGGCCTCCTCGTCGACGCGCTGCTCGTCCCGGCCCGGCCGGACGGCGGTGCGGTAGCGGCCGAGGGAGCGCAGCGCCTTCTCCAGGGCGAGCAGCCCGGGCAGCGCGCCGGCGGCGGGGGCGCGCACGGGGAAGGAGGCGGGGGCGGCGTCGGAGGGCGGGCGGCCGGCGAGGCGGGCGGGGTCGGGCCGGGACGGCGGGGCGGGGCTCGGGGCGGCCAGCTGGACGGCGGGTTCGGGGAGGTCCGGGACGGACGGCGGCGGGGGCGGCGGGCCGCCGGGCTCGACGGGGGCGCCGAGGGGCGGGTCGGCGGGCACCGCGCCCTGCGGCGCGGCCGCACCGGGTCCGGGTGGTCCGGCCGGCGCGCCCGGCGGGGCGGTGCCGAGCTGCCCGGCGAGCCAGAGCGCGTCCGCGACGTCCTCGGCGGTCGGCTGGAGTCCGCCCCGGCGCAGCTGGTGGATCAGCTCGTCCAGGCGGTCCCGGCGCATCCCCGGCATCGGCCCCTCACCTCGTACGGTCGAGCGGCTGCATGAGCATCTCCGCGATCCGCTCCCGGGTCAGGCCCTGGGCGTGCGGGTCGTGCTGGGTGAGGAACAGGGCGTTGAGGAGCTGGTCGGCGGCGAGCACCTCGCCGGGTTCGCGTTCCAGGAAGCGGCGGATCAGATCGGCGCCCGCGGCGACCCCCGCGGCGCCGAGGTGGGCCTCGACCATGGCGGTGAGCTGTTCCTCGCCGGGCGGGTCCAGCTCCAGCTGGACGCAGCGGCGCAGCAGCGGGGCGGGGAAGTCGCGCTCGCCGTTGGAGGTGAGCACGATCACCGGGAAGGCGGAGCAGGCGATGCGGCCGCCGCGCACGGCGACCCGGTCGCCGTCGTGGGTCAGCACCTCGACCACGGGTTCCCGGTCGGCGAGCCGCTCCAGCTCGGGGATGGAGAACTCGCCCTCCTCCAGGGTGTTGAGCAGGTCGTTGGGGAGGTCGAGGTCGCTCTTGTCGAGTTCGTCGATGAGCAGGACGCGCGGCTGCTCGGCGGGGAGCAGCGCGGTGCCGAGCGGGCCGAGCCGGATGTACGAGCCGATGCCGGAGCCGCCTCCGGCCGCCTCCCCGCCGCCCCGGGCGCGCTCCAGCTGGACGTCCTGGAGCCGGGCGATGGCGTCGTACCGGTACAGGCCGTCCTGGAGGGCCGTACGGCTGACGATGGGCCAGCGCAGCACCTTGCCCAGGCCGAGTTCGTGGGCGATGGCGTAGGCGAGGGTGGACTTCCCGGTGCCCGGGTTGCCCGTCACCAGCAGGGGCCGGCGCAGGTACAGGGCCGCGTTGACGGCGTCCACCTCGGCGGGCCGGGGCGCGTAGTTCTCGACGAGGCGGCGGCGCACGCCCAGCCGGCGCGCGCTGCTCGGGTCGGTGTCCGCCCTGCCGTCCGCCGTGTCCGCCGTGTCCTGTGGGGCCTGCCGGGACGTCGCGAAGTCCCGCCACGGCGGCGGGGCCGGCAACCGCCGCATGCCGTCGTGCGGCTGACCCACTCCGCGGTAGATCCGCCAGTCGTTCACCTTGGGCTCCTCCCGGCTCTGGTGATCATTCAGCGGGCCCGGCCGTCCGACGTACGAGGCTACCGCCCACCGCCGCCGCCCGCCGGGCTTCGGCACGTCCGGTTCCCGTCATCCGGCCCGCCGAACAGGCTTGCGACGCAGGCGAGTTGACGGCGACGCGGGCGGCCGGCGCGGGGTCAGCCACCGGGCGCGGCCAGCGGCGGCGGGCGCATGGCCTCCGCCGCGTACGGGGGCCGGTCCGGCGGGTCCACCAGTACGGCGAGCTTGCCGCGCAAGCCTTGGGCGCGGGCGGTGTCCGGGTCGGACAGCCGGATGCGCAGGTCGCGCACCGGGCCGGACAACCCGTCGGCGTGCCCGGCGAGTTCCAGCAGACCGGTGGCCTGCCGGTGGAAGTCCCGGCACTCGTCGTGGTCGTGCCGGTCCCGGCGCCACAGCACCACCGAGTGCCCGGCCATCAGCGCGTCCTTCATCGCCGCCAGCCCCTCGCCACTGCCGACCGGTCCGCAGTAGACCGGCACGCTCGCGTCACCCATCGCGGACAGCACGCCGTAGTACGGGTACCTGCCCCCGGCCCGCGCACCCGGCGGATGCCCCTCCCCCGGACCCCCGTCGGCCGCGCCCGCGCCGGGCGGCCGCCCGTGCAGCGGCTCGTGCGCCAACGGCCCGCGCTGCGCGCCCTTCCAGCGCCGGCGCCACTCCGGGGAGGGCGGCCGGCTGTTGCGCCGTACGTCCCGTACGACGACGGTCCGCCGCATCCCGAGCGGCATGGCCCGCTCGTCCACGAACGCGTCGTCCATGTCGTCCGTGTCGTCCAGGGCATCCACGTCTTCCATGGCGTACGGGAAGCCCTCGCTCCCGGGGCCGGCGTCCGCACCGGCGTCGGCCGTCCCGCCGGCCGGGCCGGGGAGCAACTGCCACTCGTCCACCGGCAGATCGAACAGCCTGCGCGGGAGGAACACCTCGATCGCGGCCAGGTGCTCCCCGTGGTCCCCCTGGCTCAGCGCCAGCGCCAGCGGCTCCCGCAGCACCCCCGCCAGTTCCTCGGCGCGCACACCGCGGTCGTCGGCGGCGACCGGGGTGACGTCCTGGCCGTCGTAGATCAGCTGCACGCTCCACGGGTACCGGCCGTCGTACATCGGCGCCCCGACCTTGACGAGCACATCGGTACGGGTGGCCGAGGAGGGCACCAGGGCGGGCACCGGAAGCCGGCGCCACTCGGGGGCCCGTGGGGCGGGCAGAGCGGTCGGGGCGTCCTCTCGCTCGACCGGCGCGTCCGGCAGCGGTCCGCCCTGCTGGGCCGGCACCTGCGGGTGCGCGAGGCCGGTGGGCGAGGGCGTCTCCGCGCGCCGGCGGCCGTGTCCGCCCGCCGGTTCCGGCTGCCCGCCCCCTGCCTCCGCCGGCCACCGGCCGGTTCCCGGCGCCGGACGGTGGTCCTCCGCGGTCCCGATCCCCTCCAGCAGGCTGCGGACGGCCTCGCCGACGGCCCAGTTGTGATGGCCGGCGGCCTGGGCGGCGATCCAGTCGGAGAAGGCGCGCAACCGCTCCGGAGCCACCTCCCCGGCCCGTTCCCGCGCGGTCTTCCGCAGGACCTTCGCCGCGTACAGCAGCACGGCGTCGAGGTCGACCAGGGTGCCGCCGCCGCCCGGCTCCAGGGTGCGCAGCCCGGAGAGCAGCCCGGCGCCCTCGCGCCAGGTGCGCACACGGCGCAGCAGCAGCGACCGCAGCCGTTCGCCGCGCACCTGTTCCTTCACGTCCTCCACGAGGTGGACGACCTCGCCCGGACCGGCCGGTGGCGGAAGCTGCGCGAGATGGCCGTAGAGCCGCGTGCGCAGTTCGGCGGTGATTCCGGAGACGGCGGGCGCGTGGCCGGGCAGGGAGCGCTGTACGGCGGTCCAGTCGGGCTGCCAGGCGGGGGCGGGTCCGGCGTCGTCGAGGCGGCCGAGGTGGTGCAGGTCGTGCGCGCGCAGGACGTCGCGCACCACGCGGGCCCCCTCGCGCAGGTCCAGTAACTCGTACAGCGCGGTGACGGGCACGGCGACGCCCTCCTCCTTGCGCCGCCCCTTGATGACGCCGGCGACGGAGCCGTACCGCAGGTCCAGGAGGGGGCCGCCGGACAGCCCGCCGACCGGCAGGCTGCCGGCGAGCAGCAGGGCGCGCGCGTCGCAGCCGGCGAGTTCCCCGGCGGCGTGCCGGATGCCCAGCTCACCGGTCTGCACGGACCAGCCGTACAGCCCGACGGGGGTGCCGGGGCCCGCCTCCCGGTCGCCGAGCCACAGGCAGGGCACGTCCTCGGCGCCGGTGACCCGGACGAGCGCCAGGTCGGGGAAGGGCCAGGGATCGCGCGGCACCTGGCCGGGCTCGGGCCGGGGTGCCACGAGGACGGCGCTGCCGCTGCCGGTGCGGTCGGCCCAGGCGTCGGCGGCGGTGCGCTGCTGCCAGGACACGCTCATCGCGCTCTCCCCTCGGCACACCGCGGCTCCCCCCTTCCCCACGACATGAGCGCAGGTCAACAGCCATCCCGGGGCTATGAAGAACCCCGACCCCCAGTACGCGTCACGGTCCGTTGCATACCCGTCACGCGGTGCGCCGATGCGTGCGAGGGAGGGGCGCACCATCTCGCCGAAGGCGCTCATCCGGCCGCGGGAGCCGGGGGGCCGGGCGGTACGGCGGGACCGGGGCCGGCGGCGGGACCGGCACCGCCGCCCGATGCCGGGGGTTCGGTCCAGGTCAGGGACACCGTGAGGGAGGAGGTGCCGCCGCCCTCGGCGATGGCGCTCACGATCTTGCCGGACTGCGCCGTCAGTTCGATTCCGAAGCTGACGGAGACCTCGACGGGGGCCGGGGTGTCCAGACCGGCGCGCAGGGAGCGCACGACCCCGCCGACGGTGCCGGCCAGTCCGCCCGCCATGTCGATGATCCGGTCGCCGAGGCCGGTGTCCCAGTAGCCCCCGTCCGGCGCGTCCTCGCCGGTCGCGGCGATCCGGGCCCAGACGACGGTGCCGTCGTCCAGCCGTATGCGTTCGAGCCCTCCAGCCATGACGCCCCCGTTCGCCGATGGAAGGAGAAGGCTAACTCCCGGGGAAGGGGAGGGGGAGGGGGAGGGGGCGAGAGGAAGGAAGGGCGTGCCCGCGGGCCGCCCGGTCGCGTCCCCTGCTCGTGCCGCCTACTCGTGCCCCCTGGTCATGCCGCCTACTCGTCGTCCTCGTCGTCGTCCAGGCGGGCGAGCCAGGTGGCGAGCCGCTCGACGGGCACCTCGAAGTCCGGGTTGAGATCCACGAAGGTGCGCAGCTGCTCGGCGAGCCACTCGAAGGTGACCTCCTCCTCGCCGCGCCGCTTCTCCAGCTCCTCGATACCGCGGTCGGTGAAGTACATGGGGTGAGTCTCCTGCGTATCAATCCACGCCAGCGATGGCTTCCTCCACAGCCTATGCAACGCACCGGCCCCGGCGGCGCGAGCCCCCATCGCTCCGGCACATCCCCGGCGACACGGGCCTCCACCGGTCCGGCACATCCCCGGCGACACGGGCCCCCACCGGTCCGGCACATCCCCGGCGGCCCGAGTCCCCACCGGTCCGGCACGCCCCGGCGCCCCGGCGCGCGCGCCGAACCGCGCGGGCGCGTCTCCGCACGCGCCGGCCCCGGGATCCCCTGCGCCAGGCGCCCTGCACCCCCGCGGCGGGCTCCTCCCCCGAACGAGTGTCTTGACTTCCCGGCACCGCGATATATCGTGTTTGCAGTGGACGCGATATGGCGTGTCGCGTCATGAGCAAATCACCCAAGGGGGTCCCCATGTCCGAGTGGTCCATCGCCGAACCCCAGAAGCTGACCTTCGACACCGACGTGACCGACCTCAAGGTCCGCGTCGTCAACGGCACGGTGAACGTGGTGGGCACGGACGAGGGCGCAGCCCGCCTGGAGATCTCGGAGATCGAGGGCCCGCCCCTGATCGTCACCCACGAGGCCGGCACCCTGACGGTGGCCTACGAGGACCTGCCCTGGAAGGGCTTCCTCAAGTGGCTCGACCGCAAGGGCTGGCGGCGCAGCGCCGTGGTCTCCCTCGCGGTGCCGGCGGACACCCGCGTGGAGGTGGGCGTCGTCGGCGCCGGCGCCGTCGTCTCCGGCATCCGCGGCTCCGCCGTGGTCAAGGGAGTGACCGGTGACACGACCCTGGTCGGCGTCTCCGGCCCGGTCCGCGCCGAGACCGTCTCGGGGAACCTGGAGGCCCAGGCGGTCACCGGCGAGCTGCGCTTCCACTCGGTCTCCGGCGACCTGACCGTGGTCGAGGCCTCGGGTCCCTCCGTGCGGGCGGACTCCGTCAGCGGCTCCATGATCATCGACCTGGACCCGGACGGCCCCACCGACGTCGGCCTCACCAGCGTCTCCGGTGAGATCGCCATCCGGCTGCCGCACCCGGCCGACGCCGAGGTGGAGGCCAACACGGCCAGCGGGCGGATCTCCAACGCCTTCGACGGACTGCGGGTGCAGGGCCAGTGGGGCGCCCACAAGATCACCGGACGGCTCGGCGCGGGCACCGGCAGGCTCCGGGCCACCACCGTCTCCGGCTCGATCGCCCTGCTGCGCCGCCCGGCCCGGGAGGACGAGGACGACCCTGCGGCCGGGACGGACCCCACCCCGGGGGACAATTCCGTCTCCGGCCAGGGCACCGATGCCGGCGACGCCCCGGCCGACGGCACGACCGACAAGAAGGTGCTCTGACATGCCTCCCGTCTTCGCCCACGGCCGCCTCCGGCTGTACCTGCTCAAGCTGCTGGACGAGGCTCCCCGCCATGGCTACGAGGTGATCAGGCTCCTGGAGGAGCGCTTCCAGGGGCTCTACGCCCCCTCGGCCGGCACGGTCTACCCCCGGCTGGCCAAGCTGGAGGCGGAGGGTCTGGTGACGCACACCACCGAGGGCGGCCGCAAGGTGTACGCCATCACCGACGCCGGCCGCGCCGAACTGGCCGGCCGCAGCGGCGAACTGGCCGACCTGGAGCTGGAGATCCGCGAGTCGGTCGCGGAACTGGCCGCCGAGATAAAGGCCGACGTGCGCGGCGCGGCCGGGGATCTGCGCCGGGAGATGCGCGCGGCTGCCTCCGAGGCCCGCCGGGACACGAAGGCCGGGGAGTGGTCGGACGCGGCCGGTGAGTACCGGGACAAGGAGTCCTGGCAGGCGGCCAGGGAGGAGATGCGCCGGGTCAGGCAGGAGTGGAAGGAGCAGGCCCGGCGCGCGAAGGACGAGAGCCGGCGGGCCCGCGAGGAGGCCGAGCGCGCCCGCCGGCAGGCCCAGGAGGCACAGGCCCGGGCGCGGGCCCAGGCCCAGGAGGAGGTGCAGCGCATCGCCCGCCATGTGCAGGACCGCTTCGCCCGTGGCGACTGGCCGACGGGCGTACGCGAGGGCCTGACGGAACTGGCCAGGGAACTGGGCGACTTCGGCAAGGAGTTCGGCAAGAGCTTCGGCATGGACCGGACCTCCGCCCGCACCGCGCCCCCGGAACCCCGGCCGGAGTACACCCCGGCCTCCGAGGATCTCGCGGTCGCGTACGAACCCTCCTGGGCGCACGAGGAGTTCACCGGTGACCCGGCCCGCGATCTGGACCGCCTGCTGGACCGCTTCCGCGACGACATCCGCGACGCGGCCCGCGACCACGGAGTCACGGCGGACCAGCTCCGCGACACCCGCCACCAGCTGGCGCAGGCGGCGGGCCGCATCGCGGCGGTACTCCGCACTCCGACCGCCTGACGGAACGGAGAGGCGGGCCCGGCGACACGGGCCCGCCTTGGCGACCCTCACGCTCCCTCGTACGACGGCGCCTCAGAAGGCACCCGGGCGGCACTCAGCAGGCACCCGGGGGCGCTGAGGTGGCACTCAGGAGGCGGTGAGCACGATCTTTCCGAACAGCTCCCCGGACTCCATCCGCTCGAAGCCCTCCCGGGCCCGGTCCAGCGGCAGCTCCTCGTCGATGACGGGCCGCACCCCGGTCGCCGCACAGAAGGCGAGCAGATCCTCCAGCTCGTCCTTGGTGCCCATGGTGGAGCCGACGACCTTCAGCTCCAGGAAGAAGATCCGGGTCAGCTCGGCGTGCGAGGGCCGGTCGCCGCTGGTGGCTCCGGAGATGACGATCGTGCCGCCCGGCCGCAGCGACTTCACCGAGTGCGACCAGGTCGCGGCGCCCACGGTCTCGATGACCGCGTCGACCCGCTGCGGCAGCCGCGCGCCCGGCTCCACGGCCTCCACCGCACCGAGTTCCAGGGCCCGCTTCCGCTTGGCCTCGTCCCGGCTGGTGGCGAAGACCCGCAGCCCGGCCGCCTTGCCGAGCACGATCGCGGCCGTGGCGACCCCACCGCCCGCGCCCTGCACCAGCACCGAGTCCCCGGGCCGTACCCCGGCATTGGTGAACAGCATCCGGTACGCCGTCAGCCACGCGGTGGGCAGACAGGCGGCCTCGGCGAAGGACAGCTCCTTGGGCTTGGGCAGCACGTTCCAGGTCGGCACGGCGACCTGCTCGGCGAAGGTGCCCTGATAGCGCTCGGTGAGGATGGAGCGAGGCTCGTCGGGACCGACCCCGTGGCCGCTCTGGCCGATGACCGAGTGCAGGACGACCTCGTTGCCGTCCTCGTCGACCCCGGCGGCGTCACAGCCGAGGATCATCGGCAGCCGGCCCTCCGGAAGGCCGACGCCCCTGAGGGACCACAGGTCGTGATGGTTGAGGGAGGCGGCCCGTACATTGATGGTGCTCCAGCCGGGACGGGCCTCGGGAGCCGGACGCTCTCCCAACTCAAGGCCGTTGAGCGGCTGGTCGCGGTCGATTCGGGCGGCGTAGACAGCGAACATGCAGCCGACGATAGGTGCGCCGGTCAGCCGACGGAACAGGGGGACGCTGTGACACATGCCCTCTTGTGCAGGGACACCCGTCCGGCGCAGGGCCGCACGGCGCGGGAAGGAAAACGGCCCCGCCCTGAGCGGGCGGGGCCGTTGTGCACGGCGTCAGAGGCGGGCGACGCCCTCGGCGCGAGCCGCGGCCGCGACAGCCGCAGTGACCGCGGGAGCGACCCGCTCGTCGAACGGCGACGGGATCACGTAGTCGGCGGCGAGGTCATCGCCGACCACCGAGGCCAGCGCCTCGGCGGCGGCGATCTTCATGCCCTCGGTGATCCGAGTGGCCCGCACCTGGAGCGCCCCGGCGAAGATGCCCGGGAACGCCAGCACGTTGTTGATCTGGTTCGGGAAGTCCGAGCGCCCGGTCGCGACCACGGCCGCGTACTTGTGGGCGACCTCGGGGTGCACCTCCGGGTTCGGGTTGGCCATCGCGAACACGAAGGCGCCCTTGGCCATGGAAGCCACGGCCTCCTCCGCGACCGTACCGCCGGAGACGCCGATGAAGACGTCCGCGCCCGCGAGCGCGTCCTCCAGCGAGCCGGTGAGGCCGGCCTTGTTGGTGAAGCCCGCCAGCTCGCGCTTGACCGGCGTCAGGTCCTCCCGGTCGGCCGAGACGACGCCCTTGCGGTCCGCCACCGCGACATCCCCGATGCCGGCCTCGACCAGCATCTTGGCGATGGCGACACCGGCCGCGCCGGCGCCGGAGATGACGGCACGCAGCTGCCCGATCTCCCGCCCGCTGAGCCGCGCCGCGTTGCGCAGCGCCGCGAGCGTCACGACGGCCGTACCGTGCTGGTCGTCGTGGAAGACCGGGATGTCGAGCCGCTCCTGGAGCTGCCGCTCGATCTCGAAGCACCGGGGTGCCGAGATGTCCTCCAGGTTCACGCCGCCGAAGGAGGGCGCGAGCCGGACGACGGTCTCCACGATCTCGTCCACGCCCGTGCAGTCGAGCGCGATCGGCACGGCGTCCACGCCGCCGAACTGCTTGAACAGGATCGCCTTGCCCTCCATCACGGGGAGGGAGGCCTGGGGACCGATGTCCCCGAGTCCGAGCACGGCCGTACCGTCGGTGACGACGGCGACCACGGAGGACTTCCATGTGTAGTCGTTGACCAGCTCCGGCTGTTCCGCGATCGCGGTGCACACGCGAGCGACGCCGGGCGTGTACGCGAGGGAAAGGTCGTCCTTGTCACGGATCGGCACGGTGGCCTGCACGGCCATCTTGCCGCCGCGGTGCAGCGCGAACGCCGGATCGAAGGAATCGAGGGGCTCGGCCCCGCCGTCCTGGTCCGTTTTGCTGTCGCTGCGAGGATTGACGATCTCCGCTGCCACTTCGTTTTACCCCTTAGGTATGCATGGTTTGAGGGTCGACCACTCCTGGTGAGGGGTGGGCGGGCACCGCGCACGGCCCGATTGCTGATACGTACGAGCGCATACGCGACGGGCGCGCCGCACACGCGCCCTGAGCCCCGGATGAGGGGTGTAAAGAACCTTCTTACCGGACGGACGGCGCTCACGACGAGTCCAATAGGTGCAAGGTCACATCTAGGAACCGGAAAGCCGCTCGGAGCCGACATGAGACGAGGGGCCCGGCGGGCCCGGCAGGGCCGTACGAACCGGCGGCAAGAGCCGTGCGGCAGGGGAAAGCCCACGTATGGACGCGTCCGAATGATGAGACGGGCCGCGGGTGCGCGCACACGGCGGCACCGGGGCGGCACGTAATACCCTGAGATCGCACCCGTCCGTTACCCACCCGCCGCCGCCACGACGACAGAGCGCCCATAAGGACTACAAGTGGAACTGGCCTATTACTCGGACTACGCCGTACGCCTCGTCAACAGCGAGGAGCCGGCGCGGGGCAAGGACTCCCTGACCTCGGTCGAGGCCGTCCGCGACCTCTTCGGCGCCAACGCGTCGGCGGCCCGCCGCGCCACCGACGCCGACGTCACCCGCTTCCGCTCGGTGCGGGCCCGGCTGCGCGCGGTCTTCGAGGCGGCCGACACAGGCGACGAGACGCTGGCCGTGGACCTGCTGAACTCGCTGCTCCTGGAGTTCCCGGTGTCGCCGCAGATCTCCGGCCACGACCACCGCGACGAGGACGGCCGCCCGCTGTGGCACATGCACCTCGCCGACCACCCGTCCAACGCCACCGCCGGCTACGCGGCCATCGCGGCGATGGGCCTGGCCTTCCACCTCACCGAGTACGGCGTGGACCGCCTGGGCCTGTGCGAGGCCGCGCCCTGCCGCAACGCCTACCTCGACACCTCCACCAACCGCTCCCGGCGCTACTGCTCCGACCGCTGCGCGACCCGCGCGAACGTCGCCGCCTACCGGGCCCGCAAGCGCCTGGAGGCCGACCGGTCGGGCAGCAGCGGCCGTACGGCCGACAGCGCCCAGCGGGCCAGCGCGGGCGCGGAGCGCTGACCGCTGCCGAGCGGCCGGTACCGCAGCCAGGCCTTCCCCAGGATCAGCTCCTCCGGGACGACCCCGTAGTCGGTGCTGTCCCCGCCCGCGTAAGGGTTGTCCCCGAGCACCCACCAGCCGCCCTCGCGCCGCTCCACGGCCCGCTTGACGACCAGCAGGTCCTGCTGGAACGGATGCCGCAGGACGACGATGTCGCCGGCCCGGACCGCACTGCCGTACCGCACGAGGAGCTGGTCGCCGTGGCGGAGCGTGGGCACCATGGACGGACCCGTCACCTCCGCCAGCCCGAAGGGCGCCGCCGCCCTGCCCCGCTCGGTCTCCTGCGACAGTTCCGGCATCCCCGGCACCTCCCCGGTCCGTTCCTCCACCAGTCTCAGTCTGACCCTGGACTTTTGTCCTAAGCCCTAGGGGGCACCCGAGAAATCGCCTTCGTCAGGGAGTAATGTCGCACCTGAGAAGACGATCACGAGGAAGGAATGCTCCATGCTTTCCCGCCTGTTTGCCCCCAAGGTCAAGGTCAGCGCCCACTGCGACCTGCCCTGCGGCGTGTACGACCCGGCCCAGGCCCGCATCGAGGCGGAGTCGGTCAAGGCCGTGCAGGAGAAGATGGCCGGCAACGACGACCCCCACTTCCAGGCTCGCGCCACCGTCATCAAGGAGCAGCGCGCCGAGCTGGCGAAGCACCACGTCTCCGTCCTGTGGAGCGACTACTTCAAGGCTCCGCACTTCGAGAAGTACCCGGAGCTGCACCAGCTGGTGAACGACACCCTGAAGGCCCTCTCGGCCGCCAAGGCGTCGACCGACCCGGCGACGGGCCAGAAGGCTCTGGACTACATCGCCCAGATCGACAAGATCTTCTGGGAGACCAAGAAGGCTTGATCTATAGCTAGGCCGGCTGACCTGCGGTTTCGCGGGTCGCATCGCCTACCTGTCCGCACCCGGTCCGCAGGCCGCCGAGAACGGCGTCCATGACGGTCCGGGTGCGGTCTTCTTCGCCCGGCCACAGGTGCGCGTAGATCCGCAGCGTGGTGACGGCGGACGCGTGGCCGAGGACGAGCTGGACCTGCTTGACGCTCGCTCCGCCGGCGATGAGGGCGGAGGCGTAGAAGTGGGGCAGGTCGGGGGTCACCATGTGCTGGAGTTTCGACGGACTTGCGGCGGCATCGCGCCGGGCCATGGCCTCGACTTGCGCGACCGTGGGCGGGGTGACCTCCTCGCTGGCGATGAGCGACTCCTCCCAGGCATGGTGCCTGACGTCTCCACCGGCTCCAGCACCCTCGGCCTGATCAACCACCTCTTCGGCACAGTGCGCGACGAGCACACGGACCCCCACATCGTGGCTGCCTGGGACATGGCCGGCGCCCCCGACCCCAGCCGCGACCCCACCACCATCTACACCCAGCTCGCCCGGCGCCTGGACCACCACGTCGACCTCCGCACCCGGGAGCTCGGCGGGAAGCAGCCTCCCCAGCATGTGTGGCACTGCCCCGTACGCACCGCGCCCGGCGACCGCTACCTCACCGACGCTGAGTGGGCCGAGGTTGCCCACCGCGTCGTAGCCGCCACGGGCATCGCCCCCGAGGGAGACGACAAGGCGTGCCGCTGGATCGCGGTCCGGCACGCCGATGACCACATCCACATCATGGCCACCACCGTCCGAGCCGACGGCCGCCCACCCTCGTACGAACCAGGACGGCTGGCGCGCACAGCTGGAATTGCCGCAAGATCGAGGCCGAGTTCGGGCTACGCCGCCTGAAGTCCGGTGACCTCACCGCCCCGCGTACCCCGACCGGCGCCGAGCGGGCGATGGCGGAACGCCAGGGCCGGGAGGAGACCGCGCGGGAGTGGCTGCGCAAGCAGGCCTACGCGGTCGCCGCCGCCGTACGCAGCATCCACGAGTACTTCAACGTGCTGCGCTCCCTCGGCATCCAGGTCAAGCCGCGCATCGGCCCCGAGACCGGCGAGGTGACCGGCTACAGCCTGTCCGCGCCCGGCGACACGGCCAACGGCGCGCCGGTCTGGTACGGCGGCTCAAAGCTCGCCCCCGACCTGTCGTGCAACCGTCTGCGCGAACGCCTCCCGACCCAGGAGCCGGCCAACCGCCCTCAACCGGTGGCGGACCCGGCCGAGCCTTGGCGCCGCGCCGAAACCGCCATCCGGCACGCGCACGCCGTTCTCAACTCAGGGCCGTGGCCTAGGGCCACCTGGATGCCTTCGGCGACACCCTCCACAGCCTGGCCTTCGCCAGCCACGGCCCTCACCGGGCCGAACTAGTGGCGCAGGTGTTCAACCGCGCCCGCCGCTCGGCGATCTGGGCCGACCATCAAGCCGCCACCGCGCTGCGGGAAGCCGCCAAGGAACTCGCCTACGCCGCACACGATCCGGGCAGACTCGCCATCGCCCTGATCTTCGCCGCGCTCCACCTGTCGCGGGCAACTGCCAAGTGGCACGAATAACACGGCCACGAGCAGCAGGCCACCGCAGCTGAGCAAGCCTTCCGTCACCTACAGGCCGGTTACCAGGAAGCCGCCGCGCCGGTCCTGGCTGATCTCACCCGACGCGCGCCACGCTCCGCCACCATCAGCCGCTTCGAGCAGGATCTACGCACAGCCCTCCCCGGCCAGGCCGACCGCATCCTCGCCGATCCCGCGTGGCCAGCCCTGACCACAACCCTCGCCCGCGCCGAGACCGCCGGCCACAACCCCGGCGTCTCTTGGCCGAAGTCGCCGCCATGCGAGAACTCGAGACTGCCGAACGCCCCGTCGAGGTCCTCAACTGGCGCATCACCGTCCAGCCGAACAGGCGAGCACAGGCAGCACGCCAGCGAAGCAGCACACCGGGAGCGTCCTCTCGGCGCCCCTGACGCTCCAGCCCTCGGCCACGACGCCGGCCTCCAGGCCCGAGGAACGTGGACGACATCGATAGATCAAGCAGTTGGCTCTCGGACGGTGTTGACGTCCTGCTCTGTGATCACATCAGGCTGCTTCGGCTCCAGGAGCAGTAGCGGATTCGCTGGCCGGCACGACGGACAAGCGGCCAACCCATTCCATGACTTCAGCCAGGTGCTCGGCCAACAACCCGATGTGAGGATCAGGCTGGACCAAGAAAGTCGCCATGCCCCGCGCCGTGCGCTCTGCTGCCCAGGCATGGTCGCGGGCGGTGAAGTCATCGTCGACCCAAGCAACAGGCATGTCGCCCAGCCAGACATCGACATGGTCTCGTTTCCAGAGGTAGCCGTTGGGGTGGCTGGTGGTGATCTGCGGACGCGGGAGGTCGACGTATGGCAGAAACGGGAGGCCGAGGAGCGGCCCGATCAGTGTGGTGGCGTCCTGGCGCCAGCTGGTGCACCAGACCGAGGTGACCAGGCCGGTCCGTATCACGTCCATGAGCAAGGGGCCATGGCTCGGGCTGAGCCAGACGGTGACCGGATCGTCGGCGCTACGGCCGGTGGGAACGACGTCGTAGCGGTCGTGGGTGGCCGGACTGGTCCCGTCGGCGTCCGGGAAGGGGATGAGGACGCCGTCGACGTCGAGGAGCAGGTAGGGCGGGCGCATCGGTTTCTCCCAAGAGACGGCGGAGTGAGGGTCAGAGCTTGCGCGCGGTGATCAGCAACGTGGTGGGCCAGAGACCGCGGCGGGCATCGTGGAACTCCTGGGCCGAGGTGAGCCAGAGGCCGGCACGGTCGAGGTGCTTCTCCCAGCGGTCGGCATCGAAATCCCAGCGGGCGATGGGCAGTCGGGTGCGGTCAGGAAGGGTGACGTAGTCCCGGCGGGGTCGGTCGTCGGCGGTGGGTCGCAAGCCGCCGCGCTTGGGGTGGGGGACGGAGAAGGCGAGGGTGCGCCCGGGTTTGAGGCGGTGGGCAATGGCCGGGAGCAGAAGCTCGGGGGCTACCAGGCCGATGGCTCCGAAGACGGAGTAGATGGCATCGAAGTGTTCGTCGGAGGCTTGCAGGTAGTGCAGGGCGTGACCGGCGACGAAGGTCAGGTTGTTGAGCCGACCGTAGTGGGAACGGGCTCGGCGGACTTGCAGGCCAACCAGGTCGACGCCGGTGACGTGGGCGCCGTAGCGGGTGGCGAGGTGGGCGGCGTTGTGGCCGGGGCCGCAGCCGAGTTCCAGCAGCCGCTTGCGGCGCAGGTCCGAGCCGAGAATCTCGGCGCCGGGGCCGCTGCCGGGCCGCGTTGTCCATTCCATCCGGGCGGGTACCGACAGCGGCTCGGCGGGGCTGGCCGTGGTGCGCTGAAAGGCGTGGACGTACCAGGGGGACGCCTGGGCGAGCACGTCAGACCTCCAGGAGGTGGAGGACGTCGGTGAGATGACGGCGTACGGCTTTGATGTAAGCGGGGTCGGTGGCCGGGTCGTTGATCCAGCGGACGGACTGCTCCATGAACCACTCGATGGCCCACATCCGGTGCCAGCCCAAAGCCCAGTTCTCGGCGGTCAGTCCGCCGCGTCGGGTGAGGGCATCGGGGGTGCCGCCGGCGGTGACGTACTGCTCCAGGAAGACCCGCAGGCGTACGGGGTCAGGGGCGTCGAGGGTGCCGTGCCAACTGGCCAGGTCGAGCAGGCCCGGGCCGGTGAAGGCACGGGCAAAGTCCAGCAGCCGCCAGCCGTGTTGACCAATGTGGAGGCTGGTGGGGTGGAACTCGGAGTGCACCCAGCCGAACGGCGCCACCGTCGTACCGGCCGAACGGGCCTCGGCGGCCTGGGCGATCCGGTCGAGCGCGTCCTCGATGTCGTCCGCGTCCTGCCAGCGCTCGGCCTTGCGGAGCCGGGCGAGGTGTTCCAGGGCCCGGTTCGGCAGTGTGCGGAGGCGGGCCTGGTCGAGGAGGGGCAGGGCTGCAGCCGTACGGGTGCCGTGCAGGATCACGGCCGCGGCGGTGCCGTCGAGGTCGTCGGCGTCGCGGACGGCGGGGCCCAGGTCTTCCATGAGCATGCCGAGCCAGCCTTCCAGGACGGCGGAGGCGCGGACCTGCGGGACGGGGACGCTGAGCGTATGTGCCAGACGGAGGGCTTGGTCCTCGCCATCGAAGGGCCGCTTCGCGTACTTGAAGATCGCGGTGCTGGCGTCGGGGAAGGTCAGGCGCTCGACACCGGACATGGACCACACGCGCACCTCCTCGCGCACGGCGCCGGTCCGTCCGGCCATGGTGAGCAGGTTGTCGAGAAGTTCGGCGCTGGGGTTCGCGGTCACGTGGGGGCTCCAGGGAAGTTGAGGGCGTCCGGGGCGGGCGAGAGGGGCCGGCCCGCCCCGGAGCCTGGTGTGCGGTGTGGTGCTACCCGGCAGGGCTCACGCGGTGGGCGTAGACCTGCTCGATCCAGCCGGACTTGAAGGCAGCGAGGTCGTCGCGGAAGGCGGTCATCGACGCACCGTAGGGCGCGACGACGCCGCCGGACTGGTCCGGCACAGACTGGCAGCCGTGCACGAGGCGACCGCCGAGGGCGGCGTGGGCCTTGATGGACTCGATGCGGCGGTGCTCGTTGAACCAGCCGCCGTGGTAGACCTCGTCGAGCGTCCCGCCCATCTCGTCGTCCAGGTCGAAGACGACGGAGGTGGCGGCGGGGAAGAACCAGCACGGGCCGACGTTGGAGATGTGCCCGTCCAGCTCCACCTTGTTGAGTGCCATCAGCGTGGCTGCCTCGCGCAGCATCCGCAGGTGCTCGGCGGTGATCTGCGGCAGGCCGAGGTTGGCGAGGTGCTCGTCGCGGAACAGGTAGGCGTACACCTCGTAGGCGGTGGACAGCACCCGGGCGGCATCCGAGGTGGAGGCGGCGTGGGTCTTGATGAAGTCCAGCGCGAGTTGCTCGACCGTACTCTCGGTCGTCTCCTCCACGTCCAGGAGCTGGGACTTGACCAGCTCCCAGTCGGCGACGAGCCAGGTGTTGGACTCGAAGCGGAAGAAGTACGCGGCCGGGTCGATGGTGATGCGCCGGCCGTCGACCTGGATGCCGGGCAAACGGCTCCAACGCTCGTCGAACGCCTCGGGCAGTACGACCGTGATGGCGGCCTTGGTGTCGATGATGGTCACCGTGTCTCCGTCTCTGATCGGCCGGGTTCGGGCACAGGAATGCCCGAACCCGGTGTAGGCGTACGGAACTTCGGGGGCCGCCCGGCCGAAGGGGGAGCCTGGTCACGGTGTTGGACCGGGGCCGGGCGGCTGATGATTAGTGAACCCTCCGTCACGCACAGTGGGTACGGTGAGAGGCAGTTGAAGCGGTATACGCGGTTTACAGCTCCGGAGCGGAGGCGATCGTGGCAGCGCCGAGAGGTCCCAACTCCCGCCTGCGTGATGTCATCGAGGCGATCGGCTGCACGTACGAGGCTCTGGCGAAGGACATCCGGCGCATCGCGGCCGAGAACGGCGAGGTCCTCCAGACCAACAAGTCGGCCATCTCCCACTGGGCGAACGGCACACGCCAGCCCACCGGACGGACCGGCCAGTACCTCGCTGAGGCGCTGTCCCGCCGGACAGGCCGCCCCATCACTCTGGTCGAGATTGGCCTTCGAGCACCCGAAACTATGGTGGCGCAGGAGCCCGATCCTGTTCTGGCCGCCACCGATCTGGGCCGTGCCGACGTCGAACGCCGCCGCTTCCTTGCCGTGGCTGCCTTCACTACGGCCGGGGTGGCCATGCCGCTCTTCTACGACCACGAGGCCACCGCCCGCATGCTGCGGGCCCGCACCGGCCGCTCCCTGGTCGGGATGGAGGACGTGGACGTCGTAAGGCAGATCACCGCGGCTTTCAGCGCGGCTGATGAACGCCTCGGTGGCGGCCACGGCCTGACGACGGTCACGGCCTACCTCGCCGACACCGCCGCTCCCATGCTCCGCGGCCGATTCCCGAATGAAGCGCTACGGCAAGCGGCCTTCGGTGCCGTCGCCGAACTCGCGTACCTCGCCGGGTGGAAGCACCACGACCTCGGTCAGGAAGGCGCCGCCCAGCGCTACTACCAGGTCGGCTACCAGCTCGCCTGCGAAGCCGACCCACGCGGCCACGCCGCCTGGATGATGCGCGCCCTCGCCCATCAGGCACTGAGCCTCAAGCAGCCCCACCACTGCGTCGACCTCGTCGAAGGCGCCCTGACCCGCGGCCTGGGCCACGTCGACGGCCAGACCGAGGCGCTACTGCACATCACCCACGCCCGCGCCTACGCCGCCGTCGGAGCGAAGCCCGCAGCGGCCCGTGCTCTGCTCGCCGCCGAAGACGCCCTCCTGCGCGACGACGGGCCCCAGCCCAGCTACTCCCGCGTCAGCGGCCCGGCCGCCGGCGCCGTCGCCAGCCACACCGCCCGCACTCTGACCGACCTCGCCGACCACGTCGGCACCGAACAACAGCACCGCGATGCCCTGGTGCGCTGGGACCCCGAGAAGTACAAGCGCGTCCACGCCCTCACACACGCCGATCTCGGCGACAGCCTCGCTGCCCAGGCCCGAGCCGACGAAGCCGTCGCCGCCTGGTCACAGGCCCTGACCTTGATGGAGGGCATGACGTCCGACCGCACCCGCAAAGCGATCACCTCGCTCCGCTCCACCCTCTCCGTCTACCAGCGCCGCAAAGTGCCCGGAGCCGCCGAACTCGCCCGCCGCGCACGCGAAGCACTGGCCTAAGCTGCCACCAACCGGCCGACGAAGGGACACACGCCGTGGCTCAGCGGACAACCGACGACCAGCCCAAAGCCCTGCCGCCCGCCCTCGAATCCATGACCCTGTTGGTCGCCGCCGTCATCGTCCACGACAAGGCCACCAACCGCGTGGTCCTCCTCCAGCGCAGCCAGAACGCCAAGTTCGCCCAGGGCATGTGGGACCTCCCCGTCGGCAAGAGCGAGCCCGGCGAGCCCATCACGGAGACCGCCGTACGCGAGCTGTACGAGGAGACCGGCCTGACCGTGAAGCCGGAGTCCCTGAAGGTCGCCCACATCATCCACGGCGCCTGGGGCGTCGAAGCCCCCAACGGCTTCCTCACCGTCGTCTTCACCGCCCACGAATGGACCGGCGAACCCGAAAACCGCGAACCACGCAAACACTCCCAGGTCTGCTGGGTCGATGCCGACGCCATCCCCGCGGAGTTCGTGGACACCACCGCCAGTGCCCTCCACCGCTACCTCGTGGGTGGTCCGGAAGTCTCCCTCGACGGATGGCAATAGAGCGCAGACACCCTCATGGGCTGAAAGGACCGGCGTTGAAGTTCCTCCTCCACTTCTATGCGATCGTGTCGGCCCTGGCAACCGTCGTGACGTCATAGCGATACTGGCTGCTGGCTGCTTTGTCTTCGTTGCCCTCGCTGTCGGAAGACCAGGGTGGGTGATCAACCGAACGCCGTTATTGCGCGGGCGCGTGCATGCACGGATTCGAGTGCTGATCCGCGAAACCGAAGGAGACACCAACGCCACTCCCAGGTCAGGCTCGAATCATGAAATCCACGTGCTCTAGTCAAGGCTAAGAGGGGATCATTCTGGTACGGCCCCACAGCCGCGACCAAGGTAGACGCTCTGTGCTGGAACGATTGAGATGACGTAGCCCATGACCGTGCACACCTTCAAGCTGGCCTTTTCCCAGATCACCTGCTCAAGGTGCGGTGTCAACCGCATTCGGGGCGTCGAGTGTCCCGACTGCGGTAGGCGACCCGAGCCGTGGGAGGTAGACACGGCCAGTCTCGCGCGTCGGCAGGCCGCCGCGCGGGCGCGGACGGTTCTGTCACAGCCGGTCCCCCTGGTGTCCTCGCGACAAATGGACGCCACCGAGTTCTTGCATGCCGATGTCTTCCGCAGCCTGAGCGAGTGGATGGGTATCTTCTTCGAAGCCGCGACAGCCACGGCTGAAGGTAACGTCCAGGGCCCTGAGGATCTTGAGCGCGCGGTGTCCGAGTACGTCAAGTTGCGTGCCATAGTTGACGGCGCTGATGGAAGGCGTCCTCTGCGGGCGCTTGTCAAGCACCTGCGTGCGCTGGCAGGCGAGTTGGACGCCGTGGTCGATGCCTACCTTGCAGCGCTGCTCGCGGCTTCTCCCCTGCAGGCCCAGAATCTGGCCAGCACCGCGCAAAAGCACCTGGACCGCACCGCAGCACTAGCCGATCAAGCAGCGGTCATCGCAAACACCATCAGCGTGATGACCAAACAGCGCGACATCGCACAAATTCAAGATTGTCTGTTGGCGCGGGCGCTGGAGGCGTACCAGGCTTCGGACCTGCTGGCCCTGGACACCGCTGGCCGTGACGCGCTTATGCAGTTGGTATCTTCGCGCGGGGTGCCCGGCTCCGGGATTCTGTTCGCCGTGCACGACCTGCAGGCCCGCAGCCTATTCGACCCCGACCAGTTCCACGAGGTGCTGCATCGCGCCTACGAAGTATTCCGGTCCAGCCCGACAGTCTTGCGGACGCTAGCCGCGACGCCTTTGTTCGAGGAGGACTTCAAGCGGGCCGTCTGGGAGCTGTTCGACGGCTCCATGGAAGCTGCGCACGCGATGGACAACGCGGTCCACTCTCGGCAGGCCGGCCGCGCGCTGCTTGGTATGGCTGCCGCCCTGGTCGAGGGACCGGGGCAAGTCATTGCGACCGTCCTACTACTAGCCTGCGGCCGAAAGTCGGCCGCGTACGAGAACCTGCGGCACAAGAACGCCACTGACCTGGTGAACACCGCCCAACAGGAACCAGCCCTGCAAGGACTCATCAACGGCTTGGACAGCGACCTGCGCACCGGTCGCGCTCATGCCCTGGTTCACTACGAAGAAGACTTCGCCGTGATCGAGCGCAAGTCCAAGACCCGCAAGGTGGCGTGGGCCGATGTACTCGATGGGGTTTTCCAGGGGTACGAGAGCGTCTTGGCCTGCCAGTTGGCGCTGCTCCAGGCACTGGGCGAGCTCGGGTTCACCAGCTTCGGACTCGACGGCCTGTGGCACAGCCTTGGTTTGACTGCCGAGCAGATGACCACAGCCGTCCTGGAGACGATGAACTGCCACGATGTCATCATCATGGCCAATGACAAGCAGTGGCAGGTCGAAGCCCGGACAGGCTCCGAGACGCCCTTGCCGATGCTGATCGCTATGCTCCAGCCGACCCTGCCGGGAGACTTGGAAGAACTGGTCTTTACCGCGCATCAGGACAGTGGTATCCACATCCTTGCCGGGCCCATCGCCCCGTGGCGTGCGCTCTCGGAAACAACGGAGGATACCGACGCACACCAGCTGGCTTTCCTTCGCGCCCAGCTTCGCTGGACGTACGACGGTACTCCTTGGCTACCCACCAGCTTTGTGCGTAGATGGATGGCCGGGCAGGCCGCCAATGCTCTGCAAGCAACGCCTGCGACAGCTGTCGCGCGATTGCGCGAACTACGCGAACTTGCTGTGCTCGCCACAGACGATGACCTGGCGTGGGCACTGTCTGGGGCGATTCGACACACACGTCTGGGGCAAAACAGCGATGCAACAGCAGAGCTAACCCAACTGACGACCTGGGGCACCGCGCCTGCCGCAGGCCCAACATGGTGGCAAAACTACAAGGCTCCTAATCGCTAGCCCCCCTTGATGGCGATATCTGAATCTCCCCACCCTATGCTCAGGCGTTCGCCAGACCTGCTCGTTCTACTTCCCCAGGTAGCGGACCGCTGCCTGCGTGGCTGCAGCCTCCCGGACCTAGTGCGGCAGGCGTTCACATAGCCGGCGGTTCAGCCAGAAGTACGACGCGATCGGCTTCAACATCGAATCCGAGCACTGGATGGCCGTAATCGCCCTCTGGATCCATCAGTACCGGCTTGTCCAGCCGTCGACCGATGTCGCGAAGGAAACGGCAGAAGACATCGAGTCGCTCCTGGCCCTGAAGCTCTCGCAGGTCCACATCGAAGTCGATCTCCTCGGCTGCATGGAAACGGAAGATCGCCAGTACATCGGTCGACGGCCAGACCCGTAGCTCGGGGCACTCGGCGTCGGTTGGACGGGAGAGCACTGTCTGCGCTGGGGGCACTGGCAGCACGGTCTCGCCCTCGGAGTACTGGTACTTCCAGCCGCGTTCAGCGACAAGGTCAAGGAGTGCCTGCCAGTCCTCGACTGAGGCATCCGGGACACGTGCGTCGGGCAGCGCACCCATCAGGTCAGGGTCGAAGAAGTACGCAACGTCAGCCCACAGCAGATCAGACACTCCGCCATGCTGCCCGGCAGCCCATCGAGACGCAGCCCGATTTCCTTAGCTGCCCGCCCCTCCGTCCCCACCGCCATCCCCGACATCGTCCCGCTGCGACGGGCTCCCTGACGTCCACTGACCGTGATTGATCACCGGGCCCGCCGACCTGACGGTCGGCGGGCCCAGACCATCAGGCCATCGAGCCCAGCCGGTCCAGTTCGCTGCCGATCGCATCACGCAGCACATCGTGCTGGGAGCCGAGCCTGAATCGCTCGTCACTCCAGCGGTCACCCGGATACAGCCACACTGGCTTGCCCACCAGCTCGGCCGGCTCCCACTCGAACCGCGGCCAGACGTGGGCATGAAGGAACGGGTCCGTGTTGCCGAGGATCTCCAAATTGACCCGGCGGAAGCCGGTGTCCAGCCGGCGACAGGCCCGCTCAACCGCTTCTCCCAGCTGGTCCATGTCGGACAGAAACGACAGCCGCTTGGCCTTCGGCAGGTCAGATAGCCGCTGAACACCCAGCTCGTCCGCGAGGAGAAGCGAGTACCCGGGCAGGAACTGAACGTCGCCGATCGCCGCGAAGCCGGACGCAAGTCGCCGCAACACGGTCGGGTTCTCGCCCCGCAGAGCAGCCCCGATCCGGTCCGTCCGCCAGTCACCGCTCATGGACCGAGCCTACCCATGAGAGATCAAGACGTGCTCCTCGCTCCCCACCGTCCTCACTCGCTTCAAGCACCAACCAAGTGAGGCGACGAGCGGCCCCGGCCGATTTCAAGAATCGCCATCATTGGACAGCGATAACTGAAGCTGCGCTATGTTGAAGTGGCAGTTCAGCCTAGTCTCCGCTGGACGGAGAGCTGTCGGCCAACTCGATCCCCCGAAGACGCTGGAGCCAGCGGACAAAAGCGAACGCCGCCGCGCCGCAGCCACCAACCCAGCCCCACCCCTCAGTCAAAAGGGTGTGCACTCCATCGTGCTCGGCGATGTAGACCACCAGCAGTGCAGGTGGCACGCCGATAAATGTCTCCCGACGGTTCCTCGTCTCCAACGTCCAGTCGACAGGACGCCACAAACGTCCAAGACCGTCACGAAGACGGCACCGAACAGCGGCAACGAGCACTCCCAACGCGTACCGTCGTTGCTGCCAGGTGGTGAGAGAGACGCCGGCAGCAGGGTCACCGTCGAGATCAGCCAGCCATGCTGTGCGCATGCCACGCCGATCCCCTGCAATTATGGCTGCCAGGGAGGCCAACCGCTCCGCTCGTGGCTCCCGGCGCTGCTGCTCGCGAACGAACGTCACGTTGAAATCGTCGATAAGGGCCGCCACGTTCGGGAGGCTCTGGAGGCGTTCGAGGAAGCTCGGGGTCGGCTCCTGCGACACGTCATCGAAAGCCGCCTTGAGACGTCGCTGCGCGTCAGCCTCGGCCTTGCACCTCGCACAAGTCGCGAGGTGCGCAAGTACGCGTTCACGTACACCGTGGCCAAGCTCGCCATTCACCAAGGAGGCCATACGCTCTCCGAGGTGCTCTGCCCCCAGTCCAGGCGTACGGTCCTGATCATGCTCCGTCATGCTGCACCGCCCGCAGGCCGGAAACCGAACCGGGCACGGCGTGCATTACGCGCCTCCAGCGCTTCAAGCGCCTGGGCACGACCAGTCCCCGTGAACTCGTAGAACCGTCGTGCCGGACGCCCAGGATGAGCTTCCGTCTCATCCCAACAGCTGAGCCAGCCACGCTCCAGAAGGCGGTCAAGAATGGGATAGACGGTGCCGGGGCCGAGATCGGCATCACGACAGATACTCAGACCCCACGCTGGCGCGTTGGGCTTCGCATCGAGGAGCACCCCCAGGACCGCCATGGTCGACTTGGTGAGCCTGATGTTGGACATGTCTCCAAGTGAACCATGTATCGAGTACGAGCAACAAACGTATATCAACTGGGTCGCCCCATGGAAGGCCGAGAGTGCCTTCAAAGCCAAGCGTTCTGGTGTCACAGTCCGCACCCAGTCCGCAAGACACCCGCTCAAGACCGTCGCACCCCATCGCCACCAATCGCCAAAAGGCCAGGTCAGCGACCCGCAGGGAAGATCCCCGCAGGTCACCGACCCGGCCCATTACTAGGAGACCAAGAAGGCCTGAGCCCTTCCCTCCCGAAAGGGGCCCGCCCGGTACCACCAGGCGGGCCCCTTGCCTGTCCGCCGACGGCCGGGCCGGCCCTCACAGGCGGTAGACGAGGATGCCATCCAGGCAGGTGACCTCGAAGGACCCGTGCCGGGCCATGTGATCCACGAGGATCGCCCGAGCCCGCTGAATCGTCGCGTCGAAGGGCACCTCGTGCTGGTCCGCCCACGCCCGGTAGGAGGCGGCGGCCCGCTGCCACCCGGCGGTGGCCCGGCACCATCGCCGAGTACGCCCAGCAACTGCTCGCCCTGACCGATACGTTGCTGTCCGACCCCCGCCACTTCTTCCGCTCGTACTCGGCCGCCGAGATCGGCCGCATGTTGACCGCACCGGACACCAGGAGCGTCCTCGAGCCATGACCGACACCACCGCCCGCGTGCACGAGCTCAACCTCTACCGCCAGTACTTCGACCTCGTCGCCGCGGGCACCAAGACCATCGAGGTGCGGGTGAAATACCCGCACCTCGCAGACCTCGCCGCCGGCGACACCATCCGCTTCCGCGTCAAGGGCACGGACGAGACCTGCGAAAGAGGGTTCTGCGGGTCAGCGAGTACTCCGGTTTCGAGGCCCTTCTCGACGGCGAGGGACCGGCGAATGTCAACCCGACCGCCACCCGCGAGCAGCAGCTCGCCGGCATCCGCGCCATCTACTCTCCCGAGAAGGAAGCGCTCGGCGCCCTCGCCATCGAGGTTCGGCTCACGGCCGCGTGACGCGGCCTGGGCTGGAGGGCAGCTGCTGCCCTCCAGCGTCGGCTGCGCCGCTCAGTGCTGCAAGGTGAGCAGACCCGGTCGGTACGGCAGTTGGGTGTAGGGGACGCCGTCGGAGTTGGGGTTTCTGCCCTGGTAGAGGAGCTGGAGGTTGCAGGGGTCGACGGTCATGGTCTGGTCGGGGTTGTTGCGGACCAGGTCACCGTGGCTGATGTCGTTGGTCCAGGTGGCGCCGCTGTTGGCCTTGCCGGCGAAGGGGTTGCTCTCGGTGGCGGCCTGCGGGGTCCAGGAACCGTTCAGGCTGGAGGCCGTGAAGGAGCGGAAGTAGCGCTGCTCGCTCGCGCCCCGCGCCTCGACGATCATCAGGTACTGGTTCTGGCCCTGCACCTTGTACACCTGCGGCGCCTCGAACAGGTTCTTCACCGTGTCGCTCATGACCGTCGTGTAGGAGGAGCCGAAGCTGCTGGGGAAGTTGCCGATCGGCATGCTCGCGCGGTAGATGCTGCCGTTGTCACCGGCGAAGAACAGGTACATGTTCTGGCCGTCGGCGATCAGTGTCGGGTCGATCGGGCTGCCGGTGGGGAGGCTGCCGGTGAACAGCGGCTGCGGCGCGGACCAGCCCTTGGGGTTGGTGGGGTCGCTCGACGTGCGGTAGACGAAGGGCCAGCTGGTGCCCCAGCCCAGTGACGCCAGCACCCAGGTGTTCTTGGGCGCGAAGTAGAACAGCTGGGGCGCCACCGCGGACTGACCCACCCCGGTCTGCCCGGCCGTCGCCATGTCCGACCAGTTCGTGAAGGGGCTGAATCCCATCGTGCCCCACGACGATCCGTCGGAGGTGGTCGCGTAGACCAGGTGCTTGCCGTTGTACGTCACGGTGGTGAAGTCCTTCAGCGCGACCCACCCGTTCGCCGGCTGCGCCAGCGGGCCGGTCGAGGACCACCGGTAGGTCGACGGGAGGGAACACGTGGCCGACGCCCCGGACAGGCCGGTCCACTTCTGGTTGGCGGCGCCGGTGCACGACCAGAGCTGCACCGCCGTGCCGTTGGCCGTGGCGCCGCCCGACACGTCCAGGCACAGTCCGGACTCCACCCCGACGATCGTGCCGTCGGAGTTCACCCGCCACTGCTGGTTCGTGCCGCCGTTGCAGGACCAGATCTCCACCTTGGTCCCGGCCGTGGTGGCGTGGCCCGGAACGTCCAGGCACTTGTTGCCGTACACGGTCAGCTGGTTGCCGTCCGTCAGCGTCCACTGCTGGTTGGTCCCGCCCGTGCAGTCCCAGATCTGGAGCAGCGCGCCGTCCGTCTGACTGGCGTTCGGCACATCGAGACACCGGCCGGAACCGACCCCTTGCACGGCACCACTGGTGGCCGCCTGGGCCGGGATGGCGACCAGCATCGCCGCCAGCGAAACAAGGACCGAAACCGCGGCGGCGAGCACCACGGACAGGCGCCTGCGGCTGAACCTTCGTCTGAGCATGGGGAACCTCGAATCGTGAGGAGTTCGTTCGGTATGACGAACAGAGGTCGAAGTTTCGAGCGAGTGGATGATTGAGGAGGCGGCGAACGGCGTCAATAGCTTTCGCACAAATCGGCGGACGATCCGAAAGTTTCGCCCGGGGGAGGAGAATTGGATCATTCCCAGCGCGGGGTATTGGATCTCGGAACCGGTCCACCCTCGCCGTAGCGTTCCTCCCATGACCGCCCGCACCACGATCACCGCCCCGGCCCCGGCCGCCTCCCCGCCCCGCCAGCTGATCCCCCTGCTGGCCGCCGCCTGCGCACTGATCGCCGCCGGGCTCTACTACTGCCAGCCGCTCCTCCCCCGGATCGCCGAGGCGTACGGCGCCTCCCCGGCCGCGGCCGGAGCGCTGGTCACCGCCACCCAGGCCGGCTACACGCTGGGCCTGCTGCTGATCGTGCCGCTCGGCGACATCGTCGCCCGCCGCCGCCTCGTCGGAACCCTGCTGGCCGCGGGCAGCGCCGGGATGCTGCTGTCGGGCGCGGCACCCCGGCTGTGGGTGCTGACGGCCGCGGGCGTACTGGTGGGCGCCGGCGCGGTCGTCGTACAGATCCTCATCCCGTACGCCGCCTCCCTCGTCCCCGCCGGGGAGCGCGGCCGGGCGATGGGGACCATGCTCACCGGGGTCCTGCTCGGCATCCTGTGCTCCCGCACGGCGGCCGGGCTGGTCGGCGGGGCGTTCGGCTGGCGCGCGGTGTTCCTGGCGGCGGCCGGGACGCTCGCGGCGCTGGCCCTGCTGCTCGTCCGGGTGCTTCCGTCGTCCCCGCCCGACGTGCCGATCGGCTACGGCGCCCAGCTCGCCGCCACGCTCCGGCTGGCGGCCTCGGAGCCGGTGCTGCGCCGGCGTTCCCTGATCGGGGCCTGTTGCTTCGCGGCGTTCAGCGCCTTCTGGGCGACCTCGGCGTTCGTGCTGGCCGGCCCGCCCTACGGCTGGGGCTCGTCCGCGATCGGGCTGTTCGCGCTGGTGGGCGCGGCGGGCGCGATCGCGGCTCGGGCGACCGGGCGGTTCGCCGACCGGGGTCGGCAGCGGACGGCCACCGGGGCGCTGCTCGCGCTGGGCGTGGCCGGGTTCGCGGCGTTGTGGCCGGGCGGGCACAGCCTGGTCTGGCTGATGGCCGGGGCCCTGCTGCTGGACGTCGCCGTGCACGGCGTCCACCTGCTGAACATGAGTGTGGTGTACGGCCTGCCGGACGTGCCCCCGGCCCGGATCGCCTCCGTGTACATGACGTCGTACTACCTCGGTGGCGCGGCCGGTTCGATGCTCGGCATCACCGCGTACCGGTTCGGAGGCTGGGCCGCGGTCCCGGCGGCGGGCGGCGCGGTGCTGGCGCTGGGGCTCGCGGTGTGGGCGTGGGAGCGCGGCTCGGCCGGGGCCCGGCGGCCCTGAGCCCCGGCGCTCACCGGATCCGGCCGCCCGCTGTCAGTGCCGTGTGTCAGGCTGAAGCGTGACCCTGGAGGACCTGGTGCGGCTGCGGCGCGTGCGCGACCGTATGGACCGTGAGTACGCCGAGCCACTCGACATGACCGAGCTGGCCCGGGACGCCCATATGTCCCCGGGCCACTTCCAGCGCAGTTTCCGCAAGGCCTTCGGCGAGACGCCGTACAGCTATCTGATGACCCGGCGCATCGAGCGGGCCAAGGCGCTGCTGCGCCGCGGCGACCTCACGGTGACCGAGGTGTGCCTCGCCGTGGGGTGTAGCTCGCTCGGCTCGTTCAGTTCCCGGTTCACCGAGCTGGTCGGCGAGACGCCGAGTGCCTACCGGGCCCGTCCGCACGAGGAGGCGGCGGCGATCCCGTCCTGCGTGGCCCGTACGTTCACCCGGCCGCGCCGCCGACTTTACTGAGCAGCGCGCACCAGCGGCACGACCGGCCTAGCGTGATCCCATGGACGTGAGACTCGCGCAGTGTTTCATCGCCGTGGACGACCACGACAAGGCGCTCGCCTTCTACCGTGACGTGCTCGGCCTGGAGGTCCGCAACGACGTGGGCTACGAGGGGATGCGGTGGGTGACCGTGGGCTCGCCGCTCCAGCCGGACGTGGAGATCGTGCTGGAGCCGCCCGGCGCGAACCCGGACGCCTCCCCGGCCGACCGGCAGGCGCTCGCCGAACTGCTCGCCAAGGGCATGCTGCGCGGGGTCATCCTGGCCACCGACGACTGCGACGCGCTGTGGGAGCGGCTGCGCGAGTCCGGCGCGGATGTGCTCCAGGAGCCCACGGACCAGCCGTGGGGGGTGCGCGACTGCGCCTTCCGCGACCCGGCGGGCAACATGCTGCGCTGCTTCCAGAAGCCCGCGAAGTGAAGAGGCGCGTACCGGCGGGGCTTTCGTGAGCCCGCGCGGTGAACACCCGGCGCTGGCTGGGCTGTCGTGAACCTGCGCCATGAACGCCCCGTACCCCGGCGCGGCTTCGCGCCTACACTCCCCGCCATGATCATTCGCTGGACGTACGCCTTCATCGACCGGCCCGCCGACCGTCTCGCCGAGGCGGGCGCCTTCTGGACGGCCGTCACCGGTACCCGGCTGTCCGAACCGCGCGGCGAGGACGGGGAGTTCGCAACCCTGCTGCCGGCCGAGGACAGCGGGGCGGACCCGTGTGTGAAGCTCCAGGGCGTCGCCGAGGGCCCGGGCGGCGCCCATCTCGATCTGTGCGTCGAGGACGTACGGGAGCTGGCCGAGAAGGCCTGCCGGCTCGGCGCGGAACTGGTGGCGGACCATGACGGGTGGGCCGTACTGCGGTCTCCGGGCGGGCAGTTGTTCTGCGCCGTGCCCTGGCACGCGGAGGCGGTCCGGCCGCCGGTGGTGGCGGGCAGCCGGCTGGACCAGGTGTGCCTGGACATCCCGCCCTCCGGGTACGCCGCCGAGGCCGCGTTCTGGGCGGAGCTGACCGGATGGGAGCGGCGGACCGGCTCCCGGCCGGAGTTCGAGGTGGTGGTGCCGCCGGCCGGTCTGCCGGTGCGGATCCTGCTCCAGCGGCTGGACGACGAGCACGCCACCACCACGACCGCCCACCTCGACCTGGCCTGCGCCGACCTCACGGCGGCGCGCTCCCGGCACGAGGAGCTGGGCGCCGCCCTGGTCCGCCCGGGCGCGCACTGGACGGTGATGCGGGACCCGGCGGGCGGCCTCTACTGCCTCACCGGGCGCGACCCGGAGACGGGCGGGCTGCCGACCGGTCCCCGGGACTGATCACGGTCAGAGCCGCTCAGACCCAGGGCTGGACATCCACCACCGCTTCGACCGGCACCGGTCCGTACACATGCGGGAACTCCTCGCCGCCCGGTGCCACGGCCTCGTATCTCAGCGGCGCTCCCAGCCGCGCCGGGTCCACGACCAGGACCACCAGGTCGTCGGGGCCCTCGTAGTCGTCGTAGAGGAGCGCGGCGATGCGCGGGAGCTGCTCATGGGTGGAGAAGTGGATGAAGCCCTCCTCCTGGAGGGTGCGGCCGCGCGTCGACACCTCGTAGGTGCCGCGCTCCCGGGCCGCTTCCCACAGTGCGCGTTCGGTCACATGGAAGATGCGGGGCGATATCGGCATAGGACCACGCTACGTCCCCGGTACGACAGCGGCGGACCCCGCACACTGTGGGGATGTGCGGGGCCCGCCTGGCCGGAGCCTTCATGTCCGAGCGGGGTCAGGAGCCGCGCGGACCCGGGGCTCCGGGTTCCGTGGCGCCGCCGGGGGCGACGGCGCTCAGCTGGTGCGCCGGGTGACGAACTCGGCGAGGGCCAGCAGCCCGCCCGCCGACTCCGGGTCGGGGACCGCGCGGGCCAGTTCCTGCATGGCCCGGGCCATCCGGTCGGCCGCCTCGGTCTGCGCCCAGTCCCGGCCCCCGGCCTGCTCCACGGCGAGGGCCGTGCGGGCGATCTCCTCGGCGTCCACCGGCTCGCCCTTGGCGTACGGCTTGCCGTACAGCGCGGCGAGTTCGGCCGCCGCCGGGGTGTCGGAGACGAGCGCCGCCACCACCGGCAGTGACTTCTTGCGGGCGACCAGGTCCGCGCCGGCCGGCTTGCCGGTGCGCTGTGGATCGCCCCATATCCCGATGACGTCGTCGATCAGCTGGAAGGCGAGCCCGGCCTGACGGCCGAAGCCGTCCAGCGCGGCCACCACCTCGTCGTCCGCGCCCGCGTACAGCCCGCCGAGGGCGCAGGCGCAGCCGAGCAGCGCGCCGGTCTTCGCCTCGGCCATGGCCAGCACCTCGTCCAGGGTGACCGTGTCCGGGGCGCGGTCCTCCAGGTCGGTGTCGGTGTGCTGGCCGGCGCACAGCTCCATGACACAGGCCGCGAGGTGGGCCGCGGCCGGGCCGGCGGCCGGGTGCGGGTCCTCGGCGAGCAGCCGCAGGGCCAGCGCCTGGAGGGCGTCCCCGGCGAGGATCGCGTCGGGGATCCCGAACACGGTCCACACCGTGGGCCGGTGCCTGCGGCTGGTGTCCCGGTCCATCACGTCGTCGTGCAACAGCGTGAAGTTGTGGACGAGTTCGACGGCCGCCGCCGCCCGGACGGCCGCCGCGCGGGCCGCCGGGCCGCCGAGCGCGCCGGCCGCGGCGAGCACCAGCGCGGGCCTGATCGCCTTGCCGGCGTTGCCCGCGGCCGGTGTGCCGTCGGCCTGCTCCCAGCCGAAGTGGTAGCGCGCGACCCGGCGCATGGAGTCGGGCAGCGAGCCGATCGCCAGGCGCAGCTCCGGGTCGACCATCGCCCGGGTCGCCTCCAGCAGGGCCGCCGCCTCCAGCCCGTCGAGCGGGCCGGTGCCGCCGCCGTCACCGGTCCGGCCCGGCGCCTTCGGCTCGGTGCCCGGACGGGGCACGGCGGGCGAACGCCGTTCGGTCTCCGTCATGAACTCGGCCATGTCTCCCCCTCGCCAGGTCCGCGGACACCGGCGGTACCGGGCCGGCCGGACGCATACCCCGGAGACATACCCGGGCCGGTGCGCGGAGACACGGCCCCGACGTGCAGAAACGTCACCTCCAGCGGCCGATCTCGACGTTCTCCAGCACACCGAGCGCGTCGGGCACCAGGACGGCGGCCGAGTAGTACGCCGTGACCAGGTACTTGATGATGGCCTGTTCGTTGATGCCCATGAAACGCACGGACAGGCTCGGCTCGATCTCGTCCGGGATGCCGGACTGCCTCAGGCCGATGACACCCTGGTCGGCCTCGCCGGTCCGCATGGCGATGATCGAGGTCGTGCGCTCCGGGGTGACGGGGATCTTGTTGCACGGGTAGATCGGCACCCCGCGCCAGGTGGGGATGCGGTTGCCGCCGATCTCGATGGTCTCCGGGACCAGCCCCCGCTTGTTCAGCTCGCGTCCGAACGCGGCGATCGCGCGCGGGTGGGCGAGGAACAGCTTGGTGCTGCGGCGGCGGCTGAGCAGCTCGTCCATGTCGTCCGGGCTGGGCACGCCGTCGTGCGGCTGGATCCGCTGGTCGTACTCGCAGTTGTTCAGCAGGCCGAACTCGCGGTTGTTGACGAGTTCGTGCTCCTGGCGCTCCTTGAGCGCCTCGACCGTGAGCCGCAGCTGCTGCTCGGTCTGGTTCATCGGCTGGTTGTACAGGTCGGCCACGCGCGAGTGGATGCGCAGCACGGTCTGGGCGATGCTCAGCTCGTACTCGCGGGGGCGGGGCTCGTAGTCCACGAAGGTGTGCGGGATGTCCGGCTCGCCGGAGTGGCCGGCCGCCAGGTCGACCTCCTTCTCGCCGTACTTGTTGGTCCGCTGCTGCGGGACCGAGCGCACCTGCTGAAGGTGCTCGCGCAGCGAGTCGGAGCGCTCCGCGATCTGCTCGAAGTCCTGGCGGCCGAGGATCAGCACCGTGGTCGGGGTGGCCGCGCGGACGGTGTACTCCCAGATGGCGTCCGGGTCGAGCAGCGCCTCGTCGCCGAAGTAGGCGCCGTCGGCGAGGACCTTGAGGACGGCGTCGTCGCCGTAGGGGCCGGTGCCGACCTTCTCCACGCGGCCGTGGGCGAGCAGGTACACCTCGTCGGTCCGGTTGCCGAAGTCGGCGATCACCTCCCCCGCGGCGAAGTCACGCTGGCGGCAGCGGCGCGCCAGCTCCGTCAGCACCTCGTCGTCCTCGTACGCCCGCAGCGCCGGCAGCTCGGCCAGCTCGGCAGGGATGACCTCGACCTGGTCACCGGTCTTCACAAAGGTGATACGGCCGTCACCGACGGCGTACGTCAGCCGCCTGTTCACCCGGTACGTGCCGCCCTGGACGTCGACCCAGGGGAGCGTGCGCAGCAGCCAGCGGGAGCTGATCTCCTGCATCTGCGGTACGGACTTGGTCGTGGTGGCCAGGTTCCGCGCGGCCGCCGTCCCGAGGGACTGCTGCGGCTTGCCCTGCTCCGAGCGGACCTCTTCGCCTACCGACATAAAAAGGTTTCCTCCCATGTGTACCCAGCGCCGGATCGCAGCGGGCACTGGTCTCGGAACCGAGCCTCCCAGCGCGGACCGTGGGCGCGCCATTACCCGAAAGAGCGGGAATGGATCATCGGATTAGTGGGCATGGTGGGGGATTCCACGCCCGTTTTCGATAGAAGTGCGGGGACAGCAGGGCCGCCCCGCGCGGCCACCGGCACGGGACGAAGGAGTCGGTCATGGCCCCACCCATGTCCGCGAGCAGCTTTCTGGACGCTCTTCGCGCGGAGGGCCTGGAGGTCGCCGAGGTCGGTGACTGGCGCCACCACCACCGCAACCACAAGGGGCCCTGGGGACCCGTGCACGGCGTGATGATCCACCACACCGCGACCCGGGGCAGCGCGCACACGGTGGGCGTCTGCCGGGACGGGTACGCGGGGCTGCCGGGCCCGCTGTGCCACGGAGTGATCACCAAGGACGGCACGGTCCACCTGGTCGGCTACGGCCGTGCCAACCACGCGGGGCTCGGCGACGACGACGTGCTGCGCGCGGTGATCGCCGAGAAGGCGCTGCCGCCGGCCCACGCGTCCGACACCGACGGCAACCGGCACTTCTACGGCTTCGAGTGCGAGAACCTGGGCGACGGGACGGACCCCTGGCCGACGCGGCAGCTGGACGCGATCGAGCGGGCCGCGGCGGCGGTGTGCCGGCGGCACGGCTGGACGGAGCGGTCGGTCATCGGGCACCGGGAGTGGCAGCCGGGAAAGGTGGACCCGCGGGGCTTCGGCATGGCGTGGCTGAGGGAGCGGGTCGGGGAGCGGCTGAAGGAGTAGCGCCACGGGCGCGGGCGGGCTGCCGCCCTGGGGCGACGACGCTCCCCGGCGCCGGAGGCGGCGTGGCCGAGGGAGCGGTTGAAGGGGGTGGCAGCCGCGACCCCGCGCGGCCGCCACCCAGGGCAACAACGGCCCCCGGCGCCATCGCCGCCCCGGGCGAGCCGGGCCCAGCTCCTGCCCCTGCCCCTGCCCCTGCCCCTGTGCTTCACCCCACAGCACTGTGTAGCTGTTGGGGTCCAACCGCCCCCGCGGGCCCGCGCCACGGGCGACAATGAAGCGGTGACCAGCGTCGACCTTCTCGCCTCTCGCCTCCCCTCCCCGCTCCAGGAGGTCCGGGACGAGCGTTTCGGCCGGCAGGGGGTCACGCTGCTGCTGAAGCGCGACGACCTGATCCATCCCGAGCTCATCGGCAACAAGTGGCGCAAGCTGGTGCCGAACATCGCGGCGGCGGCCGGCCGCCCGCTGCTCACCTTCGGCGGCGCCTACTCCAACCACCTGCGGGCCACTGCCGCCGCGGGCCGGCTGCTGGGCCTGGCGACCACCGGTGTGGTGCGCGGCGAGGAGCTGGCCGGCCGGCCGCTCAACCCGTCCCTGGCCCGGTGCGCCGCCGACGGCATGCGGCTGCACTTCGTCGACAGGTCGACGTACCGGCGCAAGGCCGAGCCGGAGACGCTGGCCGCCGTGCTGCGCGCGGCCGGTGCCGAGGGGGCGTATGTCGTCCCGGAGGGCGGCAGCAACGCGGAGGCGGTGCACGGCTGCCGCGCGCTGGGCGAGGAACTGCGCGGGCGCGCGGACGTCGTCGCGGTCGCCTGCGGCACCGGCGGCACCCTGGCCGGCCTCGCCGCCGGGCTGGCCGCGGGGCAGCGCGCACTGGGCATACCGGTACTCAAGGGCGGCTTCCTGGAGAGCGAGGTCAGCGCCTTGCAGGAACGTGCCTTCGGCGCACGTACCGGCTCCTGGTCGCTGGACGACCGCTTCCACTGCGGCGGCTACGCGCGTACGACACCACGGCTGGAGGCGTTCGCGCGGGACTTCGAGGACCGCCACGGCCTGCCCGTCGAACGTCTCTATGTCGCCAAGTTGCTCCTCGGACTCACCACCCTCGCCGAGGAAGGCGCCTTCCCGCGCGGGACGGCCGTCGCGGCGGTCGTGACGGGCCGCCCCTTCCCGCCGGCTGACCCGGGCCAGCCGGCCTGACCGGGGTCAGCCGGCCTCCCGGTAGGCGGCCGCCTCCTCGAGGTCCAGCCGGCGGAGCAGGACGCGCAGCATCTCGTCGTCCAGATAGCGGTGGTCGCGGAGCTTGACGAAGACCTCCCGCTCGGCGCTGATCATCTCGCGGGACAGCCGGCGGTAGGTGTCGTCGACGGACTCGCCCGTGACGGGGTTGGTCTGCCCGAGGCGTTCCCAGACGGAGTTGCGGCGGCGCTCCAGGACCTGGCGGAGGCGGTCGGCGAGCGGTGGCGGCAGGGCGTTGCGGTCGTCGGCGAGGAGGTCGTCCAGGCGGCTCTCGGCGGCCCGGGAGGCCTGCGCCTGGGCGTTGGCCTCGGCGAGCGTCTCGGCCTGCCGGTCCCGGCCGGGGAACCGCATCAGGCGGATCAGCGGCGCGAGGGTCAGGCCCTGGACGACCAGGGTGCCGATGACCGTGGCGAACGTCAGGAAGAGGATCAGGTTCCGCTGCGGGAAGGGGCCGCCGCCGTGCACCGTGAGCGGGATCGAGAAGGCGATGGCGAGCGACACCACCCCGCGCATCGCGGCCCATGAGGTGACGATCGGCGCCCGCCAGGTGGGGTTCTCCTCGCGTTCCCGGATCCGGGGGAAGAGCAGACGTGGCAGAAAGGTGGCCGGGTAGACCCACACGAACCGGGCCGCGACGACGACCAGGAAGACGACGACCGCGTAACCGAGGGCGTCGGTGCCCCGGTACGCGCCAAGCCCCTTGAGGACCAGGGGCAGTTGCAGACCGATCAGGGCGAAGACCGCCGACTCCAGCAGGAAGGCGACCATCCGCCACACGGCGTCCTCCTGGAGCCGGGTGGCGAAGTCGACCTCCCACGCGCGGTGTCCGAGATAGACGGCGACCACGACGACCGCGAGCACACCGGAGCCGTGGAACTGCTCGGCCACCCCGTAGGCGACGAACGGGATGAGCAGCGACAGGGTGTTCTGGAGCAGCGCCTCCTTCAGTCGCGTGCGCAGCCAGTGGATCGGCACCATGAGCACCAGCCCGACGGCGACCCCGCCGACCGCCGCCAGCAGGAACTCGCGGATGCCGCCCGCCCAGGTGGCGCCCTCGCCGAGCGCGGCGCCGAGGGCCACCTTGTAGGCGGTGATCGCGGTGGCGTCGTTGAGCAGCGACTCGCCCTGGAGGATGGTCGTGATCCGGGACGGCAGGCCGACCCGGCGCGCGATCGCCGCGGCCGCGACCGCGTCCGTCGGCGCCACCACCGCGCCCAGCACCAGCGCGGCGGGCAGCGGCAGCCCCGGTACGACGACATAGGCGGCCCAGCCGACGGCGAGGGTCGCGAAGAGGACGTACCCGATCGACAGCAGCGCCACCGGCCGCAGCTGGGCCCGCAGGTCGAGGTACGAACTCTCGGTGCCCTCCTTGTACAGCAGGGGCGGCAGCACCAGCGGGAGGACGATCTCGGGGTCCAGGGTGTAGTGCGGGACCCCCGGGAGGTAGGACACCAGCAGCCCGGCCGCCACCAGCAGCAGCGGCGCCGGCAACGGGGTGCGCCGGGCCGCCCCGGCGACCGCCGCACTGCCCGCCACCAGCAACAGCAGCGGCATCACGTCCATGATCCTCGCCCGCCCTCTTTTTCCGCGCGGTCACCCGCACGCCCGACGTAATCTGGCAATCATGAAACAGTGCACGCACGTCGACGCGCTGCCGCACCCCGAGCCGGAGCCGCTGCACCCGACCTGTCCGGAGTGCGCGCGCAACGGCACGCACCCGGTGCAGCTGCGGCTCTGCCTGACCTGCGGCCACGTCGGCTGCTGCGACTCCTCCCCGGGACGGCACGCCACGGATCACCACGAGACGTCCGGTCACCCGGTGATGCGGACCTTCGAACCCGGCGAGGACTGGCGGTGGTGCTTCGTGGACCACGTTCTCGTCTGAGGCCTGCTCGTGTGACACTTCAGAGGGCGGCGGTCGGCCGACGGTTCGAGCGTGTAACGCCTGGGTACGTCAACCCGGCGCGCGCTCTTCCCATTTGGGCCCGCATACCCTCTAGACACGGAGCGTATCCACAGCTTTACTGTGAGTGACGCCAGGGGGTTGGGGTCCCGGGGACAGGGACGTCCGGAGCGCGATAGCGTGCCGCGCGACCACGTACGCGGTTTCCCGGGGGATGACCCTCGGCCCCGTAAAGCTTGTACCACCATGGAGGTGAGGGTGTCCCAGATCGCAGGCGAGCCCGCGGCGAACCAGGACTTCGTGGAAGTCCGGCTGCCGGCTGCGGGTGCCTACCTGTCGGTGCTGCGGACGGCCACGGCCGGTCTCGCGGCCCGCTTGGACTTCACCCTGGACGAGATCGAGGATCTGCGCATCGCCGTCGACGAGGCGTGCGCGATCCTGCTGCAACAGGCCGTGCCCGGCTCGGTGCTCAGCTGTGTCTTCCGGCTGGTGGACGACTCCCTGGAGGTGACCGTGTCGGCGCCGACCACGGACGGCCACGCCCCCTCGCGGGACACCTTCGCCTGGACCGTCCTCTCGGCCCTCGCGGGCAAGGTCTCGTCCGCCGTGGACGAGGACAAGACCGTGTCGATCAGCCTCTACAAACAGCGCGGCGCGGGCCCCGGCCCGGCGTGAGGAACGGGGACGGTCCGGTGCGGGACGAAGAGCGCGGCACGCGGGAGCTGCCGACCGGGGACGGGGGTGCCCCCCGGTCCGCCGAGACCCCCGGGGCGAGCCCCCGGGACGGTTCCCGGCGTATGGCGGACGGCATCGACGGCATCCCCGAGCAGGCCAGACCGCACCCGGAGGAGCACTCCGCGCGGCCCGGCGACGACGGTTCCGTGCAGGGCACACCCGCGGAGGGACCCCGCGCGGGGGCGAGGGCTCGGGGAAGGGCTACGGGCGGGACGATGAGCGAGCACGAGCGGTACGCCGAGGACGAGGCGCTGGGCGCGGAGGCGGTGCAGGCGGTACAGCACGCCGTACCGCACGACCCCCACGACCGCACCGGGGCACGGGCCATGTTCGTCGAGCTGCGCAAGCTGAGGGACGGCAGCCCGGAGTACGCCGAGCTGCGCAACCAGCTCGTCCGGATGCACCTGCCGCTGGTGGAGCACCTGGCGCGCCGCTTCCGCAACCGCGGCGAGCCGCTGGACGACCTCACCCAGGTCGCCACGATCGGTCTGATCAAGTCCGTCGACCGGTTCGACCCGGAGCGCGGTGTGGAGTTCTCCACCTACGCCACTCCGACCGTCGTCGGCGAGATCAAGCGGCACTTCCGCGACAAGGGCTGGGCGGTGCGGGTACCGCGCCGGCTCCAGGAGCTACGGCTGTCCCTGACCACGGCCACGGCCGAGCTGTCCCAGCTGCACGGCCGCTCCCCCACGGTGCACGAGCTGGCCGAGAAGCTGGCCATCTCCGAGGAGGAGGTCCTGGAGGGCCTGGAGTCCGCCAACGCGTACTCCACGCTGTCCCTGGACGTCCCCGACACCGACGACGAGTCCCCGGCGGTCGCCGACACCCTGGGCGCCGAGGACGAAGCGCTGGAGGGGGTGGAGTACCGGGAGTCGCTCAAGCCGCTCCTGGAGGACCTGCCGCCCCGGGAGAAGCGGATCCTGCTGCTGCGCTTCTTCGGCAACATGACCCAGTCGCAGATCGCGCAGGAGGTCGGCATCTCCCAGATGCACGTCTCCCGGCTGCTGGCCCGCACCCTGGCCCAGCTGCGGGAGAAGCTGCTCGTGGAGGAGTAGGCGCTACTCGGCGCGGCCCGGTCCCTTGATGCCCAGGGCCCGGGTCGTCTCGCCGTTGACGAGGAGCACCAGCGCCGTCACGGCGACCGCCGCGAGGACGATGCCGACCGGGATGGTCACACCGTCGGTCTGGAGCAGGTTGTAGGCCAGCGGCAGCGCCATGATCTGGGTGATCACCGCGGGGCCGCGGCTCCAGCCGCGGCGCAGCAGCAGCCCGCGCGCGGCGAGCAGCGGCAGCAGGGCGAGCACGACCAGCGTGACCCCCAGGGTGACGGCCTGCTGACGGTCGTCGGGGGCGCCGGTGAACCCGCGGACGAGCACCCACAGACCGCCCGCGACCAGCGCGAGGCCCTCCAGGCCGGCCAGCAGGGCGGCGTAGGTCAGCCGACGCGGGCGGGGTTCGGCGGCGGACTCTGCGGCGGGGTTCTGCTCACTGCTCACCCCAGCAGGGTAACGGGGCGGGTTCACCCCCCTCTGTCCCACCGCCCCTCTTACCTGTTCCCTACCTCGATATGGGCCCGGTACCCCCCAGTAGGTACGCTGCCCTCCATGCGTGCACTTCTCGTGGTCAATCCGGCGGCTACCACCACAAGCGCACGCAGGCGTGACGTGCTGATCCACGCCCTGGCCAGCGAGGTGAAGCTGGAGGTCGTCACCACCGAGTACCGCGGCCATGCGCGCGACCTGGGCCGGCAGGCAGCGGAGAGCGACGACATCGACATGGTGGTGGCCCTCGGCGGCGACGGCACGGTCAACGAGGTCGTCAACGGTCTGCTGCACGCGGGTCCCGCCCCGGAGCGCCTGCCCGGCCTCGCAGTGGTCCCCGGCGGCTCCACCAATGTCTTCGCCCGCGCCCTGGGGCTGCCCAACGACCCCGTCGAGGCCACCGGCGCCCTGCTGGACGCGCTGCGCGAGGGCCGGGAGCGGCTCGTCGGGCTCGGCCTGACCTCGGGCACGCCCGGCACCGAGGACGAGGCGGTCCCGGACCGCTGGTTCACCTTCAACGCCGGGCTGGGCTTCGACGCCGGAGTGGTCGGCCGGGTCGAGCAGCAGCGCGAGCGCGGAAAGAAGTCCACCCACGCGCTGTACGTGCGCCAGGTGATCCGGCAGTTCCTCGGCGAGCCGAATCGCCGGCACGGTGCGATCACCCTGGAGCAGCCCGGCGAGGACCCGGTCACCGATCTTGTGGTGGCCATAGTCTCGAACACGTCCCCCTGGACGTATTTCGGCAATCGCCCTATGTACACATCGCCTAAGGCGTCGTTCGACACGGGCATCGATGTGCTCGGTCTGCGCCGCCTGTCGACGGCCGCGGTTGCCCGGTATGGCACCCAGTTGCTCACTTCGTCCCCCGAGCGCGGACCCCAGGGCAGGCATGCGGTGTCCCTGCACGATCTGGACCGGTTCACCTTGCATTCGAAGGTCCCCCTGCCCCTCCAGATGGACGGCGACCACCTCGGCCTGCGTACGAGCGTGACGTTCACAGGCGTACGCCATGCACTGCGTGTGATTGTGTGAGCGGAACGGGCCAAAGTCCTTTCACTCGAACGTTTAGGCCAGGATCCACCCCATGGAAGTACGGCTGTGACCTAGTCGACACCGAGGAATCAAAAAAAATCTTTCGGAAGGGGTTGTATCCGCCGCTGAGGTTTGCGAGTCTCTACGTGGCGATCGGGACGGCCCGCAAGACCGGCCTCCACTGATCACCAGAACCCCTCTTCAAACCAAGGACCACGCCGGGGACGACTCGGCGGTAGGCCCTTCACTTGTTGAGGGATTCGTGAAAGCGTTCACATTCACAAGCAACCTGTGCGTAACCTCTTACGCTCAGAGAAATCAAGGAGAGGTAGCAGCCATGGACTGGCGTCACAACGCCGTTTGCCGCGAGGAAGACCCCGAGCTCTTCTTCCCCATCGGCAACACCGGTCCTGCGCTGCTGCAGATCGAGGAAGCCAAGGCCGTCTGCCGTCGCTGCCCGGTGATCGAGCAGTGTCTGCAGTGGGCGCTCGAGTCCGGTCAGGACTCCGGCGTCTGGGGTGGTCTCAGCGAGGACGAGCGCCGCGCCATGAAGCGCCGTGCCGCCCGCAACCGGGCCCGTCAGGCCTCCGCCTGACATACCCACCCCTGCTGACAGCCTGAGCTTGGCGGCGCGTGCAGCACGCACGCATCTCCCGCCCCCGAGCCGCAGCGCGCAGTATCCCCCGATGCGCTCACAGCAGAGCAGCAACGAGCACGAGCCCCGAACCCATGGCGGTCCGGGGCTTTTTGCTGTCCGCGCACACCCGCTGCCGTAACGCGAGCAGGCTCCGCGTCTACTTCTGTGCCCGCACCGGGATGTCCAGGATCACCCGGGTGCCGCGCTCCGGCCCCGGGACCATGTCGAAGGCGCCGCCCAGCTCCCCCTCGACCAGGGTCCGGACGATCTGGAGGCCCAGGTTGCCCGAGCTGTGCGGGTCGAAGCCCTCGGGCAGGCCGACCCCGTCGTCCTGGACCGTGACCAGGAGGCGGGCCTCCTTCGTCGTACCGCCGCGCACCGCGGAGACCTCGACCGTGCCGGTGTCGCCCTCGCGGAAGCCGTGCTCCAGCGCGTTCTGGAGGATCTCGGTGAGCACCATCGACAGCGGAGTGGCGACCTCGGCGTCGAGTATCCCGAACCGGCCGGTGCGCCGGCCGGCCACCTTGCCCGGGGAGATCTCGGCGACCATCGCGAGCACCCGGTCGGCGATGTCGTCGAACTCCACCCGCTCGTCCAGGTTCTGGGACAGCGTCTCATGCACGATCGCGATCGAGCCGACCCGGCGGACGGCCTCCTCCAGGGCCTCCCGGCCGCGCTCGGAGCCGATCCGGCGGGCCTGGAGCCGCAGCAGCGCGGCGACCGTCTGGAGGTTGTTCTTCACCCGGTGGTGGATCTCCCGGATGGTGGCGTCCTTGGTGATCAACTCGCGTTCGCGGCGCCGCAGTTCGGTGACGTCACGGCACAGCACCAGCGAACCGATGCGCACGCCCTTGGGCTTGAGCGGGATGGCCCGGAACTGGATGACCCCGTCGTTGGCCTCGATCTCGAACTCGCGCGGGGCCCAGCCGCTGGCCACCTTGGCGAGCGCCTCGTCCACCGGGCCCCGGGTCGGGGCGAGTTCCGCGGTGGTCCGCCCGAGGTGGTGGCCGACCAGGTCGGCGGCCAGGCCGAGGCGGTGGTAGGCGGAGAGCGCGTTCGGGGAGGCGTACTGGACGATGCCGTCCGCGTCGAGCCGGATCAGGCCGTCGCCGACGCGCGGCGAGGCGTCCATGTCGACCTGCTGGTCGGGGAAGGGGAAGGAACCGGCCGCGATCATCTGCGCGAGGTCCGAGGCGCTCTGGAGATAGGTCAGCTCCAGCCGGCTCGGGGTGCGGACGGTGAGCAGGTTGGTGTTGCGGGCGATCACGCCGAGAACGCGGCCGTCCCGCCGTACGGGGATGGACTCGACACGTACCGGGACCTCCTCACGCCACTCCGGGTCGCCCTCGCGCACGATCCGTCCCTCGTCCAGCGCCGCGTCCAGCATGGGCCGGCGGCCGCGCGGGACGAGGTGGCCGACCATGTCGTCCTGGTAGGAGGTGGGGCCGGTGTTCGGCCGCATCTGGGCGACCGAGACGTACCGGGTGCCGTCCCGGGTCGGCACCCAGAGCACCAGGTCGGCGAAGGAGAGGTCGGAGAGGAGCTGCCACTCCGAGACCAGCAGATGCAGCCACTCGAGGTCGGAGTCGTCGAGGGCGGTGTGCTGGCGGACCAGTTCGTTCATGGAGGGCACGCTGCGAGCGTACCCGGGGGGTCGCCGGTGTCCGAAAAAACACCCGCGGGCCGCGGCGCCTGGAAGGGACCCTCAACCCTCCCGGCACCGCAGCCCGGAGCATCATCGGCCGTGGGGTGTGCGGTCCCGGTCGGCCGAAGGCCGAGGAGCCGGGGCAGTCAGGGCAGAGAGCGCCGGTTCCTCGATCCGCCTTCCTGTGCGGGGAGGGCGGAGGCTTGTGCGTGGTCGATCGTGCATGTGGCCGATGCCGCTTGGCATCGGGTGTCTGCGCTGGTGTGTCTTCGATTGTGGACTGGACCAATGGGGCGTGTCCATGCCCGTGCAGGCTCCGTCGCCCGTGCGGGCACCGCTCCGCGCGGCATGCGGCGCGGCAGCTGGCACTCGATGCCACGAAGCCTACCCGGCAAAGTCAACTATGGGGCCATACAGTCATGGCAAATTCCGCGAGTGCCTCCAGTTCCGCCCGGCTCGCCCCGTCGCGCGCCTGCTGGGACATGCCCTGGAGCACCGCGCCGGAGTGCCGCGCGAGGGCGGTGGCGTCGGTGCCGGCGGGGAGCACCCCGGCCGCGATGTCCGCGCGGATCCGGAAGGCGAGGGTGGCGATGCCGGCGTTGCGCCGGTCCCGCAGCAGCCGCGCCACCTCGGGGCTGGTGCAGTTGGTGGCCGCGTGCGCGACGAGACAGCCGTACGGGTGGGCCGGGTCGGTGTACTCGGCGGCGGCCTCACGCAGGATGCGGGCGAGGGCCGCCCGGGCGGTGGGTTCCTCGGCGAGGGCGCGGCGGCCGAAGGCGCCGTAGGTCTCGCAGTAGACACGGACCACCTCTTCGAACAGGGTCCGCTTGTCCCCGAAGGCCGCGTAGAGGCTGGGGGTGCCGATGCCCATGATCCGGGTGAGGTCGGAGACGGAGGTCGCCTCGTAGCCGTGCCGCCAGAAGGCCATGAGCGCCTTGTCCAGGGCTTCGGCCCGGTCGAAGGAGCGCGGCCGGCCGCGCCTGCCGGACCCCGTCCCGGTCCGTGTCGTCGTGTCCCGCCCCTGCATCATGGGCACATTTTATAGCGGCCGCTAGAGAAATGTGCGGGGCGGCCGGGACCCAAGCGGCACACGGGATCGCGGGCAGCGGGAAGAAGCTCCGTAGGGCACGCCCGGTGACACCGACTCTGTTAGATTGGTCTAAACCACATAGACGCACGAGCCCACTTCAGAACGGCAGGCCCAGCGTGGAAGTTGTCATCGTTCCGGACGCCGCGGCGGGCGGCGAACTGATCGCCGAGGCCATGGCGCAGCTGCTGCGACGCAAGCCGGACGCCCTGCTCGGGGTGGCCACCGGCTCCACCCCGCTGCCCGTCTACCAGGCCCTGACCGCGAAGGTGCGGGCCGGCGCCGTGGACACCGCGCAGGCCCGGATCGCCCAGCTCGACGAGTACGTCGGGCTGCCCGCCGACCACCCCGAGTCCTACCGCTCGGTGCTCCGCCGCGAGGTGCTGGAACCGCTCGGCATAGGCATGGACGCCTTCCTCGGGCCGGACGGCACGGCGGAGGACGTCCAGGCGGCGTGCGAGGCGTACGACCGGGCGCTGGCCGAGGCCGGCGGGGTGGACCTCCAGCTGCTCGGCATCGGCACCGACGGGCACATCGGCTTCAACGAGCCCTGCTCCTCGCTCGCCTCGCGGACCCGGATCAAGACGCTGACCGAGCAGACCCGGGTGGACAACGCCCGCTTCTTCGAGGGCGACATCACACAGGTCCCGCACCATGTGATCACCCAGGGCATCGGCACCATCCTGGAGGCCCGGCACCTGGTGCTGCTGGCGACCGGCGAGGGCAAGGCGGACGCGGTCGCGGCGACGGTCGAGGGGCCGGTGGCCGCGGTGTGCCCGGCGTCGGCGCTCCAGCTGCACCCGCACGCCACGGTGGTCGTGGACGAGGCCGCGGCGGGCAAGCTGAAGCTGGCGGACTACTTCCGCCACACGTACGCGAACAAGCCGGAGTGGCAGGGCATCTAGGACCGCGGGGCGCGCGGCTCCTCCTCTGTGGCCTAGACCAGCCCGGGTCCGGGCGGTATATAGAGGGGATCACTGGGCGGCCGGGTGGAGTCGTGTGACCGTAAGCCGTGCCACGATGTGAGCGGGGCCGATGGGATGTCGGTCGCTTTCGGCATTCGGAGCCGGGAAGGCAGAGCATGAGCACCGACGTCAGCAGTGCGGAGAACGAGGCCGGGACAACCGTCCGTACCGCGCGCGTGCCCAAGTACTACCGCTTGAAGAAGCATCTCCTCGACATGACGGAGACGCAGGCACCGGGCACCCCGGTGCCGCCCGAGCGCACGCTGGCGGCCGAGTTCGACACCTCCCGCACCACCGTCCGGCAGGCCCTTCAGGAGCTGGTGGTGGAGGGCCGGCTGGAGCGGATCCAGGGCAAGGGCACCTTCGTCGCCAAGCCCAAGGTCTCCCAGGCGCTCCAGCTCACCTCCTACACCGAGGACATGCGCGCCCAGGGCCTGGAGCCGACCTCGCAGCTGCTGGACATCGGGTACATCACGGCCGACGACCGGCTCGCCGAGCTGCTCGACATCACCGCCGGCGGGCGCGTCCTGCGCATCGAGCGGCTGCGCATGGCCAACGGCGAGCCGATGGCCATCGAGACCACCCATCTGAGCGCCAAGCGCTTCCCCGCCCTGCGCCGCTCGCTGGTGAAGTACACCTCGCTGTACACCGCGCTCGCCGAGGTCTACGACGTCCACCTCGCCGAGGCCGAGGAGACCATCGAGACCTCGCTGGCCACCCCGCGCGAGGCGGGCCTGCTCGGCACCGACGTGGGGCTGCCGATGCTGCTGCTCTCCCGGCACTCGCGCGACCGCGAGGGCCAGCCGGTGGAGTGGGTGCGGTCCGTGTACCGGGGCGATCGGTACAAGTTCGTCGCACGGCTCAAGCGCCCGGCGGAATAGGGGCCGAACAGGAGGGGAAGCCTCCGGAGGCCTCCGCCGAAGTCGGCGTGCCGATATGCGGACGAGGTCTTCCACTGACGTGATCCCGTCACCTAGATTGCCGCGCATCACGCGGTGATCAACGAGGGGACGGAGCGCATGCCAGAAACACCAGAAGTGAGTCCACCGGTCGTCACACCGGTCCGGGTGGTCATCGGCCTGTGTCTCGTCGCGCCCTTCGTGGCGATGCTGTGGGTCGGCTCGTACGCCAAGACGGACCCCACGCTCATCGGGATCCCGTTCTTCTACTGGTACCAGATGCTCTGGGTGCCGATCGCCTCGGTGCTCACCATCGCGGCGTACAAGCTGTGGCAGCGTGACCAGCGCGCCCGTGCCGCCCAGAAGGGTGGTGCGGCGAAGTGAAGGACGGCGTCAACGGAGTCGCGCTCGGCGTCTTCATCTTCTTCTTCCTGGCCGTCACGGTCATGGGCTTCCTGGCCTCGCGCTGGCGGCGGGCCGAGAACGAGCAGTCCCTGGACGAGTGGGGCCTCGGCGGCCGGTCGTTCGGCACCTGGATCACCTGGTTCCTGCTCGGCGGTGACATCTACACCGCGTACACCTTCGTCGCCGTACCGGCGGCGGTCTACGCGGCGGGCGCGTCCGGCTTCTTCGCGGTGCCGTACACGGTCATCGTCTACCCGCTGATCTTCACCTTCCTGCCGCGCCTGTGGTCGGTCTCGCATCGCCACGGCTATGTCACCACCTCGGACTTCGTGCGCGGCCGGTTCGGTTCCAAGGGCCTGTCGCTCGCGGTGGCGGTCACCGGCATCCTGGCGACCATGCCGTACATCGCGCTCCAGCTGGTGGGCATCCAGGCGGTGCTGGACGTGATGGGCATCGGCGGCGGCGAGAACACCAACTGGTTCGTGAAGGACCTGCCGCTGCTGATCGCCTTCGGTGTGCTGGCGGCCTACACCTACTCCTCCGGTCTGCGGGCGCCCGCGCTGATCTCGTTCGTCAAGGACACGCTGATCTACATCGTCATCGCGGTGGCGATCATCTACATCCCGATCAAGCTGGGCGGGTTCGACGACGTCTTCGCCAAGGCGACCCACGCGCTCAGCCAGGTCAACCCGGCCACCGGCAAGCCGCGCGGCGCCATCGCCCCGCCGGAGGCGGGCCAGTGGACGTACGCCACGCTGGCGTTCGGCTCCGCCCTGGCCCTGTTCATGTATCCGCACTCGGTCACCGCGACGCTCTCCTCCAAGAGCCGTGACGTGATCCGCCGCAACACCGCGATCCTGCCGCTGTACTCCCTGATGCTGGCCTTCCTGGCGCTGCTGGGCTTCATGGCGATCGCGGCCGGGGTGAAGGTCACCAACGGGCAGCTGGCGATCCCGCAGCTGTTCGAGGACATGTTCCCGGACTGGTTCACGGGCGTCGCCTTCGCGGCGATCGGCATCGGCGCGCTGGTCCCGGCGGCCATCATGTCCATCGCGGCCGCCAACCTCTTCACCCGCAACATCTACAAGGACTTCATCAAGCCGGACGCCACGCCGGCGCAGGAGACCCGGGTCTCCAAGCTGGTGTCCCTGCTGGTGAAGGTGGGCGCGCTGGTCTTCGTCCTGACCATGGACAAGACGGTCGCCATCAACTTCCAGCTGCTGGGCGGCATCTGGATCGTGCAGACCTTCCCGGCGATGGTCGGCGGCCTGTTCACCCGCTGGTTCCACCGCTGGGCGCTGCTGGCCGGCTGGGCGGTCGGCATGGTGTACGGCACGGTCGCCGCGTACGGTGTCGCCTCGCCGACCCAGGCGCACTTCGGCGGCTCGGCCAAGGAGATCCCCGGCATCGGCCAGATCGGCTACATCGGCCTCACGGCGTTCCTGCTCAACGCCGCGGTCACCGTGGTCCTGACCCTCGTCCTGAAGGCCCTGAAGGCCCCCGAGGGCGTCGACGAGACCAGCCCCGAGGACTACACGGCCGACGCCGGTGACCCGGGCGTCCAGGCGGAGCTCCCGCCGGCCACCGCGGGCGCCGGTCACTGAGCGCCTCGTACGACGGGCCGCCGGAGCGCATCCGGCGGCCCGTCGCCGTACCCGGGACCGGAATCCGCCGCCGGAGCGGCCCGACATCGCCCGGCCGGCCCAGGAGTTGACGCTCCGGCACCGGTGCGACACAACATCTGGGGGTGACACCGCACCCCGGCACTAGATGTATGCTCATGCTCGCTGTCGCCGCAGGGGAATCCGGTGCGAATCCGGAACTGTCCCGCAACGGTGTACTTGCGTGTGTCCGCACGCCTGTTCCAGTCCGAGGACCTGCCGACAGCGCGCCCGGCCGTCCGGTCCGGGTGCCCTGAGACGTCCGGGCCTCGTGGAGTGGGCCGGTGGACGCGACGCCGTGCGCGCTCGTGGCTGCCCCCTGCCCTCCGCCGGGCCCCCGTGCCGAGCGAGGGAGAGCCCCACGTGACCATCGCGCCAGCAGATCCGGCTTCAGCGAGCGGACCGGAGACCGACGGTCCCGGTACCGCGCTGCTGCGGACCCTGACCGAGCTGACCGCCGACCTCCCCGACGCCGACCCGGGCCGGGTCGCCGCCGCCGCGCTGCGCGGCCGCTCCGCGCGGGCCGACGAGGCGGAGCTGCGCGAGCTGGCCACGGAGGCGGCCGCCGGCCTCATCTCCGAGGACCCCGCCTACTCCAGGCTGGCCGCCCGGCTGCTCACCCTCACCATCCGGGACGAGGCCGCCTCGCAGGGCGTGACCTCGTTCACCGAGTCGGTCGCCGTCGGCCACCGCGAGGGCCTCGTCGCCGACCGAACCGCCGCGTTCGTCGCGCAGCACGCCGAGCGGCTGGACGCGCTGGTCGACCGGGACGCCGACGACCGCTTCGGCTACTTCGGCCTGCGCACCCTGCACAGCCGCTATCTGCTGCGGCACCCGATCACCCGCAAGGTGATCGAGACGCCCCAGTTCTTCATGCTGCGGGTGGCGAGCGGGCTGGCCGAGGACGACACCGTCCGCTCGGTGGACGAGGTCGCCGCCCTCTACAAGCTCATGAGCCGCCTCGACTACCTGCCCTCCTCCCCCACCCTGTTCAACTCCGGCACCCGGCACCCGCAGATGTCGTCCTGCTATCTGCTGGACTCCCCGCTGGACGAGCTGGACTCCATCTACGACCGCTACCACCAGGTCGCCCGGCTCTCGAAGCACGCCGGCGGCATCGGTCTGTCGTACTCCCGGATCCGGTCCCGCGGCTCGCTGATCCGGGGCACCAACGGGCACTCCAACGGCATCGTGCCGTTCCTGAAGACCCTGGACGCCTCGGTCGCCGCGGTGAACCAGGGCGGCCGGCGCAAGGGTGCCGCCGCCGTCTACCTGGAGACCTGGCACTCCGACATCGAGGAGTTCCTGGAGCTGCGGGACAACACCGGTGAGGACGCCCGCCGTACGCACAACCTGAACCTCGCGCACTGGATCCCGGACGAGTTCATGCGCCGGGTCAACGCCGACGAGCAGTGGTCGCTGTTCTCCCCGGCGGACGTGCCCGAGCTGGTCGACCTGTGGGGCGCCGACTTCGACGCCGCCTACCGCAAGGCCGAGCAGGCGGGTCTGGCGAAGAAGACCATCCCGGCCCGTGAGCTGTACGGCCGGATGATGCGCACCCTCGCGCAGACCGGCAACGGCTGGATGACCTTCAAGGACGCCGCCAACCGCACCGCCAACCAGACCGCCCTGCCGGGCCATGTCGTGCACTCCTCCAACCTCTGCACGGAGATCCTGGAGGTCACCGACGACGGCGAGACGGCGGTCTGCAACCTGGGGTCGGTCAACCTCGGCGCCTTCGTGCGCGACGGGGACATCGACTGGGAGCGGCTGGACGAGACGGTCCGCACGGCCGTCACCTTCCTCGACCGGGTCGTGGACATCAACTTCTACCCGACCGAGCAGGCGGGGCGGTCGAACGCCAAGTGGCGTCCGGTCGGCCTGGGCGCGATGGGCCTCCAGGACGTCTTCTTCAAGCTGCGGCTGCCCTTCGACTCGCCCGAGGCCACGGCGCTCTCCACCCGGATCGCCGAGCGCATCATGCTCGCCGCGTACGAGGCCTCCGCCGACCTCGCCGAGCGCAACGGCCCGCTGCCGGCCTGGGAGAAGACCCGTACCGCGCAGGGCGTGCTGCACCCGGACCACTACGACGTGGAGTTGACCTGGCCGGAGCGCTGGGCGGCGCTGCGGGCCCGGATCGCCGCCGTCGGCATGCGCAACTCGCTGCTCCTCGCGATCGCGCCGACCGCCACCATCGCCTCCATCGCGGGCGTCTACGAGTGCATCGAGCCGCAGGTGTCCAACCTGTTCAAGCGCGAGACGCTGTCCGGTGAGTTCCTCCAGGTCAACTCCTACCTGGTGCAGGACCTGAAGGACCTGGGCGTGTGGGACGCGCGCACCCGGGAGGCGCTGCGGGACAGCAACGGCTCGGTGCAGGACTTCGTGTGGATCCCGGAGGAGGTGCGCCGGCTGTACCGCACGGCCTGGGAGATCCCGCAGCGCGGCCTGATCGACATGGCCGCCGCCCGCACCCCGTTCCTGGACCAGGCGCAGTCCCTGAACCTGTTCATGGAGACGCCGACCATCGGCAAGCTCTCCTCGATGTACGCCTACGCCTGGAAGTCCGGGCTGAAGACCACGTACTACCTGCGCTCGCGCCCGGCGACCCGGATCGCCCGCGCGGCCCAGGCACAGACCGCCATCCCCGTGCAGCAGGCGGCCGACCCCGACGCCGTCGCCTGCTCCCTTGAGAACCCCGAGTCCTGCGAGGCCTGCCAGTAATGACGACCCGAAACACGAACCTGCTCGACCCGGGCTTCGAACTGACCCTGCGTCCCATGCGCTACCCGGACTTCTACGAGCGCTACCGGGACGCCATCAAGAACACCTGGACCGTCGAGGAGGTCGACCTCCACTCGGACGTGGCCGACCTGGCGAAGCTCACGCCGGAGGAGCAGCACCTCATCGGCCGGCTGGTCGCCTTCTTCGCGACGGGCGACTCGATCGTCGCGAACAACCTGGTCCTGACGCTGTACAAGCACATCAACTCCCCGGAGGCGCGCCTGTACCTGTCGCGCCAGCTGTTCGAGGAGGCCGTGCACGTCCAGTTCTATCTGACGCTGCTCGACACCTATCTGCCCGACCCGGACGACCGGGCCGCCGCCTTCGCGGCCGTGGAGAACATCCCGTCGATCCGCGAGAAGGCGCAGTTCTGCTTCCGCTGGATGGACTCGGTCGACAACCTGGACCGGCTGGAGACCAAGGCGGACCGCCGGCGCTTCCTGCTGAACCTGATCTGCTTCGCCGCGTGCATCGAGGGCCTGTTCTTCTACGGCGCCTTCGCGTACGTCTACTGGTTCCGCAGCCGGGGTCTGCTGCACGGTCTGGCCACCGGCACCAACTGGGTGTTCCGCGACGAGACGATGCACATGTCCTTCGCCTTCGACGTGGTCGACACCGTCCGCAAGGAGGAGCCCGAGCTCTTCGACGACCAGCTCCAGCAGCAGGTGACGGACATGCTGCGGGAGGCCGTCGAGGCGGAGCTCCAGTTCGCCCGCGACCTGTGCGGTGACGGGCTGCCCGGGATGAACACCGACTCGATGCGGCAGTACCTCGAGTGCGTCGCCGACCAGCGGCTGTCCCGGCTCGGCTTCGCCCCGGTGTACGGCTCCGAGAACCCCTTCTCCTTCATGGAGCTCCAGGGCGTCCAGGAGCTGACCAACTTCTTCGAGCGCCGTCCCTCGGCGTACCAGGTGGCGGTGGAGGGCACCGTCGACCTGGACGAGGACTTCTAGCCGGCGCTCCGGCGCACCCTGCCGGCGCGTGGTCCAGGCTCCCCAGGCGGCCCGGACCCGCGCCGGTGTCAGGTGTGCTCGCCGCGGCCTACCAGGGGAGAGGCCGCAGGCGCAGGTCGTGCGGGCGCAACGTGATGCCCACCCGGGTGGTGTCGTTCGACCCGGGGGCCTGCTCGAAGCGGTACTTCGCCGAGACGGCCGCGGTGATCAGGCTCAGCTGGGTCATCGAGAAGTGGTCGCTCGGGCACTTGCGGTTGCCCACGCTGAACGGGCTCATCGCGTACTTCGGCACCTCCCCTGCCCGCTCCGGCAGCCAGCGGTCGGGGTCGAAGTCGAGGGTGCGGGCGTAGGAGCGGGGGTCGCGCTGGATGGCGTACGGGCTGTAGACGATGTCCGCCCCGGCCGGAATGCGATAGTCCCCGAGCACGGTGTCGCGCACCGCGCGGCGCGTCAGAATCCATACGGCCGGCCTGAGCCGCATGGCCTCGACGACGACATTGTTGGTGTGGGTGAGTGAGCGGACGTGCTCGAATCCGACCGGTCGGCCACCGGTCACGGATTCGACCTCGGTCCGTACCTTCTCGGCGTGTTCCGGGTGTTCCGCGAGGACCTGGAGCAGCCACATGATCGTGGACGCCACGGTTTCGCTGCCGGGGGTGAGTATCGCGACGACCTGATCGTGGATCTCCTGTTCCCCGATGGGGTCGCCATTGTCGTCCTTCGCCTCCAGCAATGCCGTCAGCAAATCGTCCGGCTTTTGACCAGATGCCCTCCGCTCGGCGACGATCTCGTCCACGAGGAGATGCAAATCGGCCAGCGCCCGGTTGAATTCACGGTTGGCCGGGAACGGCAGCCGGTAGAGGGGTCCGAGGGGGATCACCATCCTGCGGTACATACCGCGGAAGACGGTGGCGAGGTCGATGCTCAGCCGCTCGGCGCGCTCGTCCATGTACTCGCCGCGCAGCAGACAGCGGGCGGCGATCCGGACGGCCACCCGGAAGGACTCCGAGGTGCAGTCGATGGTCTCGCCGGGCCGCCAGCGCTCGGTGAGGCCGTGCGCCTCCTCCTCCATGATCGGCCCGTAGCCCGGGATCGCGTCCAGCCGGAAGGCGGGCTGGATGGTGCGGCGCTGACGGCGGTGCCGGGGGCCGTTGGCGGTGGCCACGCCCTCCTTGCCGAGCAGCCCCTCCAGGGACTCCCACAGCGGCCCGTCGATCTTGAAGTCGGGGCTGAGGGCGAGGGCGCCGGTGAGCTCCGGCGTGGTGACGGCGTACACCGTCTTGGGGCCCAGCTTGAGGCGTACGACGTCGCCGTGGCCGCGCAGCGCGGACATGAAGGCGAGCGGGTCGCGGACCAGTTTCAGCCCGTGTCCGAGGCCCGGTACGGTGCCTTGGGCCAGGGGCGGTTCGCGCAGCTCGCCGGCCGCGGGGGCCACGGGCCGCGGGGAAGACTCGACGGTCATTTCTCACCTGCCGCTTCGTTGCTGACGTACGGGGGTGTGGCGCGGTCGTCCCAGCTGTCGACCATGTACCGGCCGGACTCGTGGTGGAACCAGTAGACGGTGCTGAACCAGTTCCGCATATAGCCGAGGCAACGGTGGACCGCGGCGCTCAGTTCCTTTCCGCGGGCGGTGCCGTCGGCGAGACCGTCGGCGAATCGCAGGGCGTCCTGTTCGACGTCCAGGAATTCCTGGATGCATCCCTCGACGCGCCGCCTGATTTCGTCGATCGATTCCTCGAGACTCAGCCCCTCATGGGTGATGAGGCAGATTCCGAGATTGTGGACCTCGTCGCCCGCTATTTCCTTGGGCAGTGAGCACAGGTCGTTGTACCAGGCGGCGAATTCCTGGCTCAGCAGTGCGGCCCGGCGATAGGCGGGGTGGTGCCTTATCGCGTCCGGCAGTTCGCACCCGGCGCTCGGTTCGAGCAGATCGGTCCATATCCAGTGCGCGAAGGTGTGCCGGCGCAGGGCGAGGTATTCCTCGACACCGGGTATGTGTCCCTGGGTGCGGTTGCGGAACTCGCGGTCGTAGGCCTCGATGACCGCGTGGAAGTGCCGGGCGAACCGCTGGTTCCAGGTGCGCGGCAGGAAGCCGTACAGCCGGAGCACACTGTCGGCGAACCCCGAGACCAGCGGGTCCGGATGGTGCAGGTGGTGCCTGGGGGCGTCGAGGGCCGCGTGCAGCCGGTGCCTCAGGCGCCGCCAGTCGCCGGCCCGGCCGTGGACGACGTCCCGGTCGTGGCGGTCGTCCCAGACGAAGAACCATGCGCTGTAGTCGGCTATGGCCTGCAGGACCTCGTCGCGGGCGCCGGTGTAGTAGCCGGCCATGAGGTCCGTGTAGCACAGTCCGTCGGCATATTCCTGCACCTTGTCCGCCGGCATGAGCCGCTTTTCGAGCAGCCACAGCCGGGTGTTCTCCTGGAGTCGGGGCCAATACGGGTGCAGTTGCCGCGGAAACGCGGATTCGATCACCGGGAGTGCCAGTGAGGGCGGTACCACGACCGCCGTCGGTGCCGCTGTGGTGCTGTGTGGGAAAGCTTGCACGAACAAACCCCTCTCAGCCGCCAGGAGCACACGCCCCTCCGGTTGTGCCGGGCGTGCGCCGTTGCGTATCCCCGCACTCTCCATTCAGCACCACAACTGACCGCCCTGGGAACGGATTTGCTTCACTCACTACCCCAACATGCCGAGAAACCCCCCTTGCGTGACTGGTTGACTGTCACTAGACGCACCGAACGGATCGGTTGTACGACGCACGGACGAGCGATCCGGAACGCGCGAAGGGCGCCCGACCAGGGTGTGATCCCTGGTCGGACGCCCCGACTCCGGCGCGGCCGCTAGTCGTTGGCGACCACGGGGTAGCGTGGCTCGTTCTCGGCCATCTGCCGCAGCGCGTCCTTGCGGTCCCGCTTGGACAGCCGGTCGATGTACAGGTAGCCGTAGAGGTGGTCCGTCTCGTGCTGCAAACACCGTGCGAAGTAGCCGGTGCCGCGGACCTTGATCGGGTTGCCCCGCTCGTCCTGGCCGGTCACCTCGGCGTAGTCGGGGCGCGCGAGCGGCGCGTAGGCGCCCGGCACGGACAGGCAGCCCTCGTTGCTGTCGTCCAGGACCCGCTTCCCGGCGGGGAGGTCCACCAGCTTCGGGTTGCACACCACGCCGACGTGCCGCTTGCCCTCGTCGTCCTGGCAGTCGTAGACGAAGACCTTCAGGTCCACGCCGATCTGGTTGGCGGCCAGGCCCACGCCCTCGGCGGTGCGCTGGCTGGCGAACATGTCGGCGACCAGCTGCTGGAGCTCCTCGCCGAACTCGGTGACGTCCTTGCACTCCTTGTGCAGGACCGGGTTGCCGACGACCGTGACGGGCCGCGAGGTCCCGCGCTCCCGCCAGGCCGTCTCGCGCTCCTCGCAGTCCTCCGTGTCGACGACATAGCCCTCGTCGTCGACGGGGAGCACGCCCGCGTGCTGCTGATCGGTGTCCTGCTGAGCCATGACCGACGTACGCCTTCCTGCAAGCCTGGAAAATTCTGCGACTACAGCCTAAAGGGGGCCGGTCGCCGTCGGCTCAGCAAACCTCTTCGAGATCCCGCCAGTCCCTGGAGTCCGGGCTGTCCGCGACCCACCCGTCCAGCAGGCCCCGGACCAGCGAGGCCGGCGCGGCCACCCCGCACTCCCGCTCCGGCACCCACAGCTGCCCGTCCGTCCGGTGTCCCAGCGGCCCCGGATGCCCCGGCTCGCTGTGGTCGTGCGGGTCGAGATGGATCCCCTCCCCCTCGTCGGAGGGCATCCGGGACTCGGAACACATCCGGCACAGCAGCCGCACCGAGGAGGACCAGTCCTCCGCGGCGAACCCGGCGTCGGCCGCCAGCTGCTCCAGCGCGTCCCGGTCCGCCTCCGTGGCCGCCTCCAGCAGCACCACCCAGGTGGGGACGGGCGACGGCGCCCACAGCTCGATCTCGTCGAAGACCGGGTAGGCGTGCCCGGCCGACGTGGTGCGCTCGCCGTGCGGGACGCCGTCGTGCAGCACCACCTCGCCCCAGCGCCGCCCGGAGGAGGGCAGCGGGATGGAGAGGACCTCCATCCGGGCCGGGTCCAGCCTGCGGCCCCACACCACCTCGGCCTCGCCCTCCGGGGAGAGCCGTACGGCCGCGCTGCCGAGCGCCATGCCGAGCGGCTCGCCGGAGGCGGTGGCCCCGCCGGGCACCTTCAGGCCGTACGCCTGCCAGGCGCGGCGGGCCAGCGGCCAGTCCTGGAGCGCGGTCGCGGCGATGCCGACGTTCCACCAGTCGGGCGCCCCGCTCTCCCGCTCGAGCAGGGCGACGGCGCGCAGCCCGGCGGCGCGGGCCTGCTCCCAGTCGTGCCGGAACTTGTGCAGCAGGGCGAGGTTGAACCAGGACTCCGACAGCCAGGGTTCCAGGTCGGCAGCGCGTGTCAGCAGCTCGCCCGCGTCCTCGTAGCGGCCGTCGCCGATGAGTGTGAACGCGCGGTCCGTGGCCTGCCGCCAGGAGGCGGAGGGCCGGTGCCGTCCCTTTCCGAAGATCCTCACGATTCCCGCCTGCCAGTTCCAGATCACACAGTGGGCTGGCTCTGCCCCCGGACACCCTCTCCCTCGCATCCAACCACGTACGGTGGGAAAGGCGCTCATTACCCATGGGTTACCCAGCCGGGGGCCGGGTCAGACAGTGCCGTACGTCTCCCCGCGGCCCCCTCCGGGCCGGTTCCCGAGCGGCCGCGCGGCTGGGCCAGCACCCGGGCGAGCGACTCCACGACCTCGGGCGCGTACTGCCCGGCGGTGCTGAGCCGCAGCTCCTCCAGCGCCCGCAGCGGCCCCTGCGGACCGGCATCCCTGGTCCTCTCCTCGTAGGCGTTCACGGCCCGCACGATCCGGGCGGCCAGCGGCTGCTCGGCGCACGGGTCGGCCTGCCGCTCCACCACGACGGCGACGGCCGGGTCCACCCCGGTCTGCCGTACGACGGCCCCGCCGAGCAGGGCGATCCGCCGCTGCTCGGCCATGGGCAGCCCGGCGGTGGCCCCGGCCGGGACCGGGTCGACCAGGCTGAGCTGGCCGATGTCGTGCATCAGGGCCGCGTACTCCAGCACGGTCAGTTCCGGCCCGGTCAGCCCCAGGTCCCGCCCCACGGCGAGGCTCAGCGCGGCCACCCGGCGGGCGTGCCCGGCCGGGGTGTATCCGGCGACCTCGGTGGCCCGGGCCAGCGAGGCGATGGTCTGCCGGTAGGTGGCACGGACGGCCGCGTACCGGCGCAGGGACAGCTGGGTGAGCAGCAGGGGCAGGCAGAACACCGGCAGCGCCCACAGGCCGACGACGGCGACCGCGAGCGCGATGACGGCGCCGGTCGCGCACACGGCGGAGCCGATGCCGAGCAGCCCGCGCAGTTCCTCGCGCAACAGCGGGGCGAACGGCCAGCCGGTGCGGCAGTGGGCGAGGGCGGCGGCGAGCACGGCGTCGCACAGCGCGGTCAGGCCGAGCACGGCGATCAGGAGCAGCGCGTAGGCGGGGCCGCTCCAGGAGGTGAACACCCCCCGGTTGGAGAGGGGTTGGAAGCAGACGGCGGCGAAGCCGACGGTGAGGATCCGGCGGGCCAGATGGTCCGGGGCGTCGCCGCGGCCGCGCCACACGTGCGGGACGGCACCGATCAGGGCGGCGGCGAGCACGACGCTGACGACCTGGGCGGGGCCGTGATGGGTGGGGTGTCCGGCGTCGGCGCCGAGCAGGGCGTACGACAGCGAGCCGGCGGTGCCGAGCGGTGCGGCCTGGCGCGCCTCGACGCCGCTGGCAGGGGTGCCGCCCGCGCGGACGTAGGGGAGCGCCTGCGGGAGGGCCAGCTCGCCGACGGCTATGAGCACGCCGAAGGTGAGCGCGACGCCGGGCTCCGCCAGGCCGCCCCACAGGGTGACGGCGAGGGCGCCGCCCGCGGCGAGGGCGGCGGCGCCGTGCACGAGCCGCAGCGCGGTCACCGGGAGGCCCCGGTGACGGGCCGGCCGCCCGGGCCCGGGTACGCCGGTTCGTCGGCGGTGACGGCGGGGTGCCAGCCGTGGCAGTCGAGCGCCCGGACGAGCGCGCGGACCATGCGCGGGTCGAACTGGCTGCCCGCGCAGCGCTCCAGTTCGGCGAGGGCCGCCTCGACCGGGCGGGCCCTGCTGTAGGTGCGGGTGGAGGTCATGGCGTCGAAGGCGTCGGCGACGGCGACGACCCGGGCGCACTCGGGGATCTGGCCGCCGGCCAGGCCGTAGGGGTAGCCGCTGCCGTCGAGGCGCTCGTGGTGGTGCAGGATCGCGGCGCGGGCCTCGCCGAGGAAGGAGATCCCGCGGACCATCTCATGGCCGTACTCGGGATGCAGTTCGATGACCCGTCGCTCCTCGGGGGTGAGCGGGCCGTCCTTGCGCAGCAGCCGGGTGGGCACCCCGAGCTTGCCGACGTCGTGCAGGATGCCGGCGAAGCGCAGCACCTCGACGCGGTCGTCGTCCATGCCGAGTTCGCGGGCGATCAGCACGGAGGCGCGGCCGACGCGTTCGCTGTGGCCGCGGGTGTAACCGTCCTTGATGTCGACGGCCTGCACCAGGGCGCGGATGGTGGCCTGGTGGGCGGCGCGTTCGCGGTGGTACTGGGCGAACACCCACCAGGAGACGCACATCGGCAGCAGCACCAGGAGCGCGGCGACCGGGCCGTACCGGCTGCGCCACAGCACGGCCATCATCAGCCCGGCGAGTCCGTGCACCGCGACGGGTGCGAGCGAGCGGGAGAGCAGTCCGCGCCAGGCCCGGCGCGGCGGCACCGGCCCGGCCGCGGCGCGCAGTGCGCCGTCGAGGACGGTGAGCACCAGGCAGAAGGCGAGCACGGCGGCGCCCGCGGGCAGCAGCACGTAGGGGAAGTCGGGGGTGACCACAGCATGCCGGCCGCCGAGGGACCAGTGCACCCGGGCCGCGGCCCACACGGCGAGCGCGGACCGTGCGGCCCGCCAGCCGCGCCGGGCCCACGCGGGCCGGTGGCCGCCCGGGGCGAGCAGCGCGGCGGGCAGCGGGACGAGCGCGGCGGCCGGCGGGGGCAGCAGGAACGCCCCCGCGAGCAGCACGGGATAGAAGGTCGTGTCGAAGCGGCGGTGTACGGCGTGCTCACAGACGGCGTAGAGCGCGGCGAGCAGACCGAGCGCCCACCAGGGGGCGCGGGTCGCCGGCAGCGGCAGCACGCAGAGCGCGGCGAGCAGGACGGCGCAGGCCACACAGGCGCGTGCCCTCGCCGGTACCGCCTCCATCACGCCCCTCCCCGACCGTGCCTTCCCGGCTGGGAGCCTAGGGCGGAATGCGGTGGTGCGGGGCTTATGACCTGAGGATTAGCACGTTCGGGTGATGCGGGCCGGTGGTCCGGCGGGGCGGCTCAGCCCTCTGCGGCCGGGGCGGTGACGTCGTGGTCGGGCACGGGCCGCCCGGCGCGCAGCAGTTCGAGCCGGCCCATGACCTTGGCGCGCAGGTCGGCGGGCACGTCGTCATGGCCGCAGCACCGCTTCACGAGCTTCTTCACGGCCTGTTCCAAGCCGTACTTCTCCAGGCACGGCGAGCATTCCTCGATGTGGTGCCGGAACTTGTCGCGATCGACTTCCGGCATCTCACTGTCGAGGAACTCGTACAGATGGTCGAGGACCTCACTGCAGTCCGTCTCGTGCGGATCTCCGCAGCTCATGAGCCCGAACCTTTCGCTTCGTTCGACTCCCCGGCGCCCGCCGGCACCAGCCCGCGCTCACGGGCGTAATCCTCCAGCATGCCGCGCAGCTGCCGGCGGCCCCGGTGCAGCCGGGACATCACCGTACCGATGGGTGTCCCCATGATGTCCGCGATCTCCTTGTACGCAAAGCCCTCTACGTCCGCGAGATAGACGGCGATGCGGAACTCCTCGGGGATCGCCTGGAGCGCTTCCTTCACGTCCGAGTCGGGCAGGTGGTCGAGCGCCTGCGACTCGGCGGAGCGCAGACCCGTCGACATGTGCGACTCGGCGCGGGCGAGCTGCCAGTCCTCGATCTCCTCCGCGGCGGAGCGCTGCGGCTCACGCTGCTTCTTGCGGTAGGAGTTGATGAAGGTGTTGGTGAGGATGCGGTACAGCCACGCCTTGAGGTTGGTGCCCTCACGGAACTGGTGGAAGGACGCGTACGCCTTGGCGTACGTCTCCTGCACCAGGTCCTCGGCATCGGCCGGGTTGCGCGTCATGCGCAGCGCCGCCGAGTACATCTGGTCGAGGAATTCGAGCGCGTCCCGCTCGAAGCGCGCACTGCGCTCCGCGGACGTCTCGGCGGACGCCCCCGCGCTCATGCCCTGGCCCTCGGGCAGCTCCGCCTGGCCGTTGTCGGTCCCTGCGTCGGTCCCAGTGACCGGACCCACCTCCTCAAGATCCCGGGCAGGACCGAAACCGGTCCCACTCGATTCGGAGGATAGAACACGACCCGTGCCCGCCGCCGCTCGAATTGGCGCGGTCTTCGCCGCGTGCAGCACCGTCCAGTCCAGGTCAGTGCGGCTGCTGCGGCTCGGGCAGATGGTCGAACCCATGCGGCGGACTTCCTCTCAGACGACGTTCGGTGCCGAGGCCTCAGCACGTCTGTCCGCCACAACAGCGGGCCGCCCCGCGGCATTCCCGGCCGTCACCCGAGTGACGCGACCCACGCGGCGACACCGTCGGTGATGACCGCGAGGGCCTCCTCCTGGGTGATCTCCGCCCGTTTGGGGACGGCGAAGCCGTGATCGCCGTACGGCACCTCGATCAGCTCGTGGCCGCCCTCCGGGAACTCCTCCGGCTTCCCGAACGGATCGTTCCCGCCCTGGACGACCAGCGTCGGCACCCCGGCACCCAGCAGCTCCTCGGCACGGGACTTCTCCGGCTTGCCCGGCGGGTGCAGCGGGAAGCTCAGCGCGAGCACGGCGTGCGCGCCCAGCTCGGTCGCCGTACGGCAGGCGACCCGGGCCCCGGCGCTGCGGCCGCCGGAGATCACCGGCAGCGCCATCCCGGACAGCGCGGGCCACACCCCGCGCCACCCGGCGTCCAGCGTCTTCGGCGCGGGGGCGACCTTCTTCCCGGCGACCCGCCAGGGCTGCTCGACCAGGGCGACGGTCACCCCGTGGCCGGGCAGCACCCGCGCGAGCGCCTGGAGGTCGCGCGCCTCGACGCCGCCGCCGGCGCCATGGCTCACGGCCAGCACCAGCCGGGCCCGCTGCGCCTTGTGCCAGGTGATGCGGGCGGTCCCGGTCTCGGTCTCGACAATCTCGATCACGCTAGAAGAGTGTGCCCTCTTCCGGCGCCTCCAGCTCCTTCAGCAGCTCCGGACCGTTGTTGCGGACGTTGCTGACGGCGGTGGAGACCGGGTAGGCGCGCATCAGGCCGGGCGGGGGCGGGGCGAGCAGCTCGCGCAGGGCGTCGGGGTCGGTGCGGGCGGGGTCGAGCCAGGCGTCCCAGCGGTCCGGGGTGAGCATCAGGGGCATCCGGGGGTGGATGTCGGCGAGGGAGGACGGGCCCTCGGCCGGGGCCACGGCCAGCGGGGTCCGCTCCGCCTCCGTGGTGATCACCGAGCAGGTCACCCACCAGGCCTGCGGATGGTCGTCGGGCAGGGTCCGGTCCCGCCAGAACTCGTACAGCCCGGCCATCGCGAACACCGAGCCGTCGGCGGGCAGCACGAAGTACGGCTGCTTGCGCGGCCGCTTTCGCCTGCCCTCGACCTCCAGCTCGCGCTCCTGGCCGCCGGTGACCCACTCGTAGTAGCCGTCGGCGGGCAGGATGCAGCGGCGGGCGGCGAAGGCGCGCCGGTAGGCGGGCTTCTCGTGCACGGTCTCGGCGCGCGCGTTGATCATCCGGGCACCGCCCTCGGGCGTCTTGGCCCAGGACGGCACCAGCCCCCACTTCAGCTTGCGCAGCTGGCGAACCGGACGCGGGGAGTCCGCGTCTTTCAGAGGACGGTCGAGAACGGCGTAGACCTCCTTGGTCGGCGCCACGTTGTAGTCCGGCTCCAGAGTCTCCTCAGGCTCCCATTTCTCCACCTCAAAGACTCCTGCGAGATCCTCGGGCCTACGACTCGATGCATACCGTCCGCACATAAGTGCCACACTGCCAGACCTCGTACGACGACAGGGAGCCACTCGGACCATGGACAGCCTCGCCGCCCTCGCGCTGCCCGACCTCTGGGACCGGCTCACCGGAACCCAGCCGGCTCCCGACCAGTGGGTCGTCCTGGCCACGCTGGCGGCGGCGTTCGCCGTGGTGGCCCCGCAGCCGGTGTGGCGGATATCCCGCAACGCGATCACCATCGCGCACGAGGGCGGGCACGGCCTGGTCGCCCTGGTCACCGGCCGGCAGCTCACCGGCATCCGGCTGCACTCCGACACCAGCGGCCTCACGGTCAGCCGGGGCAAGCCGTACGGGCTGGGCATGATCCTCACCGCCGCGGCCGGCTACACCGCGCCCTCGCTCCTGGGCCTGGGCGGGGCGGCCCTGCTGGCCGCCGGCCGCATCACCCTGCTGCTGTGGGTGGCCACGGCCCTGCTGCTGGTGATGCTGGTCATGATCCGCAACGCGTACGGCGTGCTGACCATGCTGCTGACCGGCGGCACCTTCGTGCTGGTGTCGTGGCTCGCGGGGCCCCAGGTGCAGGCCGCGTTCGCGTACGCGGTGGTGTGGTTCCTGCTGCTGGGCGGGGTACGGCCGCCGTTCGAGCTCCAGCTGAAGCGGTCCCGGGGAGGGGCCGGGGACTCGGACGCCGACCAGCTGTCCCGGCTCACCCATGTCCCGGCGGGCCTGTGGCTGTTCCTCTTCCACGCGGTGTCGCTGTCGTCGCTGATCGGCGGCGGGCGGTGGCTGACGGGGTGGTGAGACCGGGGCGGGGCGCCGGAGGGGGCCGGGATCGGCGAAGGGCGCCGGCTGCTGCCGGGGGGTTGCCGCCCCGCCCTCCTTATAAAGTGGCCCCATGGCCCCGAACACCGCCTCCACCGCACTCTGGCCCGCCCCGCACGCGAGCGGAGCCGTCGACGCGACGGTCCACGTGCCGGGGTCCAAGTCGGTCACCAACCGCGCCCTGATCCTCGCCGCCCTGGCCTCCGAGCCCGGCTGGCTGCGCCGCCCGCTGCGCTCCCGCGACACCCTGCTGATGGCCGGTGCCCTGCGCGCGATGGGCATCGAGATCGAGGAGGGCGTCGGCCCGGACGGCACCGGCGAGGCCTGGCGGGTGCTGCCGGCCGGCCTGCGCGGCCCGGCCACGATCGACGTCGGCAACGCGGGCACGGTGATGCGCTTCGTGCCGCCGGTGGCCGCGCTGGCCGACGGCCCGGTCCGGTTCGACGGCGACCCCCGGTCGTACGAGCGCCCCCTGCACGGTGTGATCGACGCGCTGCGCGCGCTCGGCGCCCGGATCGACGACGACGGCCGGGGCGCGCTGCCGCTGACGGTGCACGGCGGCGGGGCCCTGGAGGGCGGCCCGGTGTCGGTCGACGCCTCGTCCTCGTCCCAGTTCGTGTCCGCCCTGCTGCTGTCCGGCCCCCGCTTCAACCAGGGGGTCGAGGTCCGCCACACCGGGGCGACCCTGCCCTCCCTGCCGCACATCCGGATGACCGTGGACATGCTGCGCGCGGTCGGCGCCCAGGTGGACACCCCGGAGTCCGGCGGCGAGCCGAACGTGTGGCGGGTGACGCCGGGCGCGCTGCTCGGCCGGGACCTGACGATCGAGCCGGACCTGTCCAACGCGCAGCCGTTCCTCGCGGCGGCCCTGGTGACGGGCGGCAAGGTGCTGATCCCGGACTGGCCGGCCCGGACCACCCAGCCGGGCGACCGGTTGCGGGAGATCTTCACCGAGATGGGTGGCTCCTGCGAACTCACCGACTACGGGCTGGAGTTCACCGGTTCGGGTGCCATCCACGGCATCGATGTGGACCTGGGCGACGTGGGCGAGCTGACCCCGGGCATCGCCGCGGTCGCCGCCCTCGCCGACTCCCCGTCCACCCTGCGGGGCGTGGCCCATCTGCGGCTGCACGAGACCGACCGGCTGGCCGCGCTCACCAAGGAGATCAACGAACTCGGCGGCGATGTCACCGAGACCGCCGACGGCCTGCACATCCGCCCGCGCCCGCTGCACGGCGGTGTGTTCCACACCTACGAGGACCACCGCATGGCGACGGCCGGCGCGGTGATCGGTCTCGCCGTGGAGGGCGTGCGGATCGAGAACGTGGCGACGACGGCGAAGACCCTGCCGGACTTCCCCGAGCTGTGGACCGGGATGCTCGGGCAGTAGGGACGACGTACGCCATGCGCCGCTACGGCAAGCACACCGACGAGGACGACATCCGCAGCCGCCCCAACCGCAAGGGCAACCGGCCGCGCACCCACATCCGGCCCAAGCACGAGGACGCGGCCGAGGGCATGGTCCTCACCGTCGACCGGGGCCGGCTGACCTGCCTGGTCGAGGACCGGCCGGTGATGGCCATGAAGGCCCGCGAACTGGGCCGCAAGGCCGCGGTCGTCGGTGACCGGGTGGCCCTGGTGGGCGACCTGTCCGGCAAGAAGGACACCCTCGCCCGCATCGTCCGCATCGAACCGCGCGCGTCGGTCCTGCGCCGCACGGCCGACGACGACGACCCGTACGAGCGCGTGGTCGTCGCCAACGCCGACCAGCTGGCCATCGTCACGGCCCTCGCCGACCCCGAGCCCCGCCCGCGGCTGATCGACCGCTGCCTGGTCGCCGCCTACGACGGCGGCCTGGAGCCGCTGCTGGTGATGACCAAGTCGGACCTGGCGCCCCCGGACAAGCTGCTGGAGCTGTACGGCGCCCTGGACATCCCCTATGTCGTCACCAGCCGCGAGGAGCTGGAGAACGGCGACGCGGCGGACCGGGTGCGGGAGTACCTGGACGGCAGGATCACCGCGTTCGTCGGCCACTCCGGCGTCGGCAAGACGACTCTGGTCAACGCGCTGGTTCCGGAAGACCGTCGGCGTATGACGGGCCATGTGAACGCGGTGACCGGCCGCGGCCGCCACACCACCACCTCGGCGCTGGCGCTGCCGCTGTCCGCCGCGGAGGGCTGGGTGATCGACACCCCGGGCGTACGGTCCTTCGGCCTGGCGCACGTCGATCCGTCCCGGGTCATCCACGCCTTCCCGGACCTCGAACCCGGCACCGCGGGCTGCCCGCGCGCGTGCAGCCACGACGAGCCGGACTGCGCCCTGGACGCCTGGGTCGAGGAGGGCCACGCGGACCAGGCGCGGCTGTACTCCCTGCGCCGGCTGCTGGCCACGCGCGAAGCCCGGGAAGGCGACTGAGTCCCGCGTTGTTTGACGGGCCGTGAGTCAGGCAAGTGCATAATCGCACCGAGCCGGAGATCCGGACCAACGGGAGGACAGCACATGGCGTGGCTGCTGGTCATCGTCGCCGGGATCCTGGAGACCGGTTTCGCCGTGTGCCTGAAGCTCTCGCACGGCTTCACCCGCCTGTGGCCGACGATCGCCTTCGCGTCCTTCGCCCTCGGCAGCTTCGGTCTGCTCACCCTGTCCCTCAAGAAGCTGGACGTCGGCCCGGCGTACGCGGTCTGGACCGGCATCGGCGCGGCGGGCACCGCGATCTACGGCATGGTCTTCCTCGGCGACCTGGTCTCCACCCTGAAGATCGTCTCCATCACCCTGGTCATCATGGGCGTCATCGGCCTCCAACTCTCGGGCTCCGCCCACTAGTCGAGACATACGGCCGCAGCTGCGGGCAGTCGTGCCGCCAAGGGCGATGGGGGTACCCCCTGCTCGAGCGAAGCCGAGAGCTTGGGGGAGGGTGGGCGCAGCGGCACCTCACAGCGAGCAGCGCCTCGACCCACCCCCACACCGACACCTCATCCAACACCGGTCACACCTACCACCGCCCGCACCAACTCCCCCACACCCCCCTCCCCCACCGGCGCCGCCACACACGACACCGCAACCCGCACAGCCAACTCACACGCCCGCCCAACCCCCTCCGCATCCCCCGCCCCCACCACCCGCTCCCGCACCATCCGCACAAAATCGCCCGGCGAAGGCAACACCGCATCCGCCCTCCGCTGCTCCGGCACCCCGGAGGCGGACGGCACGGCGGCCAGCCGCGGCCTGGGCAACCGCTCGCTCCAGCAGCCGGTCAGCATGGCCCGTACCAGCACGTCGTCCCGCGCCGCGGCGACCGTCCACTCCCCGACGGCGACCAGCCGCTCCCCCACCCCCGCCCCGGCCCGCTCGCGCAGCACCCGCTCGACCCCGGCGAGATAGCCGTCCGCCGCCCGCCGCACCAGCGCCCGGGCCAGCCCGTCCTTGCTGCCGAACTCGTTGTAGAGCGTCTGCCGGGACACCCCGGCCGCCGCCGCCACGTCGACCATCCGCACCGCGGACCACGGCCGCTGCGCGAGGGCCCGGTAGGCGGCGTCCAGGAGCGACTCCCGAGCTGGCATCATCGCCTCCCCAGCGGGCAACGGCTCTGCGCCCAGGTTTGACGCGCCCGTATGCACTGTCAAGGCCTCCCGTCACCGCCCGCCCGACGGGCCGGCGCGCGGACACGCGGCCCCCGGTGGCCCGGTACGGACGACCACCGATACCGTTCCTTGCATGCCGGACTACCTCGACGACCTGCGCCTCGCCCACGTTCTCGCGGACGCGGCCGACGCCGCCACCATGGACCGCTTCAAGGCCCTCGACCTGAAGGTGGAGACGAAGCCGGACATGACCCCGGTGAGCGAAGCGGACAAGGCGGCGGAAGAACTGATCCGCGGCCAGCTCCAGCGCGCCCGCCCGAGGGACGCGGTCCTGGGCGAGGAGTACGGCATCGAGGGCTCCGGCCCCCGCCGCTGGGTGATCGACCCGATCGACGGCACCAAGAACTACGTCCGCGGTGTTCCGGTCTGGGCCACCCTCATCGCGCTCATGGAGGCGGGCGAGGGCGGCTACCACCCCGTCGTCGGCCTCGTCTCCGCCCCCGCCCTCGGCCGCCGCTGGTGGGCCGCGAAGGGCCACGGCGCCTTCACCGGCCGCAACCTGACCTCCGCGACCCGCATCCACGTCTCCCGCGTCGGCACGCTCGCCGACGCGTCCTTCGCGTACTCCTCGCTCTCCGGCTGGGAGGAGCAGGGCCGGCTGGACGGCTTCCTGGACCTGACCCGCCAGGTGTGGCGCACGCGCGCGTACGGCGACTTCTGGCCGTACATGATGGTCGCGGAGGGCTCGGTGGACATCTGCGCGGAGCCGGAGCTGTCGCTGTGGGACATGGCCGCCAACGCGATCATCGTCACCGAGGCGGGCGGCACCTTCACCGGCCTCGACGGCCGTCCCGGTCCGCACAGCGGCAACGCGGCCGCGTCCAACGGCCTGCTCCACGACGAGCTGCTGGGCCACCTCGGCCGGCGCTGACCCCCCGCGCGGAGAAATCGTACGAACGAAACGGGCCGGACCCCGAGCACCAGGGATCCGGCCCGCCTGGGAGCTACCCAGGTCTGCACGGCACGCGCGTGCCGGCGGCTCAGCCGCGCAGCGCCCGCACCGCCGTCTCCAGCCGCTTGCCGAAGTCGGCGTCGGCGTTCGCGAAGTTGCCGATCGCCCGCTCCACGATGTCCTCGCGCGAGACCTGGGAGATGGCGCCCGCGAGGTTCGCGACGAGCCGCTCCTTCTCCTCCTCCGACATCAGCCGGTAGAGGTTGCCCGCCTGCACGAAGTCGTCGTCCTCGGCGTGCACCGGCGTCGGGTGGGAGCCGGTGCCCGCGGTGAAGCCGTCGAACGGCTGCCACAGCGCTCGGCCGGTCTGCTGCGGCCCGCCGAAGCTGTTCGGCTCGTAGTTCTTCGCCCCGCCGTGCCGGCCGTCGTAGAGGAAGCCGTCCCGGGAGTTGGTGCGCGCCTCGGTGGCGTGCGGGCGGTTCACCGGCAGATGGTCGGCGTTGATGCCGACGCGGTAGCGGTGCGCGTCGCCGTAGGCGAAGAGCCGGCCCTGGAGCATCTTGTCGGGCGAGGGGCCGATGCCCGGCACGAAGTGCGCCGGCGAGAAGACCGACTGCTCGACCTCGGCGAAGACGTTCCGCGGGTTGCGGTTCAGCTCCAGCCGGCCGATCTCGACGACCGGGTAGTCCCCGTGCGGCCACACCTTGGTCAGGTCGAACGGGTTGAAGCGGTACGTCGCCGCGTCGGCCGCCGGCATGATCTGCACGCCCACGGTCCAGGACGGGAACTCGCCGCGCTCGATGGCCTCCCGCAGATCGCGCTGGTGCGAGTCGGGGTCCTTGCCCGCGAGGATCTCGGCCTCCTCGGCGGTGAGGTTCTTGATCCCCTGGTCGGTCTTGAAGTGGTACTTGACCCAGAAGACCTCGCCCGCCTCGTTGCTCCACTGGAAGGTGTGCGAGCCGAAGCCGTCCATGTGACGGTACGACGCCGGGATGCCGCGGTCGCCGAACAGCCAGGTGACCTGGTGGGTGCTCTCCGGGCTCAGGCTCCAGAAGTCCCAGACGTTGTCCGGCTCCGTGCTGCCCGTGTACGGGTCCCGCTTCTGGGTGTGGATGAAGTCGGGGAACTTGATCGCGTCCCGGATGAAGAAGACCGGGGTGTTGTTGCCGACGAGGTCGTAGTTGCCCTCTTCGGTGTAGAACTTCACCGCGAAGCCGCGCGGGTCGCGGACGGCGTCCGCCGCGCCGAGGTTGCCGGCCACGGTCGAGAAGCGCAGGAAGACCTCGGTCTCCTTGCCGACCTCGGAGAGGAAGGCGGCCCGGGTGTACGGCGTGACGTCGGCGGTCACGGTGAAGGTGCCGTAGGCGCCCGCGCCCCGGGCGTGCACCACCCGCTCCGGGATGCGCTCGCGGTTGAAGTGCGCCAGCTTCTCCAGCAGGAGCTGGTCCTGGACCAGGACCGGTCCGCCGACGCCCGCCGTCTCGCTGTTCTGGTTGTCGGCTACCGGAGCACCGGCCTCCGTGGTGAGCGGTCCCTGCGTCACGTGCGCCTCCTGCGTCATTGCTGACTAGTCCTGTCCCATGGCCAAAGCCGTTCTCGATCCTACATTGGACAAGGTCTAAGTCAAACAGTCTTCTAATCACATACCTATTCCCGACCTGGTCCCCCTTCCTGTTAGGCTGGTGGCCATGAGCGACCTTCTGGAACGGCTGCGTGGACGCGGATGGCGGATGACCGCGCAGCGGCGCGTGGTGGCCGAGGTCCTGAACGGCGAGCACGTTCATCTGACGGCCGACGAGGTCCATGCGCGCGCTGTCGCGAAGCTGCCCGAGATCTCCCGGGCGACCGTCTACAACACCCTGGGCGAGCTGGTCTCCCTCGGCGAGGTGCTGGAAGTCTCGACGGACAAGCGCGCCAAGCGGTACGACCCCAACGCCCACCGCCCGCACCACCACCTGGTGTGCGCCCGGTGCGGCGCGATCCGCGACGTCCACCCGACGGGCAACCCGCTCGCCGACCTCCCCGACTCCGAGCGCTTCGGCTTCACGGTGTCGGACGTCGAGGTCACCTACCGGGGCCTGTGCCCGAACTGCGCGACGGCGTAACCACCGCTTCCCTGGAGCCCCGGCGACCACCGGGGCTCTTCGCATGTCCAGACACACGAACACCGAGGACGCGCATACAAAAGCCGAGGGCCGGAATCCATTTCTGGATTCCGGCCCTCGGCCTTCAGTAGCGGGGACAGGATTTGAACCTGCGACCTCTGGGTTATGAGCCCAGCGAGCTACCGAGCTGCTCCACCCCGCGTCGGTGAACACGACACTACGGGAGAGCGGCGCCAAGAAGCAAATCGGTTGGCTCACCGCCGTGAGCAGCGCCTTCGCCCGCCCCCGCCGAGGCCCGGCGCGGCCTCACGCCGACAGCTCCTCACGCAGCGCGTCCCGCAGCCGGCCCGCCCGCTCCGCCACCTCCGCCGGTCCCAGCTCCACCGCCCGGTCGGCCCACCGCTGCCCCTCCGCCAGCTCGCCGCGACGCGCGTAGACCAGAGCCAGCCGAAGCGCCGCCCGGCCATGCCCGGCATCGGCGGCCCGGGTCCACCACACCGCCGCCTCGGGCTCGCTGCCCTCCCGGGCCAGCAGCAGCCCGAGGTTGAAGGCGCCGTTGCGCGAGCCGGCCTCCGCCGCCGCCCGGTACCACCGCGCCGCCTCGACCACATCGCCCCGGGCCGCCGCGAGCATGCCGACCCGCACCTGGGCCCGCCGGTGGCCCTGGGTCGCGGCCCGCTCGTACCACTCCTCGCACTCGGTCTTCTCGTGCACGACCTCGCCCAGCTCGTGCGCGGGCTCCGGCGGCCGGCGCGCGTCGAGCAGGGTGGCCAGCCGGTACGCCCCCTCCGCGCTGCCCCCGCCCGCCGCGCACCGCAGGTGCCGTTCGGCCTCCTGCTCCTCGCCCTCGCGCAGCCGGGCGATCCCGACCTGGAGCGCGGCCTCGGCGTGCCCGGCCGAGGCCGCCCGCTCGTACCAGCGCAGCGCCATCTCGTCCTCGCCGCGCCCGGCGTACAGAATGCCGAGGTTGAACGCGGCGTCCACGCTCCCGGCCTCGGCGGCCTTGGAGAACCACGGCTCGGCACCGGTCGGGTCGCTGCCCTGGAGCAGCAGGATGGCCAGCGCGTTCGCGGCCTCCCGGTGCCCGGCGTACGCGGCCCGGCGGTACCACTGCTCGGCCTGGGCGGTCCGCCCCTGCTCGGCGCAGAGCAGTCCGAGGTTGTAGGCGCCGTTGTCGTCACCGGCGTCCAGGGCCGCCCGGTACCAGCGTTCGGCGGTCTGGGTCTCGCCGCGCTCGGCGTGCAGCGCGCCGAGCGCGTTGGCCGCGTTGCCGTCGCCCTCCTGGGCGGCGCGCAGCCACCACACGGCCGCGCTCTCGCTGTCCCCGGCGTCGCGCAGCAGGAAACCGAGCGCGCAGGCGGCCCGTGGTTCGCCGTCCTTGGCGGAGGTCAGATACCAGCGCCCGGCCTCCTTCAGCTCGCCGCGCCGCTCCAGGATGGCACCGAGGTGCAGCGCGGCCCGCCGGTGGCCGCGCGCGGCGGCCTGCCGGTACCACTGCTCGGCCTCCGCGACAGCGTTGTCACCCCCGGTTCCGTCCTCGTGGCACGCCTGCCGGTCGAGCGCGCGGGCCAGCCGGTAGGCGGCCTCCCGGTGGCCGCGCTCGGCGGCGGCGCGCATCCAGCGCTCGGCCGCGACGTCCCCGCGGTGGTCCAGCAGATCCGCGAGCGCGTAGGCGCCGAGGACATGGCCCTGCTCGGCGGACTGGCGCAGCCAGTACTCGGCGGCCGGTTCGTCCCCGCGTTCGCGGTGGTAGCGGCCCAGCGCGTGCGCGGCCGGGGCGGAGCCGGCGACGGCGGCGATCCGCCACCAGCCGGCCGCCTCATCGGCGTAGCCGCGCTGGTGCAGAAGGACCCCCAGGTTGTTGGCGGCGGCCCGGTCACCGGCCGCGGTGGCGGCCCGCAGATGGGTCTCGGCCGCATCGAGGTCCCCGCGGCGCAGCAGCATGGCGCCGAGGACACTGGCCGCCTCGGCGTCACCGCTCTGTGCGGCGAGTCCGAGACGAACCTCCTCGGCGGCTTCCCCCATGTCCCCCAACTCGTCCCGGGCCGGCTCCGCTTCGGAAGGCTGTACAAATCGCCCTGACTCGAACAGAGTTGCCTTGTCCCCCATAACGTCCATCGTCGCACCACCTGCAACCTGGGTACACCCGGTATACCGCAGCCGTGAGGTCACTTCAGCGTTTTGTCGACATGCCCACAGGGAGACAAGTCAAACACGGAGCGGTCAACTCCCCACGGCGGCGCGGCCGCTCCTCCCCTCCGGACATGAGTTCGCACACCACGAAGGCCCGGATCCCTTTGGATCCGGGCCTTCGACTTCAGTAGCGGGGACAGGATTTGAACCTGCGACCTCTGGGTTATGAGCCCAGCGAGCTACCGAGCTGCTCCACCCCGCGCCGTTGCCTGATAACAGTACCACGGCGCGCGGGCGGCTTGATCATCTCCCCTTCCCGGCCTTGGCCTCCGCGTCCTGGGCCCGCTGGAGCGCGTTCTTCAGGTCCTTCTGCGCCTTGGCGTACGCGGTCCAGTCCGGCCCGTCCGGCTGCTTCAGGGCGTCCTGCCCGGCGTCGTACGCCTTCTGCGCGTCCTTCAGGGCCTGCTGGACGGTGGGGTTGGCGGAGGACGGCGGGTTGCCGGTGCCGGTGTCCGGGGGTGTGCTGGTCGGGCCCTTCACCCCGAAGACCTTGTCCAGCGCCTCGCCCAGGGTGTCCTCGAAGGCCGTGGTGCCGTTGTAGGTGACCAGCACCTTGCGCAGCAGCGGGTATCTCAGCTCGCCGCCGCGGACGTAGACGGGTTCCGCGTACAGCAGTCCGCCGTCGAGCGGGACCGCGAGCAGATTGCCGTACTCGACCTTCGAGTGCCCGCGGCTGAGCAGGCTGATGGTCTCCGCGATGTCCTGTTGCGAGTTGAACTGGCTCTGCACCTGTTTGGGGCCGTCGACGGTGGTGCTCGTCGGCAGCTTCAGGATGCGGATCTTTCCGTAGTCGCGCGCGCGGGGGTCCGAGTCGACGGCCATGAAGGCGCTCAGGTTGTCGCGGCCGTTCGGGGTGAAGGTCGTCGTCAGCGAGAACGCCTGCCGGTCCTGGTCCGGCATCTTGAGGCTCAGGTAGTACGGCGGCACCGCGCTGCCCGAGTCGTTGGTCGGGTCGTCCGGCACCTGCCACACCTCGCTGCCGGTGAGGAAGGTCTGGGCGTCCGTCACGTGGTAGCGGCTGAGCAGTTCGCGTTGGACCTTGAACAGGTCCTGGGGGTAGCGCAGATGGGCCATGAGGTCCTGGGAGATCGCGCTCCTCGGCTGCACCGTGCCGGGGAAGGCCCGCATCCAGGTCTTCAGCACCGGGTCCTCGGTGTCCCACTGGTAGAGCCTGACCTCACCGGTGTACGCGTCGACCGTCGCCTTCACCGAGTTGCGGATGTAGTTGACCTGGTTCTGCTGGGCCACCACTTCGCGGTTGGTGTTGGTCGCGGTCAGCGAGTCGGCCGTCGTGTCACCGAGGGTCGTACGGGACGAGTACGGGTAGCCGTTCGACGTCGTGTAGGCGTCGACGATCCACTGGATGCGGCCGCCCACGACCGCCGGGTAGGCGTCCCCGTCGATGGTCAGCCAGGGGGCGACCGCCTCGACGCGCTCCTTGGGGGTGCGGTTGTACAGGATGCGCGAGCCCTTGCCGATGGCGCCCGAGTAGAGGATCTGCGGCTCGTTGAAGGCCACCGCGTACGCGGCCCGGTTGAGCGGGTTGTCGAGGTTGACCCCGCTCTTGGCCGTGTAGCTGGTGGTCCGCTCGCCGCCGTCGTCGGCGGAGTAGTCGATCTCCTTCTGCGGACCGCCCACGATCGAGTAGGTGGTGGTCTTCTCGCCGTAGTAGATCCGCTGCTGGTACGTGCCGAGGTCGCCCTTGGACGGCAGGTCGTACTCGGTGAAGACCGGCTGGCCCTGGGAGTCGGCCTCGGTGCCCTTGGCGGCGACCACGCCGTAGCCGTGGGTGTAGCGGAAGTGGTCGTTGATCCAGTTGTTCTTCGGGATGCCGGCCAGGTTCAGCTCACGCAGGCCGAGGACGGTGTCCTGCTCCTTGCCGTCCTTGGTGCGGTACCGGTCGACGTCCAGGTTGGTCGGGAACCCGTAGTAGTTCTTCATCTGCTGAAGCTGCTGGAACGTCGGCGAGACGACGTTCGGGTCCATGATCCGGATGCTCGCCGCGGCGTCCGCGTCGGCGCGCAGCCTGGACTTGTCCGTGGCGGTGGACTTGCCCGCGTACTCGGTGACCTTGGTGTCGTCGATGCCGTACGCCTCGCGGGTCGCCTTGAGGTTCTTCTGGACGTACGGCGCTTCCTTGGCCTGCTCGTTCGGCTGGACCTGGAACTTCTGCACGATCGCCGGGTACAGGCCGCCGATCAGGATCGCGGACAGCACCATCAGGCCGAAGCCGATGACGGGCAGCTGCCAGGTGCGCCGCCACAGGGTCGCGAAGAACAGCAGGGCGCAGATGACGGCGATGCAGAACAGGATCGTCTTGGCCGGCAGATAGGCGTTGGCGTCGACATAGCGCAGGCCGGTCCAGTTGCCGGTCGCCTTGAAGTCGCTGGACTTCACCGCGAGGCCGTACCGGTCGAGCCAGTAGGCGACCGCCTTGAGGGCCACGAAGATGCCGAGCAGCACCGACAGGTGTCCCGTCGCGGCGGCGGTGGCCCGGGTGCCGGGGCTGGTGACGCGCAGTCCGCCGTACAGATAGTGGGTGAGCCCGGCGGCGAGCAGGCACAGGATCGCGGCGGCGAAGCCGAAGCCCAGCAGGAACCGGTACCAGGGCAGGTCGAAGGCGTAGAAGGAGACATCGAGGTGGAACTGCGGGTCCTTCTGGTGGAAGGGCACGCCGTTGACCCACATCAGCCAGGTCCGCCACTGGCCGGCCGCCGAGGCGCCCGCGATCAGGCCGACGAGCGCGGTGACGGCGAGCAGCAGCCACCTCTTGTACGGCGCGATGCCCATCCGGTAGCGGTCCAGGCTCTGCTGCTCCATGGACATGGCGCTCAGCGGGGGCCGCAGCCGGTGGGCGATCCAGATGTTGAGGCCGACCGCGACCGCCATCAGCAGACCGAAGACGAAGAACAGGCCGATCTTGGTCCACAGGACGGTGGTGAACACGGACGAGTAGTGCACCGACCGGTACCACAGCCAGTCCGTCCAGAAGCCGGCGAACATGGTGAACGCCATGCCGAGGACGGCAAGGACGCCCAGCGTCATGAGCAGGGTCCGGGCGCGCCGGGACGGACGGCTCGCTCTGATCCGTGGCCCCGTCGGGCCTCCGCCGCGGTCCGGCATCTGGAAAGCCAAGGTGTGCACCTCGAGGTTCGCTGTCGATACGTCAGCCCGCCGTGTTCGACGGCCCGCCGTGGCCCCCCGTGATCGCGGGCCTACTCCTATGCAACTTACTCACGCCGTGCTCGGTTCCCGATTCCGGCCGGGAACGAGGCAGGATTGTGACCATGTCCAACACTCCCATGGCGGCGAGCCCGCTCACCCGGGCCGTACTCGAGATCGACGAGTACGCCTCCGGCCTCGGCTGGGACCAGCCCGCCCGCCTCTTCGCCCTCGTCGACACCGCCCGGCTGCGGTCCCAGGAACCCGCGCTCGCGGCTCAGCTCGGCCTCGACACGGACGAGTCCCAGACCACCGGTTTCACCCCTATCGAGCAGGACGAGATCCCGTCCGGCAAGCCGCTCGACGACTTCCTCGCCACCATCGCCTGGCCCGACGCGGTCATCGGCTGCGCGCTCACGGTGGAGCGGCTGATGCTGCCGCCGTCCGCCGAGGCGCAGGTCCCGCAGAACCTGAGCGAGGCCAAGCTGGCGAAGTGGGTCGCCGAGCACCCCGAGCGCCAGGAGGTCCGGATGACGGTCGCGGTGCTGCGCGACGGCGGCCGTGAGTCGGCGCTGCGGCTGCGCGAGAAGGACTCCCCGACCGAGGTCCTGACCGGCCCCGACCTGGTGCCGGGCCTCGCCGAGGCGCTGGCGGCGACCTTCGCGGACTGACGTCTTCGGGTACGGCGATGGGGGCGCCCGCTGTCTTCAGGGGCGCCCCCAGCCGTGTCCTGCTCCGCTCAGCCCTTGGTGGTGCACCTGGGCAGCGCGGCGGTGTCGCCGGTGCGGATGTCCTTGAGGGCGCCGAGCGCGTCGTCGATGGTCCTGACCTTGACCAGGGTGAGTCCGCTCGGGGTGTCCTTGGCGGCGGCCGCGCAGTTCTCGGCGGGCGTCAGGAAGTACTGGGCGCCCTTGTCGCGCGCGCCGACCGTCTTCATCTCGACACCGCCGATCGGCCCGACCGTGCCGTTGTCGTCGATGGTGCCGGTGCCGGCGACGAACCTGCCGCCGGTGAGGCTGCCCGGGGTGAGCTTGTCGTAGATGCCGAGGGCGAACATCAGACCGGCGCTCGGGCCGCCGACGTCGGCGAGCTTGATGTCGATGGTGAACGGGAAGGTGTGGTCGGTCCCGGCGGAGATCCCGATGATGGCCCGCTTCGCCCCGCTGTCGTCGGAGGCGGCCGTGGTGATGGTGACGTCCCGGGTGGCGGTGGCCGTCTTGTGGGCCTTCTCCGCGGCGGCCTGCTCCTTGGCGGGCACCACGGTGAAGACCACCTTCTGCCCCGGCTTGTGCTTGGTCACCAGCTTGGCGACATCGGAGGGCTGCTTGACCGCGGTGCCGTCCACCGCCTTGATCACGTCACCGGCGTGCAGCCGGCCCTCTGCCGGGGAGCCCTTGACGACGGTGGAGACGATCACCCAGGACTTCACCGGGATGTGCAGCTCCTTCAGGGCGGCGACCTTGGCGCTCTCCTGGGACTGGCTGAACTCCTCGGCGTTCTGCTGGGTGGACTGCTCCTCGGTGGTGCCGTCCGGGTAGAGCGTGTCGTGCGGGACGACCTTGGTGTCGTGCGCCAGCCAGCCGTAGACGGCCTCCACCAGGTTCATCCGGTAGTCCGCGCTGGTCACCCGGACGGTCGTCATGTTCAGATGGCCGTCGGTCGGGTAGGTCTTGTGGTCGGGGAACTGCAGCACCGGCTCGCCGTCGTGGTCCCCGAGCGTGTTCACCGTCGGGCCGGGGGACATCTCCGAGTACGGCACGGGGATGAGCACTCCCGCGCACAGGAGCGCGATCAGCATCAGGGTGGAGGCGAGCAGCGTCGCGGTGCGGCGTGGCATGCCACGACAGTACGGGACGCCTCTGTCAGCGCACCGTCAGGGCACCCCTGTCACACGCGGCGCGCACCGGGGCCGGACTTCTCCATGGCCGCGCGGAAACGGGCGTATCCGTCCAGCTCGGGGCCGTCGCTGCGGGCCTTGCGCGTCCGGTTGGCCCAACTGCCCCACAGTCCGCCGCCGATCCCGGCCAAGAACGGAATCAGCAGCCAGACAAGCGCCCCCATGCCGACCTCCCAATGCCCAGAGCGTCCGCAACTGACTGATCAGCAGATTAACCATCCGCACTGACAACGCTCACGCGCGGGGGGCGGTTACGCAACCGGTGTGTCGCGAGTGGCCGGTGAGCCACTTGGGGAGGGTCAGCAGGCCCCGACCCACTCCTCGGTGCCGTCCGAGAACCGCTGGTGCTTCCAGATCGGCACCTCGTGCTTGAGGTCGTCGATCAGCTTGCGGCAGGCCTCGAAGGCCTCCGCGCGGTGCGGGCACGCCACGGCGACGACCACGGCGAGATCACCCACCTGGAGATCGCCCACCCGGTGGACGGCGGCCAGCGCCCGCACCGGGTAGTCCGCCACGACCTTCTCGGCGATCCGCCGCATCTCGTCCTCGGCGCTGGGATGGCACGAGTACCCGAGCGCGTCCACGTCGGCGCCGCCGTCGTGGTTCCGCACGGTCCCGACGAACAGCGCGATGCCGCCGGCCGCGGCGTCCCCGACGGCCCGGAACACCTCGTCCACGGAGAGGGCGGTCTCCCGGACGCCGATCAGCTTGATGGGTTCCTCGGCCGCCTGCTCACCGGGATGGTCGATCATCTGTGCCATACCCCCATCGTGCCGCACACCCCGGACCGCAGGGAATGCGAGTTTCACCCGTCCCGCGCGCGGGACGCTTTGGATGCTCCTACAGCGGGCGCTGCGGGGAGGGTCCTGCCACGGAGCGCCCCGGCGCCCGAGCGGCGCTCACACGCGCCGGCGGGCCTTGCGGGCGCGGCGGACCACCGCGGCGGCGCCCAGCAGGGCCACCGTCGCGCCCGCGGCGCCCGCGGCCGTGGCGTCCTTGCGGCCCAGCCGCCGGCCGGCCACCGTGTGCCGCCCGGACACCTCCTCCAGCAGCTCCGCGAGCACCTCCTCGTTGGTCCACCGCGGCCGCCACCCGGCGTCGTGCAGCCGGCTCCCGCTGATCACCCACGGGTACATCGTGTACGCCAGGTCTCCCGCCGGGGAGGGGGTGAGCCCGATCCGGTGCAGCCGCGCCGCCGCGCCCAGCGCGACCGCCGACGGCAGCTCCATCCGCCGGATCCCGCTCAGCTCCTCGACCTCCTCCTGCTCCAGCCAGCCGTCGCAGCCGACGGCCAGCTCCCCGTCGACCTTCTCCAGTACGGCGTACTCCAGCGCACTGCACAGGTCCTCGACGTGGCAGAACTGCCACGCGGGCCGGGAACCGGCGACGACGAGCAGCCGCGGCGACTCGAAGTACCGGGTCAGCGCGGTGTCCGTCCCGCCGACCAGGACGGCCGGCCGTACGACGGTGACGTTCAGCCCGGGATGCGCGCGCGGCGCGCGGCGCGCCAGCCGCTCGATCTCCAGCAGGTCGCCGACCCCGGTGGCCTCGGCGGTCGCCCGCAGCTCGGCGTCCTCCGACAGGGGCAGCTCGTTGTCCGGCAGCGCGCCGTAGACCATCGCCGAGGTGCACAGCACCACCCGGTGCACGCCGGCCGCCGCCGCGGCCGTCAGCACGGTCTGGGTCCCCCGGACGTTGTAAGCGGTCCGGGCGGCCGGATCGCTGCCGAGGTCCAGGTCGAGGGCCAGGTGCACCACGACATCGGCACCCCGCAGCTTGTCCGCGATCGCGGGGTCGCGGACGTCCAGGATGTGCCACTGCGCGCCGGCGCACTCCCCGCGCCGCTCGTCGATCGCCACGACCTGTTTGATCTCCTCCGAGGCGGCGAGCCGCTCGGTGAGCAGGGCGCCGACCCCGGTGGCTGCGCCGGTGACCGCGACGACGGGCCCGCGCACGGCGGGAGAGGTTGAGAGGTTTCGCGCTGCGCGAACCTGCGGATCTGGGGAACTCACCGGGCGTCTCCGTCGGTTGTCTTCCATACGAGCGCGAGTGACGCGTACGTACCAGGTGCATCCATCCTGCCGCAGGCCTTCCGCGGGCGAAGCACCGAGGCCCGATCGGCCCCAGGTGTCTACGCTGGGTGGTGTTGTCGGGCAGCCGCGCCGCCGGAGAGAGACCGGTGGCCTTACCAGCCGAGGAATCCCGTGAGTGACACCCCATTCGGTTTCGGCCTTCCGCCGGAGGAGCCGGAGGACGGCGACGAGGGCAAGAAGAAGGACCAGCAGAGCGGTGGTGGTCAGGGACCGGCCAACCCGTTCGGTTTCGGGACGCCCGGAGCCGGCGGCTTTGGCGGCCCCGGCGCCGACAACCCGCTCGCCGCGATGTTCGGCTCGCTGAACCCCACCGACCTGGGCGCCGCCTTCCAGCAGCTGGGCCAGATGCTCTCCTACGAGGGCGGCCCGGTGAACTGGGACATGGCCAAGCAGATCGCCCGCCAGACGGTCGCCCAGGGCACCCAGGACGGCACCAAGGACTCCAGCGTGGGTCCGGCCGAGCGCAGGGCGGTCGAGGAGGCCGTCCGCCTGGCCGACCTGTGGCTGGACGACGCGACGTCCCTGCCGTCCGGCTCCGCCTCGGCGGTGGCCTGGTCCCGCGCGGAGTGGGTCGAGGCGACCCTGCCGGCCTGGCAGGAGCTGGTCGACCCGGTCGCCGAGCGGGTCGGCGCGGCCATGGGCGACGTCCTGCCGGAGGAGATGCAGGCCATGGCGGGCCCGCTGATCGGCATGATGCGCTCGATGGGCGGCGCCATGTTCGGCACCCAGATCGGGCAGGCCGTGGGCGTGCTCGCGGGCGAGGTCGTCGGCTCCACCGACATCGGCCTGCCGCTGGGCCCGGCCGGCAAGGCCGCGCTGCTCCCGGTCAACGTGGAGACCTTCGGCAAGGACCTCGGCGTCCCGCAGGACGAGGTCAGGCTCTACCTGGCCCTGCGTGAGGCCGCCCACCAGCGGCTCTTCGCGCATGTGCCGTGGCTGCGCTCGCACCTGTTCGGCGCGGTCGACGGCTACGCGCGCGGGATCAAGGTCGACACCGCCAAGCTGGAGGACGTGGTCGGCCAGTTCGACCCGCAGAACCCCGAGCAGCTCCAGGACGCACTCCAGCAGGGCATGTTCCAGCCGGAGGACACACCCGAGCAGAAGGCGGCCCTGGCCCGTCTGGAGACCGCTCTGGCGCTCGTCGAGGGCTGGGTGGACGCGGTGGTCCACACGGCCGCCAAGCCGCGCCTGTCGTCCGCGGACGCCCTGCGGGAGACCCTGCGCCGGCGCCGCGCCTCGGGCGGCCCCGCGGAGCAGACGTTCGCCACGCTGATCGGCCTGGAGCTGCGCCCGCGCCGGCTGCGGGACGCCTCCCGTCTGTGGGCGTCGCTCACGGACGCGCGCGGGGTGGACGGCCGGGACGGCCTGTGGGCCCACCCGGACATGCTGCCGACGGCGACCGACCTGGACGACCCGGACGGCTTCGTCCACCGCGAGCAGCTGGACTTCTCCGAGCTGGACCGGATGCTCGGCGAGGCGGCCGGCAAGCCCGACCTGCACAAGAAGGACACGGACCGGGACACCGGCAAGGACGCGGACAAGGGCGACGACACCGAGTGAGCCTGTACGACGACACGGTCCGCGTGCTCAAGGAGTACGCGGACCAGGACGAGCTGCGCCAGGCCTACCTGGACCATCTGGCGGCCCACCCGGACGGCGTGTGGAAGGCCTGTGAGGCCGGCCATGTGACGGCGAGCGCCCTGGTGATCGACCCGGAGTCCGGCCGGGTGCTGCTGACGCTGCACCGGAAGCTGCGGATGTGGCTCCAGATGGGCGGCCACTGCGAGCCGGAAGACGCGTCCCTGGCGGCGGCGGCCCTGCGCGAGGCCACCGAGGAGTCCGGCATCCCCGGGCTGACGCTGCTGCCCGGCGGCCCGGTCCGGCTGGACCGGCATCCGATCCCGGCGCCGTGCCACTGGCACTTCGACGTCCAGTACGCCGCGCTGGCCCCGCGCGGCGCCGCGCACGCGATCAGCGACGAGTCGCTGGACCTGCGCTGGTTCGGCTACGACGAGGTGCCGGACGTGGCGGACGCGTCGGTCGTGGCGCTGCTGAAGGCCACCCGCGCCCGGCTGTGAGCGGGTGAGAAACAGGTGAGGGGTGACCGCCCCGGCGGTCACCCCTCCCCCCTCACTCCACGGTCAGCTCCAGACGTTGCCCTGGTTCTGCGCGTGCGCCCCGTGCTGGCCCATGCCGAACTGGGCGGCGAGGCCCTGGCCGATCACCGCGTTCTGCGGCGGCAGCAGCTCGCTGGGCTGGACCAGCGCGTACCCGGTACCCATGAAGCTCAGCTCCCAGCCCTCACCGGTGTTGCCGCGGCGCCGCCACACCCCGGAGGAGTGCGTCTGGGCCTGCATCTGCACGCGCAGCCCGGTGGACCAGGCGACGATCGCGTCGGCGTCGCAGTTGACGTACCGGTCGGGTGTGACCTGCATCAGCAGCGGCGCGCCGGACGTCATCAGGGCGACCCGGCCGCGCCCGGTGATGTTCAGCTGGTACTTCCCGGAGCCGGAGATGCCGTAGAGGCTGTCGACGGCGATGACCTCGTGGTGCAGCGAGGAGTCCATGGCGAGGACGTAGGAGCTGTCCACGGTCAGCCCGTCCTGCTCGACGTCCATGATGTGCACGTGCTGGGCGAGGTTGGCGAGGTAGACGGTGCCCTGGCCGTGGCAGCGCATCAGGTCCACGCCCTCGCCGGTGCGGGCACGCGCGCGTGCCTGCCCGTTGCTGCGGTACTCGGCGTCGAACTCGATCAGCCCCTGGTAGGCGACCATGGTGCCCTTGCGGGCCAGGATGTCGTCGTGGCCCTCCAGGGCGACCCGGAGCAGCTGCGCGTTCTGAAGGCTCCAGCGCTCCTGGGTCTGGACCTCGTTGTGCGCGAAAAGCGGACTCTGCATGGTGTTCTGGCTCCCCCTCAGCCCCGGAACCGGAGGCGGTCGGTGCTGTCCTCGCTGGGCTGGACGACGACGATGCCCTGACCGGAGAAGGCCATCTGGAAGGCCTCGCCGCTGCCCCGGCCGATCAGCGACTGCGCCTTGAAGCTGCGCTTGCCCTTCACCTTGAGGTTCGGCGACCAGGCGACGAGCGCGTCCGGGTCGACGTACGTCTCGTCCTCGCCGCCGCCGCAGTCGACGACGATGGGCGTGCCCCGGGAGGTCAGCGCGACCCAGCCCTGCCCGGAGATCTTCGTGTTCCACAGGCCCTGGCCGGCGAACTTGGCGAGCCCCTTCACCCGCTCCACGCCCCAGCTGAGGTGGGCGTCGAAGGCGAGCAGGTTGGTGGCGTTGACGGAGATGCCGTCGCCGTTGAGGTTGAGGACGACGACGTTCGCGCCGTAGTCGGCGAGGTAGAGCAGTCCGTCGCCGGAGCACTTCATCAGCGGTGCGCCCTCGCCGGTGATCCAGTCCCGGGCGATCTGGCGGACCGCCGGCGGGTTGGGCTCGTACTGGATGAAGCCTTCGTAGGCGACCATCGAGCCCACGCGCGCGAGGAGGTCGTTTCCGGTCTGCATGGCGACCTTCAGCATGTGGCTGCCGTGGTTCTCCATGCGGGCGGTGACGGGTGCGGGAGCGAAGCCCGCGAGCGGCTGGTTCATGACGGGCTCCCTCAGACCTCGTACGGCTGGACGACGATGAAGTTGCCGGGCGCGCCCCGGAACTGGAGGTTGACGCTCTCCCCGGTGTCGCCCGGGTAGGCGTTGCGGCGCATCCGGACCTGGCTGGAGACGATCACCTGGGCGGCGGCCGACCAGGCGACGACGGCGTTGCAGTCGGCGAAGGTGGTCGGCGTGACCGGCAGCACCACGGGCGTGCCGTGGGTCTTGACGACGATCGTGCCGGTGCCCTGGAACTGCATGGTGAACAGCGCGCCGCCGGGGATGCCGTGGCCCTCGATGCGCCGGACCTCGTGGTGCAGGCCCTCGTCGAAGGCGAGGACGTTCTCGGCGGAGACGCAGATGGCGTCGCCCTGGAGTTCGATGGGGTGCAGATGGGTGGCGTTCTCGGCGAGGAACACCTGGCCCTGGCCGGTGCAGCGCATCAGCTGCATCTCCTGGCCGGTGGCTCCGCCGACGATCCGGCCGGCGAACCCGGCGCCCTTGTAGCTGAAGTCGACCTTGCCCTGGTAGAGCACCATGCTGCCCTGCTTGGCGAGCACGGGCTGGCCGCCGACGCCCAGGTCGACGCGGATGAGCTTCTTGTTCTGCGGCGTCCAGCGCTGTCCGTTCGGCGTCTCCTTGAACGCCTGGAGCGCGGCCGTCACTCCGGCACCGCCCTGCGGGGCGCCCTGCGGCGCGCCGTAGGGGGCCGTGGGCTGGCCGGGGACCTGGCCGTACCCCGGCGGCATGGGCGGGGCCGGCTGGCCGCCGTACGCGGGCGGCTGCTGGCCGTAGCCCGGGGGCATCGGCGCGCCCGGCTGACCGCCGTACGAGGGCTGCTGACCGCCGTAGGGGGGCTGCTGCGGCGGCTGGCCGTACGGCGCCGGCGCCGGGGCCGGCGGCGGGACGGTGCCGCCGGCGGGCGCGGTCAGGGGTGCGATGACGGTGGGCGCGCCGTGCACGTTGGGCGCCGGGGCGGGCGGCGGGGTGTGGCCGGGCTGCGGGGTGAAGCCCTGCGGGCCGGGCTGGAACGCCGGCGCGGGCTCGGCCGGGGCGCCGAACGCGGGGGGTGCCGTGGCCTGCGCGGGCGGGGCGAAGCCGGGCGTGGCGCCGGGCTGCGGCTGCTGCGGGGCGGCCGGGGCCTCCTCCTCCAGCACCTCGCCGCCGAAGTTCTTCAGCAGCGCCTCCAGACCGCCGTCGAAGCCCTGCCCGACCGCGGCGAACCGCCAGCCGTCCTTGAAGTAGATGTCACCGAGCATCACGGCGCGCTCGGTGGAGAACTCCGAGCCGCTGAACGCGTACCGGGCGACCTCCTCGCCGCCGGCCACGATCCGCAGATAGCCGGGGGCGATCTGGGACATCTGCCCGGCGCCGTCCAGGGTCGCCGTGAAGGACAGCTTGCGGATGTGCGAGGGGATCCGGTCGAGCGTGACCCGGAAGGACTCCGTGTCGCCCGCCTGGGCGCCCAGCAGCTGGATGGACTCCTCCGGGGTCTTCGGCTGGTTGAAGAAGACGAAGTACCGGTCGTCCGAGAGGCGCTCCTCGGCGTCCAGTCCGAAACAGCTGATGTCGAAGGTCAGCCCCGGCGCGGAGATCTGTACGCCTACGTACAGATCCGTGCCCGCCGTGAGATCACTGATCCTGGCCTTGTGGCCGCGTTGGAAGTCCCTGGCCATGCGATACGACCGTCCCCCATCCCGAGTGCGAGTGCGTCGCGCCAGGCTAACGGCAAAGGCGGGCGACGGCCGTAGCCGGTACAGACCCGGTACACAACCGCGCCCGGGCACTCACACGGATCGTTCACACGTGCGGGTCAGCCGTCGCGGCCGGCCGGTCCCTCGCCGCGGGCGCCGGGCACGTGCGGGAGCCGTTCGGCAGCGACCACGCCCTCGAGGTAGCCGCGCGCCCGCTCGGTGCGCGGATAGGCCTCCAGCAGCCGCCAGAAGTCGGGGCCGTGCCCGGGGACCAGCAGATGCGCCAGCTCGTGGCAGAGCACGTAATCGACGACGTAGTCCGGCATGCCCTGGAGCCGGTGCGAGAGCCGGATGCTGCCCTCGGCGGGGGTGCACGAGCCCCAGCGGGTGTTCTGGTTGGTGACCCAGCGCACGGACGCGGGCCGGGCGCGGCCGTCGAAGTACTGGGCGGACAGCCGCTCGGCCCGCTCGGCCAGCTCGGCGTCGCCCAGCACGCGCCGGCTCTCCTGTGCGGCGAGCTTGTCGAGCATGACAGTCACCCAGCGCTGCTCCTCCGCCTTGGACATCCGGGCGGGGATCAGCACGACGGTGCGATCGCCCTCGCGGTACGCGGAGACCGTCCGGCGGCGCCGGGCGCTCCTGCGGACCTCGATCGCGCTCGCCCCCGAGCCGCCGGGCGGCTGGCTCGTCGTGCTGCGCTGTGGCTTTCCGGCGCGGTGCAGTGGGTCGACGGGCACGCCCCGACGTTACCCGCTGGCAGGGGCGAAGTCCCGGCTCAGGGGTGGTTGCGTGGGGGTTCTTACGGCGGGATCGTTCCGGCGGGATCCCTGTGCCGGATCGGTGCCGGATCACTTTGTACGACGAATCACCCCGCCTGTGGATAACTCGGCGCATCCGGTGCCGGAGGCCGGGCATGCTGGGTGGCGTCGGCGGGACATGACCGCTCCCGTCGGCGGACGGGGACGTCGGTCGTCCTGGATCACGGGGGGCTGTCATGCATCCGATGGTGAAACCCGCGCTGCGGCGCGGCTGGCGCGATCTGAACACCGTGCAGTTCGGGATGACCCCGGCGCACGCCCTGACGCTGGGGCCCATGGATCCGGCGACGGGCAGCTTCCTGGAGCTGCTCGACGGCACCCGGGGGCTGCCGCTGCTGCGGGCGGAGGGCCGGCGGATAGCGCTGTCGGAGCGCCATGTGGACGCGCTCGTGGACGGGCTGGCCCGCGCGGGGCTCGTCGACGACGCCCGCGGCGGCGGACCGGCCGCGGATGCGCTGCGGGAGCGGAAGGACGTCCTCCAGCGGCTGCGCCCCGATCTCGCCTCGCTCTCCCTGACCACGCGGGAACCGGGGGGCGCGCTGGCCCGGCTCGCCGCGCGGCGCGCGCTGCGGGTGCAGGTGCGGGGCGCCGGGCGGGTGGGCGCGGTGCTGGCCTCGGCGCTGGCGGCCGTCGGGGTCGGTGAGGTGGAGGTGCGGGACGTGGGCCGCGTGGAGCCGTGGGACGTGGCACCGGGCGGGCTGTCCGCCGAGTCGCTGCGCGAGCGCCGGGACACCGCCGCGCGGGCCGCGGTCCGCCGGGCGGCCGTGGACCGCCCGCCGCGGCATGCCCACTCCCCCGGCTCCGGCGCCGGGGAGCCCGGGTTCTCCCTGGTGATCCTCGCGCCCCGGGACGACGTGGCCGTGCATGCGCCCGACCCGGTCACCGCCGAGCCGCTGATGGCCGCGGGCATCCCGCATCTGTATGCCGGCGTGGTGGAGGGCACCGGCGTCGTGGGTCCGCTGGTGCTGCCCGGTGAGTCGAGCTGCGCCCGCTGTCTGCACGAGGGCCGCACGGACCGGGACCCGGCCTGGCCCCGGCTGATCGCCCAGTGGCGCTCGGGGCGGGCCCGCCAGGTCGGGGCCTGTGATGTGACGCTGGCCACGACCGTCGCCGGCCTGGCCGCGGCGCACGCCCTGGCCTTCCTGGACGGGGCGTCCCCGTCCAGCACCGGAACCCGCTGGGAGGTGTCCCTGCCCGGCCTGACCTGGCGCGCGCGCCCGGTCGCGCCGCACCCGGCATGCGGCTGCGGCGCGGCGGAGAAAGGCGAGGCGGAGAAAGGCGAGGCGGCAAAGGGTGAGAAAGGTAAAAGGGAGCACTCCTCAACCAACGGGGAAGCGCGCGCGACAATGGCGGTGCAACGGCCGGTGACGGAGCGCGGACGTGACGCGGGCGCGGCACGGCCGACTGGGACTTGGAGGGCGCATGTCTGATCTTCCCCGGAAGGCGGTCACCCGGACCGCCAAGCTCGCCGCGCTCCCGCTCGGCATCGCCGGCCGGGCGACCTGGGGGCTGGGCAAGCGCATCGTGGGCGAGTCCGCGGAGATCGTCGGCCGGGAGCTGCAACAGCGGACGGCGGAGCAGCTCTTCAAGGTGCTCGGCGAGCTGAAGGGCGGCGCGATGAAGTTCGGGCAGGCGCTGTCCGTCTTCGAGTCCGCGCTGCCCGAGGAGGTCGCCGGTCCCTACCGTGCGGCGCTGACCAAGCTCCAGGAGGCGGCGCCGCCGATGCCGACCCGCACGGTGCACACCGTGCTGGCGGAGCGGCTGGGAGCGGACTGGCGCGACCTCTTCGAGGAGTTCGACGAGAAGCCGGCGGCCGCGGCCTCCATCGGCCAGGTGCACCGGGCGGTGTGGCATGACGGCCGTGCGGTGGCGGTCAAGGTGCAGTATCCGGGCGCCGGTGAGGCACTCCTGTCCGATCTGAGCCAACTGAGCCGCTTCGCCCGGCTGTTGGGGCCGCTCATCCCGGGCATGGACATCAAGCCGCTGATCGCGGAGCTGAAGGACCGGGTCGCCGAGGAGCTGGACTACGGGCTGGAGGCGCAGGCGCAGGCGGCGCACGCGGAGGAGTTCGCGGACGACCCGGACGTGGTGGTCCCCGCGGTGGTGCACCAGTGCGAGCAGGTGCTGGTCACCGAGTGGATCGACGGTGTCCCGCTGTCCGAGGTGATCGCGGGCGGCACGGAGGAGCAGCGGGACCGGGCCGGTCAGCTGCTGGCCCGCTTCCTGTTCTCGGGTCCGGCCCGCACCGGGCTGCTGCACGCCGATCCGCATCCGGGCAATTTCCGGCTGCTGCCCGGCGGTCCGGCCGGCGCGCAGGACTGGCGCCTCGGTGTGCTGGACTTCGGCACGGTCGACCGTCTCCCCGGCGGGCTGCCGGCGCCGATCGGCGTCTCCCTGCGGATGAGCCTGGACGGGGACGCCAACACGGTCTACGAACTGCTGTGCGAGGAGGGCTTCGTCAAGGAGTCCATCGAACTGGACCCGGACGCGGTCCTGGACTACCTGCTGCCCATCATCGAGCCGGCCCAGGTCGAGCAGTTCACCTTCACCCGGTCCTGGATGCGCAGCCAGGCGGCCCGCATCGCGGACCCGCGCTCACCCGCCTACCAGCTCGGCAAGCAGCTCAATCTGCCGCCCGCCTACCTGCTGATACACCGGGTGACACTGAGCACCATCGGTGTCCTGTGCCAGCTGGGGGCGACGGTCCGGCTCCGGGAGGAACTGGAGGAGTGGCTGCCGGGCTTCGTACCGGCGCACGAGCCGAGCGAGGCCGAGCTGTCCCGCCGGCTGCCCGAGGAGGAGCAGGCACCCGAGCTGCCCGAGGAGGAGCAGGCGGCGGAGGCCTGAGCCGTCGCACCGGCTGTCACCACCAGGCCGAGTCCAGCCGCCCCTCGATGGCCCGCAGGTTCTCCCGGGAGCAGCTGTCGCAGAAGAACCGGCGGACGCCGCTCTCCACGGAACAGGTCCAGGTGACCGGCGGAGGGCCGGCCGCGGAGGTGCCGCAGCGGGCGCACACCACGGGCGCCCGGGGCTCCTCGGTGGAGCCGCCCTGATCACTGCCGGGAAGACTCGTCACCCGGCGACGATATCGCCGCGCCCGGGTGTTCGCGCGCACAACGCACCGCGGGGGCCGGTCCGTTCGGCCGGACCGGCCCCCGCGGGGAGGCTGCACCCCCCGGTGCCGGGGGTCACTGCTTCAGGTGTGCGAATTACTGCATGACGGCCATGGCCAGCGCCCGGCGGGCGCGCAGCGAGGCGCGCTCGGCCCGGCGCTGCATCCGCTGGGCGACGACCAGGCTCATGGCCCGGCCCTCCCTGCGGGCGTCATGGAGTCGCTCGTGCATATGCGCACGGGCCAGGGCTTCTTGCATGAGTTGCATCTCTCGGGTCCTGTTCTGGCGCGCCTCGGTGGCGCCGGTGGTGGTGAAGTCTGGGGTCGCGGAGCCTGCGGGCTCGCTGGTGGACGGCTTCATCGGGGCCTGCTTCTTGGGGTCGTGCGTGAGGGGGCGATCGATCGTTCCTGCGGTGTTCATGCCGTGACCGGGTTCTTCCGCGGGCGACCACGCGGCCGCTTCCGGGCGACGACGACACCCTGGACGAACAGCTCGCCGCCCCAGACACCCCAGGGCTCACGCCGCTCCTTGGCGCCGGCGAGGCAGGCCTCCATCAGCGGGCAGGTGCGGCACAGGGACTTGGCGTACTCGACGTCCGCGGGCGACTCGGCGAAGAAGACCTCCGGGTCGTAGGAGCGGCACGGGACGGGTACGCCGAGGTTCTCGATGGCGTCGTCGAGCGCGGTGAGCGCGGTGAGGGGGGTCAAGGTGGAGTCCTCCGTGAGGCCGGGCGGGGGGATCGTTTGCGAAGGCGGTACGGACGGGGCGTGCGCTTCGAGTTGCACGGTTCGTCTTCCTCGTCTGTCGGTCCGGCCGGTTGACCGGGTGGCTTGGTACCGGGTTCTTTCGTTGTCCCGAGGCCCCTTCGTCCCGTCGTCCCCGTTCGGGGAAAACAGAAGGGCCGCGGATCCCGGATGGGGTTCCGCGGCCCTGAAGGCGCCGGCCTGATCGGCGATCAGGCTGGATCACTCCAGGGTTCTGGCCCACGGAAGGCCCACATCAGGTGGTGCTGCGTCGTCTGCTTGCGGAATCCGGCACCGGCCGCCGCAAAGGCATAGGCATGTGCCTGTGCCTCTACCGTTTCCAGTGCCTTGGTCGGTCGCTCGTTCCGCTCATTCCGCTCGCGGACGGGAAGACCCGCGAGGGACAGGGAGGACGCCGGACGGACGGCACGAATGCCGGACAGACCGGTGCCCTGGTACGAGACGCCGAGCATGGACAGGGAGACGGCCGAGCGATCGGTCATTTTGGCCGTGCTGTTGGTGCTGGTGTTGATGCTGATCACTGGACTCGCCTCCTCTCGGCGTCTCATGGGACTGGGGTGAACCAGTCCGTGCGGATATGCAAGTACAACACGGAGTCCGGCCCTTGGAGAAGGCCGTTGCTTCCGTGCCTAGAACCTATGGGGATTGCCGGGGCATGCGCAAACTATTTTTTCGACGAGTTCGTATCACTCGCTCACGTCGGCGTCCCCGAGTGTCTGGCCTGCGCAGATGGCCAGAACGTCGGCGCCGTAGCTGCGCAGCTTGCGGCTGAGGACGCCGGGGATGCGGGAGAGTTCGGCGGTGTTCTCGGGCCGCGCCTCGGCGATGGCGATCAGGGTGCGGTCGGTGAACACGCAGAAGTCGGGCTGGCCGCTGCGCTCCGCCTGGACCGCCCGCCACTCCCGCAGCCGCTCGTAGAGCCCCTCGTCCATGTCGGAGGGGCAGTCCTCGCAGCGCATCAGTTTCATCTCACCGGCGTCGGTGAGGGTGCGGCCGCAGACCCGGCAGCGGGCCGGGGTGCGCTGGGTGCGGCGGGGTGCGGCGCCGGCGACCGGGGTGGTCCCGCGCTCGACGCTGCCGGCGGCACCGGCGCCGGAGCGGCCGACGGTGGGGGTGGTGCCGGGGCGCAGGCCGTCCAGGAAGCGGCTGGGTCTGCGGTTCGGCCGGCCGCCGGGGGACCGGGACAGCGCCCAGGAGACATGGAGCCGTTCACGGGCGCGGGTGACGCCGACATAGAGGAGGCGGCGTTCCTCCTCGATCTGCTCGTCGGTCTTGGCGTAGGTGATGGGGAGCATGCCCTCGGCGACGCCGACCAGGAAGACGACGTCCCACTCCAGTCCCTTGGCGGCGTGCAGGGAGGCGAGGGTGACGCCCTGCACGGTCGGGGCGTGCTGGGCGTTGCTCCGTTCGTCCAACTCGGCCACGAAATCGGCGAGAGTGGCGCCCGGCCTGGCGGCGGCGAGGTCCTGGGCCAGGCTGAACAGGGCGGCGAGGGACTCCCAGCGCTCCCTGACGGCTCCGGAGCCGGCCGGCGGCTGGTCGGTCCAGCCTTCGCCGGACAGCACGGCCCGCACCTGTGAGGGCAGGTCGACGACGTCGTCCAGCAGGGAGTCGTTGCCTCCGAAGCGGGCGGCGGCGCGCAGGGCCGCGCCCGCCTTGCGCACCTCCGGCCGGTCGAAGAAGCGCTCGGCGCCGCGCAGCTGGTAGGGGACGCCGGCGTCGGCGAGTGCCTGTTCGTAGGTCTCGGACTGGGCGTTCGTACGGAACAGGACGGCGATCTCGGCGGCGGGGACGCCGGCGTCGATCAGTTCGCGGATGCGGCGGGCGGCGCCTTCGGCCTCGGCGGGCTCGTCGGCGTACTCGGTGTAGCCGGGTTCGGGGCCCGCGGCGCGCTGGGAGACCAGTTCCAGCCGGTGGTCGGCGGCGCGGCCGCGGGCCTGGGCGAGCAGGCCGTTGGCGAGGCGCACCACCTGGGGGGTGGAGCGGTAGTCGCGGACCAGTTTGACGACGGTGGCGTGCGGGTGGCGGACGCGGAAGTCGAGGAGGTGGTCGGGGGTTGCGCCCGTGAACGAGTAGATCGTCTGGCTGGCGTCACCGACGACGCACAGGTTGTCGCGGTCGCCGAGCCACAGCTCGAGCAGCCGCTGCTGGAGCGGGCTGACGTCCTGGTACTCGTCGACCACGAAGTGCTGGTACTGGGCGCGGACCTGTTCGGCGATGTCCTGCCGGTCCTGGAGGATGGCGACGGTCAGCAGCAGGACGTCCTCGAAGTCGATCACCGCGCGGTCGCGTTTGACGTCCTCGTAGGCCGCGTAGAGATGGGCGATCTCGGCCGGGTCGCGCGGGGCCTCGCGGCCGGCCTTCGCAGCCGCGTACGGGTAGTCCGCGGGGACGGTCTGGGTGACCTTGGACCATTCGATCTCCGCGGTCACATCGCGCAGCTCGCCCCGGTCGAGCCGGGTGCCGCAGGCGGCGGCCGCGTCCGCGACGAGCTGGAGCTTGCGTTCGGCGATCCGGGGCATGCTGCCACCGATCGCTTTCGGCCAGAAGTACTGGAGCTGGCGGAGGGCGGCGGAGTGGAAAGTGCGGGCCTGGACGCCCTGGGCGCCGAGCTGGCGGAGCCGGCCGCGCATCTCTCCGGCGGCGCGGTTGGTGAAGGTGACGGCGAGCACGCTGGACGGCTGGAGGATCCCGGCGCGCACGCCGTAGGCGATGCGGTGGGTGATCGCCCGGGTCTTGCCGGTGCCGGCTCCGGCCAGCACGCACACCGGTCCGTGCAGGGCGGTGGCCACCTCGCGCTGCTCGGGGTCGAGCCCTTCGAGCACCGCGTCGGCCGAGGCCGGTACCTGCGGGAAGAGAGGGGAGTGCGTTGCTGCTGTCACACCGCCATGCTGCCAGGTCGCCCGGGGCTGCCGCGTCGGTTGTCCACAGGCGGGAGGGTTTCGTCGTATTAATGCGGCAGGTGTCACACGGGTCGGTCATACCCCGGGTGGGAATGGCGGGCCGGTGGCTTACGTTCTCCCCCTGGACGACTTTTCCCCAGTCCCGAGGAGCGCGAGACACATGCAGGGCACTGTGACGATGTACAGCACGACGTGGTGCGGCTACTGCCGGCGGCTGAAGAGCCAGCTGGACCGGGAGGGCATCGCCTACACCGAGATCAACATCGAGCAGGACCCCGCGTCCGCCGCCTTCGTGGAGAAGGCGAACGGCGGGAACCAGACGGTTCCGACCGTGCTCTTCGCGGACGGCTCGACGCTGACGAACCCGTCGCTGGCCCAGGTGAAGCAGAAGCTGGCCGCGTGACGCGCTGAGCGGCTTCGCGGCAGCGGGGCGGTCCCTGATCCGTCAGGGGCCGCCCCGCTCTGTTTTGTCCCACACCAGGACGCCGCAGCCTACGTGCGGGTGTCTCAGAAGGAGCCGCGGGTCGGCAGCGGCTTGCCGTACCACATCTCGATCAGCCGGGCGGCGATGGAGATGCCGTAGGGCGGCAGCACCTCGCCGGACTCGAAGGCGTCGTGCAGCTCCTCGCGGGAGAACCAGCGGGCCTCGTGGATCTCGTCGCCGTCGACGTCGATCTCCGTGGTGGTCGCGCGGGCCATGAAGCCGAGCATCAGGCTGGACGGGAAGGGCCAGGGCTGGCTGGCGACGTACTCGACCGGGCCGACGGTGACGCCGACCTCCTCCGACACCTCGCGGCGCACCGCCTGCTCGATGGACTCGCCCGGCTCCACGAACCCGGCGAGCGTGGAGAAGCGGCCCTCGGGCCAGTGCATCTGCCGGCCGAGCAGGATGCGGTCGTCCGCGTCGGTCACGGCCATGATCACGGCCGGGTCGGTGCGCGGGTAGTGCTCGGCTCCGCAGGCCGAGCAGCGGCGGATGTGCCCGGCGGCGGCGATGACCGTGCGCTCGCCGCAGCGGGAGCAGAAGCGGTGGGTGCGCTGCCAGTTCTCCAGGCCGACCGCGTGGACCATGAGCCCGGCGTCGCGCGGCGACAGCAGCAGGCCCGCCTCGCGCAGGCCCGCCGGTCTCGCCGACTGGTCGATCCGGCCGGGCAGCGAGTCCTTCTGGAGCGCGAAGTAGCTCACGCCCTCCTCGTCGATGCCGAGGAAGTAGCGGTGCGCCTCGGTGAGCGGGGCCTCGAACGACGGCGTCATGACCAGCTCGGTCCGGCCGTCCGGTGTCTCGTCGATGAGCACCTGGCCGCCGGAGACCACGAAGCAGCGGGTCGTGGGGTGGCTCCACGCCGCCGCGAGCCAGGCCTCGTCCAGCCGGTGGTGCGCGGCGCGGTCGATGCCGCTCGGAGCGGTCAGCGAGATGGGTCGGTCGGCGGTGTCGTCGGTCCAGGTGGTCACGGGTGCTTCCAACTCCCCCAGTGGCGGCGGTTCGGTTCGGCGGGCGGTTCGGCGGGACACGGAGTGGGCGGCACCGGGCCGGGCGCGGGCGGGGCGGGCGGGGCGTCCCTCCAGTGTGCCCCGCGCGCGATGCCGTCCGTACGGCGCCGTCCGGTCAGGATGCGGGACGCCAGTTCTCGGCCAGGTCGCCCCACAGGTACGCGCTGGTCTCGACGCCCTTGAGGAGCAGGTCCAGCTCGACCTTCTCGTTCGGGGCGTGCCAGCCGTCGGAGGGGACGGAGATGCCCAGGAAGAGCACGGGGGCTCCGAGGACTTCCTGGAGGTCGGCGGCGGGGCCGGAGCCGCCCTCGCGGGTGTAGCGGACGGGGCTCTGGAAGGCGCGGCCCATCGCGCGGGCCACGGACTCCAGCGCGGGGTGGCCGAGCGGGGTCAGACAGGGGCGCGTGGCGGAGCCGAAGTCGATCTCGCAGCGGATGCCGGCGGGTATCTGGTCGGCGACCCAGGCGCGGACGGCCTTCTCGATGTGGTCCGGCTCCTGGCCCGCGACCAGCCGGAACGAGAGCTTGACCAGCGCCGTGGACGGGATGATCGTCTTGCTGCCGGCGCCCTGGTAGCCGCCGCCGATGCCGTTGACCTCGGCGGTCGGGCGGGCCCAGATGCGCTCCAGGGTGGTGTGTCCGGCCTCGCCCTGGGCGGCGTAGGACTTGGCGGTGCGCAGCCAGCGCTCCTCGTCGAAGGGCAGCTCGGCGAAGAGTTCGCGCTCGCGGTCGGTCAGCTCGACGATGCCGTCGTAGAAGCCGGGGACGGCCACGCGCGCGTGCTCGTCGTGCAGGGCGGCGACCAGGCGGGCGACGGCGGTGGCCGGGTTGGGCACGGCGCCGCCGAAGGATCCGGAGTGGATGTCCTGGTCGGGGCCGTACAGCCGGATCTCGCACTCGGCGAGGCCGCGCATGCCGGTGCACACGGTGGGGGTGTCCTCGGCCCACATGCCGGTGTCGGAGACGATCACGGCGTCGGCGGCGAGCCGCTCGGCCCGCTGCTCCACCAGGGCCCGGAAGTGCGGGGAGCCGGACTCCTCCTCGCCCTCGACGAGCAGCTTCAGGTTGACGGCGGGGGCGGTGCGGCCGGTGGCGGCGAGGTGGGCGCGGACGCCCAGTGTGTGGAAGAACACCTGGCCCTTGTCGTCGGCCGCACCGCGCGCGTAGAGGCGGTTGTCGCGGACGACCGGCTCGAAGGGCTCGCTGTCCCAGCCGTCCTCGCGGGCGGCGGGCTGCACGTCGTGGTGGCCGTAGACCAGGACGGTCGGCGCGTCCGGGTCGCCCGAGGGCCACTCGGCGAACACGGCCGGGGCGCCGTCGGTCGGCCAGATCTCGGCGGTCGGGAAGCCGGTCTCGCGCAGCTTGGCGGCGAGCCATTCGGCGCTGCGCCGTACGTCGGGCGCGTGCTCGGGCTGGGCCGACACGGAAGGGATGCGCAGCCATGCGGCGAGGTCGTCGAGGAAGGCGGCGCGGTGCTGCTCGATGTACGTGCGGACGGCGCTGTCCGGGGTCTGGCTCATGCTCACGAGCCTATCGGCCCGCACCGACATCCTCGGCGGGCGGTTCGTCACACCTAGGTTCCGCCCCGTGTCACTTCGGTGACACCGGGGCCCGGTTCCGGTTCGCCGTCGAGCAGCCGCTCCAGCGCGGCCCGGTCCGGGAGGTGCGCGGGGCGTACGACCTCACCGCTGCGCACGTACAGGAAGGCGGCCGTGACCGAGGCGAGCGGCACGCCCTGCTGCTCGGCCCAGGCCAGGCGGTACACCGCGAGCTGGAGCGGGTCGGCGGTGCGGTGGTGACCGGTCTTCCAGTCCACGATCTCGTACGTCGCCGACGACCCGTGTCCGTTCCGGTAGACGGCGTCGATGCGGCCGCGGACGACACGGCCGGCGAGCGTGAGCTGGAAGGGCGCCTCCACCCGGTACGGGGTGCGCCGGGCGTACTCGGTGCGTTCGAAGGCCTCTTTAAGGGCTTCCAGGTCGCGCTCGTCGCTGATCTCGGCGTCGCTGCCCGGCAGCTCGTCCGGTTCCAGCAGGGGCAGCGTCAGCTCCTCGAAGCGGGCCTCGACCCAGGCGTGGAAGCGGATGCCCCGGCGCGCGGCCGGTTGTGGGGGGCGCGGCATGGGGCGTGCGAGTTCCTGTGCGAGCCCGTCCGGGTCGGCGGCGAGAAGCAGCAGCTGGGACGCGGTCAGGCTGGCGGGCAGCGGAACGTCCGTGACGGTCCTGCGGGCGCGCAGCAGCTCGCCGGTGAGGGCGTCCAGGTCGCGGTCCCAGGAGGCGACGGTGCGGGCCTCCTCGGGGGTCAGCTCCTCCTCGGGGGTGCGCTCGTCCCGGGTGGGGCGGGGTTCCGGCTCGGCGGGGGCGGTCGCCTGGTGCGGGACCGTCGGCCGGTCCGCTCCCCAGGAGTCCCAGTCGTCGGGATCGTCGTACGGGGGTTCGTCGCCGTAGGCGTCCGGGCCGTACGGATCCTCGTCGTCCGGGGGCGGGGGCCAGTCGGGATCCTCGAAGGCGGCGGGGTCGTGGGCCGCAGGCGGGGAGCCGTCCGGCTGGGCGGCCAGGGTGTCCAGGTGGGCGAGGACGGTCTCGGCGGCCGCGCGGCGGCGAGCCAGCGCCGCGGCGTCCAGCGGCAGCGGCCACACCTGGTCGGCCGTGGGCGTGCCGAGGGCCGGGTTCTCCTCGTCCTCGGCGGGTTCCTCGGCCCAGGCCTCGATCTCGCCGTGTCCGGCCGCGCAGTGGTCGTACAGGGCCTTGAGGAAGTCGGAGGGGCCCCGCGGCTTCTTCTGGCTGGGGCCCCACCAGTGGCCGGAGCCGAGCAGCAGGGACCGCGGGCGGGTGAAGGTGACGTAGCCGAGGCGCAGCTCCTCGGTGTGCTGGTGCTCCTTCATGGCCTCGTGGAACGCCTTCATGCCGCGCGCGTCCCAGGATCCGGCGTCGGGCAGGGTGTCGGCGTCGCCGCGCAGGGCGTGCGGGACCACCTTGGCCTGCGCGGTCCACTTCTCGCGGCCCTGGGCGCTGGGGAAGGTGCCGCTGACCAGGCCGGGCACGGCGACGACGTCCCACTCCAGGCCCTTGGACTTGTGCGCGGTGAGCACCTTGACGGTGTTCTCGCCGCCGGGCAGCGCGTTGTCGAGGCCCTTCTCGTACTGGGCGGCGGTGCGCAGGAAGCCGAGGAAGGCCAGCAGGGTGGCCTCGCCGTCGCTGGCCGCGAAGGAGGCGGCGACGTCGAGGAAGTTGGACAGGGTCTCGCGGCGGCGGGCGGCCAGGGCGTGCGGGGACGCCGACAGCTCCACCTCCAGGCCGGTGACGGCCAGGACCCGGTGCAGTACGTCCATCAGCGGGTCGGCCAGCGAGCGGCGCAGTTCGCGCAGCTCGGTGGCCAGGCGGGCGAAGCGCACGCGCGCGTCCGGCGAGAACGGCAGCCCGTCGTCGTCCGCGGCGGTCTCCACGGGTGCGTCGACGAAGGTGTCGAGGGCGTCGGCGAGCGATATCACCTCGGACGGGTCGACCCCCTCCACGGCCGCGGCGAGCCGGCGGTCCGGGTCGTCGGTGTCCGCCACGCGCGCGTGGGCGACCAGCAGCCGGGCCCGCCGGCCCAGCAGGGCGAGATCGCGCGGGCCGATGCGCCAGCGCGGACCGGTCAGCAGCCGCACCAGGGAGGCGTTGGCGCCCGGGTCCTGGAGCACCTCGCAGACGGCGACGAGGTCGGCGACCTCGGGCAGATGCAGCAGCCCGGACAGGCCGACCACCTCGACGGGGATGTCCCGGGTGACGAGGGCGCCCTGGATCTCGGCGAAGTCGGTGGCCGTACGGCACAGCACGGCGATCTCGCCGGGGGGCGTGCCGGTGTGCACGAGGTGGGCGACGGAGTCGGCGATCCAGTCGATCTCCTCGGCGTGGGTGCGCAGCAGCGCGCAGCGGACCGTGCCGTCGTACTCGGCGCCGGGGGCCGGGCGCAGGGCCTGCACGCCCGCGTGCATGGCGCGCAGCGGCTCGGCGAGGCCGTTGGCGAGGTCGAGGAGGCGGCCGCCGCTGCGGCGGTTCTCGCTGAGCGCCTGCCGGGTGGCGGGGCGGCCGTCGGCGTGGGCGAAGTGCGTGGGGAAGTCGTCGAGGTTGGCGACGGAGGCGCCGCGCCAGCCGTAGATGGCCTGGCAGGGGTCGCCGACGGCGGTCACCGGGTGGCCGGTGCCCGCACCGAACAGCCCGGCCAGCAGGACGCGCTGGGCGACGGAGGTGTCCTGGTACTCGTCCAGGAGGACGACGCGGAACTCCTCGCGCAGCAGCCGGCCCACCTCGGGGATGCGGGCGAGACGGGCGGACAGGGCGATCTGGTCGCCGAAGTCGAGCAGGTCCCGCTCGCGCTTGGCGGCCCGGTAGCGCTGGACGAGATCGGCGAGTTCCCGGCGCGCGGCGGCGGTCTCGGGGACCTTGCGCAGGTCGGCGTTGGTGAGCTTGGCGCCGTGCAGGGTGTCCAGCAGGTCGGCGTCCCAGGCGCGCAGTTCCTCGGGGGTGACGAGGTGTTCGGACAGTTCGGCGTCGAGCGCGAGCAGGTCGCTGACCAGGTCGGCGAAGGAGCGGGTCAGCGCCGGGTAGGGGCCGGGCGCCTCGCGCAGCACACGGGCGGCGAGCTGATAGCGGGTGGCGTCGGCGAGCAGCCGGGAGGTGGGCTCCAGGCCGAGGCGCAGACCGTGGTCGGTGAGCAGCCGTCCGGCGAAGGCGTGGTAGGTGGAGATCACCGGCTCGCCCGGCGGATTGTCCGGGTCGATGACGTCGGGGTCGGTGACGCCGGCCTTGATGAGTGCCTTGCGGACGCGTTCGGCCAGCTCGCCCGCGGCCTTGTTGGTGAAGGTCAGGCCGAGGACCTGTTCCGGCGCGACCTGTCCGGTGCCGACCAGCCAGACCACGCGGGCCGCCATCACGGTCGTCTTGCCCGATCCGGCTCCGGCCACGATGACCTGCGGGGCGGGCGGCGCGGTGATGCAGGCCGTCTGCTCCGGGGTGAACGGGATGCCGAGAAGCTCCTTGAGCTGCTCGGGGTCGGTGATACGGGCGGGCATGTCGGAAAAGGCTAGCGGCGGGCACTGACAGCCGAGCGCACATCCACCGGTCCGGGCGGAGAAGACGCAGGTCAGCGGCGGTCGTGCCGTGCGTCACTCCCCCGGCGGCCATGCGTCACTCCCCCCCCCGGTGGCCGTGCGTCACTCCCGCCGGTGTCGGCTCACTCGACCACGTGCCGGCCCTCGGGCCGGGCGCTGCACGAGGCGCGGAAGGCGCAGTGGGTGCAGTGCTGGCCGGTGCTCGGGGTGAACCGCTCGTCCAGGACCTTCCCGGCTGCGGTGGCCAGCAGGTCGCCGACCCACTCCCCCGACAGCGGCTCCTGCGCCTGCGTCCTGGGCAGGGTCTCGCCGCCGTCGCGTTTGGCGGCGCCCTGTCTGAGGTGGACCAGTTCGGCGCCGCCCGGATCGGGGCGGGCGTCGGCGAAGGCGGTGTCGACGGCGCCCTCGCGGACGGCGAGCTGGTAGACGGCCAGCTGGGGGTGGCGGGCCACCTCGGCGGCGCTGGGCGCCTGCTTGCCGGTCTTGAAGTCGACCACATAGGCCCGGCCGTCGCCGTCGGTCTCCACGCGGTCCATCTGGCCCCGGATGCGGACCTGGTAGCCGCCCGCTTCGAGGGTGACGTCGAAGTCCTGCTCGCTGGCCACCGGGGTGCGCCCCGCGCGGTCCAGGACGTGCCAGTTCAGGAAGCGCTCGAGCGCCACGCGCGCGTTGTCCTTCTCCTGCCGGGACTTCCAGGGCGCGTCGAAGGCGAGCGCGTTCCACACCGAGTCGAGGCGCTCCATGAGCACATCGAGGTCGGCCGGGGTACGGCCGGAGGCGACCTCGTCGGCGAGGACGTGGACGACGTTGCCGAAGCCCTGCGCGGTCGTCGCGGGCGCGTCCGCCTTGACCTCGCGGCCGAGGAACCATTGCAGCGCGCAGGTGTTGGCGAGCTGGTCGAGCGCGCTGCCGGAGAGGACGACGGGCTCGTCGGGGCGGCGCAGCGGCACCCTGCTCTCGGTGGGCTCGAACATCCCCCACCAGCGGTAGGGGTGCGCGGACGGCACCAGCGGGCGGCCGTCCTCGTCGGCGAGCGCGGCCAGCCGGGCCAGCCGGCGGGCGGCCGCCTCGCGCAGCGCGGCGGACACGCGCGGATCGACCGTGGTCGCGCGCAGCTCGGCGACGAGTGCGGCGACCGACAGCGGACGGCGCGGACGGCCGGTGACGTCCTTCGGCTCGACGCCGAGTTCGGTCAGGAACCGGGAGGGCTGGTCGCCGTCGTCGGCCGGGGCCTTCACGGCGGTGACGACGAGCCGTTCACGCGCGCGCGTGGCGGCGACGTAGAACAGGCGGCGTTCCTCGGCGAGCAGCGCGCCCGGGGTCAGCGGTTCGGCGAGTCCGTCCCGGCCGATCCGGTCGGCCTCCAGCAGCGAGCCGCGCCGGCGCAGGTCGGGCCAGAGCCCCTCCTGGACGCCGGCGACGACGACCAGCCGCCACTCCAGGCCCTTGGCGCGGTGCGCGGTCATCAGGCGGACGGCTTCGGGCCGCACCACGCGGCGGGTGAGGGTGTCGGCCGCGATGTCCTCGGCCTCGATCTCCTCCAGGAAGTTCAGGGCGCCACGGCCTCCGGTGCGCTCCTCCGCGCGCGCGGCGGTGGCGAACAGCGCGCAGACGGCGTCCAGGTCGCGGTCGGCGTTGCGGCCCGCCGCGCCGCCGCGCCGGGCGGCCCGCTCCAGCCGCCCGGGCCAGGGTGTGCCGTCCCAGAGGTCCCACAGTGCCTCCTCGGCCGTGCCGCCGGCCGCGAGGCGTTCCCGTGCGGTGCGCAGCAGCGCGCCGAGGCGCTGCGCACCGCGCGCGTAGGCCGGGTCGTGCACCGCCAGGCGCTCGGGCTCCGCGAGCGCCCGCGTGAGCAGCTCGTCGGACGGCGGCGGCAGCGGATTCCCGGCGGCCCGCTCCTCGTCGCGCAGGGCACGCCCGAGACGACGTAGATCGGCGGCGTCCATACCGGCGAGGGGGGAGGCGAGCAGGGTGAGCGCGGTCTCGGTGTCCAGCCAACAGTCGCCCAGGGCAGAGGCGCCGGCACCGTCGGCGGAGGGTGCTCCGTCGGCCGGGCCGGAGGCTTCGCCGGGCGAGGGTGCTCCGTCAGCCTGGTCAGAGGCTTCGCCGAGCGAGGGTGCTCCGTCAGCCTGGTCAGAGGCTTCGCCGAGCGAGGGTGCTCCGTCAGCCTGGTCAGAGGCTTCGCCGGACGAGGGTGCTCCGTCAGCCTGGTCAGAGGCTTCGCCGGACGAGGTCCCCATGCCGGGAGCCACCTCACGGGAGCCCGGCTCGCCGGGTGCCGCCTCGGCGTCGGCCACCCCGGAGGCCGCCTCAGAGGAGGTCCCGGCCGGAGCCGCCTCACCGGAGCCCGCCCCGCCGGAGGCCGTCCCGCCGGAGGCCGTCTCCGTGTCGGTCGCCGGGATCGTCGGCCGCGTGCCTTCCTGGCGCCGCGCTTCCGCGGTGGCGACCGCGCGGAGGGCTGTCAGCAGGGGGGCCACGGCCGGTTCGTGGCGCAGCGGGAGATCGTCGCCGTCGATGTCCAGGGGGACACCGGCCGCGGTGAGGGCGCGGCGGAGGGTGGGCAGGCTGCGGGAGCCGGCCCGTACCAGGACGGCCATCTCGCGCCAGGGGACGCCGTCCTCCAGGTGCGCCCGGCGCAGGATGTCCGCGATGTTGTCCATCTCCGTACCGAGCGTCGGGTACGTGTAGACCTCGACGCGGCCGCCGTCCCGTACGGCCGTCGGCTCGCGGTGGGTGCGGACCGTGTCGGCGGGCAGCCGGGGCAGGGGCATGCGCTGGGTGATCAGCCGGGTCGCGGCCAGCAGGGCGGCTCCGGAGCGCCGGGAGGTGCGCAGCACCTGCACGGGCGCGGGGCGTCCGTCCGGGCGCGGGAAGGCCGCGGGGAAGTCGAGGATGCCGTTCACGTCGGCGCCCCGGAAGGTGTAGATCGACTGGTCGGGATCGCCGAAGGCCACCAGGGTGCGGCCGCCGCCGGCCAGCGCGTGCAGGAGCCGCACCTGGGCGGGGTCCGTGTCCTGGTACTCGTCCACGTACACGGCGTCGTACTGGCCGGCGAGCCGGGCGGCGACCTCGGGGCGGCGGGCGAGCAGCACCGCGCGGTGGACGAGTTCCGCGTAGTCGATCACGCCCTGGAGGTCGAGCACGTCGAGGTACTCGGCGAGGAACGCCGCGGCCGCCCGCCAGTCGGGGCGGCCGGTACGGCGGGCGAAGGCGTCCAGCGCGGCGGGCGCGAGCCCCAGCTCACGGGTGCGGGCGAGCACCGCGCGGACCTCGTCGGCGAAACCGCGTGTGGTGAGGCAGGCGCGCAGCTCGTCCGGCCAGCGCACATGGTTCAGGCCGAGCCGCTCCAGCTCGGGCTGACCGGCGAGCAGCTCACGGACGGTGACGTCCTGCTCGGGGCCGGAGAGCAGACGCAGCGGCTCGGCGAACAGGCCGCTGTCCTGGTGGGCGCGGAGCAGGGCGTAGGCGTACGAGTGGAAGGTGGTCGCCCGGGGCGCGCGGGCGGCACCGATGCGCAGGGCCATGCGGTCGCGCAGGTCGACGGCCGCCTTGCGGCTGAAGGTGAGGACCAGGATCCGCTCGGGGTCGGCGCCCCGCGCGATGCGCCCGGCGACGGACTCGACCAGGGTGGTGGTCTTTCCGGTGCCGGGGCCAGCGAGGACGAGCAGCGGGCCCGAGCCGTGGTCGACCACGGTCTGCTGGGCCGCGTCCAGGCGAGGGGAGTCCACGCGGTCCGGCGGGGTACGAACCAGTCGGTAAGCGCCACGGCTCCCCGGCCGCACCTGGGGGTGCGGCTGGTGCCTGGTGGAGGAAGAGGAGCTCACGTGGTCGGCCGGTCCTGGTGGTTGTGCTGGTGGGCAGGCGGTCACGCGCGCGAGGCGGTGGCCGCGGGGTGAAGGGGACACGCGCAGCCGACGCTACGCCGCGGCTCAGGGCGGAAGGAGGACTTCCGTTTCTTCCCTCGCGGCGCCCGCGTCACGCGAGTCCCGTACCCATCGAACGTACGTCATGCCCCGGGTGTCCCCGCCGTCACCCGTTCGGACCACGGCTCGTCCCCGGCGGCCGCCGATGGCGGAAGCTGTCAGGTGTGAGCCTCAGCACCTGCGCCGCCGTCCCAGCGGGCGCGCCGCATGTCGAGCCGCGGCAGATGGCCCTCCGCGGCCCGGCCCGCCTGCTTCAGCGGCGTGCCCTCCGCGCGGTAGTGGGCGAGCGCCCGCAGCTCGTGTCCGGGCAGCAGCACGCCGTCGGCCCGTACGACCCGCCACCACGGCACCGCGCCGCCGTAGAGGGACATCACCCGGCCGACCTGGCGGGGACCTCCCTCCTCGAGCCACTCGGCGACGTCCCCGTAGGTCATCACCCGGCCGGGCGGGATCAGCTCGGCGACCTGGAGGACCCGCTCCGCGTACTCCGGCAGCGCGTCGCCGTGCGCCTCTGGGGTGTCCCCGGCGGGGCTCTGCTCGCTCATTCGGCCCATCCTGCCGCACCCCTCCGACAGCGCGGCCCACTCGCTCCGCGGCTGCGCTTCCGGCAGACTGTGCGCCCGCGCATCCGCACCCTGATGCCCGCGCGTGTCGGCGGGGCATGCCACCATCGTGCGGGCGGTGACCGGTGATACGAGACCAAGAAGAGACCATGAATCAGCAGGGTGTGCACCCCGAAGGCGCGGCGGGCACCCCTGGCGCCGCCGCGCGCCCCGGCCCCGCCCCCGCGGGCGATGACGCCCAGAAGGCGCACGGGGACGACACCAGCAGACCCACGGACGACGCCACGCGCGCGCGTGGCGACGACACCGCGGCCGAGGGGGAGCACATCCCCCAGAATCCGCCGCCCGACCGCGGCGCCGGCGACGACGCGCACGCCGAGGCGGTGGAGGGCGACGAACCCCTGCTCCCCGCGCGCGTGCACCGCCCCTCCGACCTGATGCGGCTCCTGGTCGGCGTGCTCGCCATCGTCGTGGTGCTGGCGATCGCCGGATTCGCGCACGGCACCACCTCGGGCCTCGAACAGGACATCAACAAGGGCACCGGCCAGGCCCCCGACCTGCTGATCAGATTCGCCGGGCTGGCGTCCAGCATCGCGATCCTGCTGGTCCCGGTCGCCTTCGCGATCGAGCGGCTGATCAAACGCGACGGGCTGCGCATCGCCGACGGCGTCCTGGCGGCCGTCCTCGCCCACGGTGTGACCCTGGCCACCGACCTGTGGGTCGCCCGGGCCGCCCCGGACTCGATCCAGGAGGCGCTGACCCAGCCCGCGCCGGGCGACCTGCACGCGCTCACCGACCCGGTGCACGGCTATCTGGCGCCCGTCATCGCCTATATGACGGCCGTCGGCATGTCCCGCAGACCCCGCTGGCGCGCGGTGCTGTGGATCGTGCTGCTGCTCGACGCGTTCTCGATGCTGGTCACCGGCTACACGACACCGTTCTCGATCATCCTGACGGTGCTGATCGGCTGGACCATCGCCTACGGCACCCTGTACGCCGTCGGCTCGCCCAATGTGCGGCCCACCGGGCAGACCCTGATGGCGGGCCTCAGGCACGTCGGTTTCCGCCCGCTCAGCGCGGCCCGCGAGGAGACCTCCGAGACGGAGAACGGCGACCGCGGCCGGCGCTACTTCGTCACCCTGGAGGACGGTCCGCCGCTGGACGTCACGGTCGTCGACCGGGAGCAGCAGGCGCAGGGCTTCTTCTACCGGGCCTGGCGCAATCTGACCCTGCGCGGCTTCGCCACCCGCTCCAGCCTGCAATCCCTGCGTCAGGCCCTGGAGCAGGAGGCGCTGCTGGCGTACGCGGCGATCGCGGCGGGCGCCAACGCGCCCAAGCTGATCGCCACCTCCGAGCTGGGCCCCGACGCGGTGATGCTCGTCTACGAGCACACCGGCGGGCGCACCCTGGACTCGCTGGCCGACGAGGAGATCACCGACGAGCTGCTGCGGAACACCTGGCAGCAGGTGCGGGCGTTGCAGTCCCGGCGCATCGCACACCGCAGGCTGGCCGGTGACGCGGTTCTGGTGGATCGTTCCGGCACGGTGATCCTCACGGAGCTGCGCGGCGGCGAGATCGCGGCCGGCGATCTGCTGCTGCGCATGGACGTGGCCCAGCTGCTCACCACCCTCGGACTGCGCGTGGGTGCCGAGCGGGCCGTGGCCTCGGCGGTCCGGGTGCTCGGGCCGGACGCGGTCGCCGACTGTCTGCCGCTGCTCCAGCCGATCGCCCTGACCCGCTCCACGCGCGCGACGCTGCGCAGACTGGCCCGGGAGCGGGCCCAGCGCGAGCGTGAGGCGGTCCTGGAGGCCTCCCGGCAAGCCAAGCAGGCCCGGCTGGAGGAAGCCGCGCAGGACGACGGCGCGGGCGTCTCCGCCAAGGCCGGCAGAAAGGCCGACAAGAAGGCCGTACGCGCCGAGGCCCGGGCCGAGAAGCGGGCCATCGACGAAGCCATCGAGGAAGCGCGCGAGGAGGATCTGCTCACCCAGATCCGCCACGAGGTGCTGCGGATCAGGCCGCAGGCACCGGTGGAGCCGGCCCGGCTGGAGCGGGTGCGGCCGCGCACCCTGATCAGTTTCATCGCCGGTGCCATCGGCGCGTACTTCCTGCTGACGCAGCTCACACACATCGAGTTCGGTCCGCTGGTCGCCCACGCGCAGTGGGGCTGGGTCGTGGCGGCCGTGCTGTTCTCGGCGGTCAGCTATGTCGCGGCGGCGATGCAGCTGCTCGGGTTCGTGCCCGAGCGGGTGCCGTTCCTGCGGGCGGCGGCGGCTCAGGTCGCCGGCTCGTTCGTGAAGATCGTGGCACCGGCCGCGGTGGGCGGTGTGGCCCTCAACACGCGGTACCTCCAGCGCGCGGGGGTCCGGCCGGGGCTCGCGGTGGCGAGCGTGGGCGCGTCGCAGCTGGCGGGGCTCGGCTGCCACATCCTGATGCTGCTGTCCTTCGGCTATCTCACCGGCACCGAGAAGACGCCGTCCCTGTCGCCGTCCCGGACGGTCATCGCGGGTCTGCTGACGGTCGCGGTGCTGGTGCTCGTGGTGACCTCGGTGCCGTTCCTGCGGAAATTCGTCGTCACGCGCGTGAGGTCGCTGTTCGCGGGTGTGGTGCCCCGCATGCTCGACGTGCTCCAGCGGCCGCAGAAGCTCATCACCGGCATCGGCGGCATCCTGCTGCTGACCTTCTGCTTCGTGATGTGCCTGGACGCCTCCATCCGGGCGTTCGGCGACGGCTCGACCTCGCTGAGCATCGCCAGCGTCGCCGTGGTCTTCCTCGCCGGCAACGCGCTCGGATCCGCGGCGCCCACCCCGGGCGGCGTGGGCGCGGTGGAGGCGACCCTCACGGTCGGTCTGATCGCCGTCGGCCTGCCCAAGGAGGTCGCCGCGCCGGCCGTGCTTTTGTACCGGCTGCTGACCCTGTGGCTCCCGGTACTGCCGGGCTGGCTGGCCTTCAACCACCTGAGCCGCAAGGGAGCCCTGTAGCGGCCCCGGCGCGGGCCGCCGGCGTACCTCGGACGGCCCGCGCCCCGAGCGCCCCGGCGTGCGCGCCCCCAGGATGGGAGCATGGCGAACCCCTCCCGCTGCCGCGCCACCGTCCTGACCACCGCAGCCGTGCTGCTCTGCGCCCTGCTGGCCGGATGCGGTGACGGCAAGAAGGACGGGGATCTCACGGCGCAGAAGCTGGACTGGAAGGACTGCCCCGCACCCTCCGAGGCGGAGGGCGGCGGCAGCGCCCCGTCACCGCTGCCGAACGGCGGAACCTGGCAGTGCGCCACCATGCAGGCGCCCCTGGACTGGAGCAAGCCCAAGGGCGACACCATCGGCATCGCCCTCATCCGTGCCAGGGCCAGCGGTCCGGCGAGCAGAAGGATCGGCTCGCTCGTGTTCAACTTCGGCGGCCCGGGCGGCAGCGGGGTCAGCACACTGCCCGCGTTCGGCACCGACTACGCCGCCCTGCGCACCCGTTACGACCTGGTCAGCTTCGACCCGCGCGGGGTCGGCCGCAGCGCACCGGTGAAGTGCGAGAGCGACTCCCAGCTGGACGTGTACTTCCAGCAGGACGCGACCCCCGACGACAGCGCCGAGCGCACCCAACTCCTGGACCGCACCAAGCAGTTCAACGCGGCCTGTCAGAAGAAATCCCAGCGCATCCTGCCGTACGTGCGCACCACGGACGCGGCCCGCGACATGGACCTGATGCGCCAGGTCCTCGGCGACGCCAAACTCCACTACTTCGGCATCTCCTACGGCACCGAACTCGGCGGGGTCTACGCCCACCTGTTCCCGAAGAACGTCGGCCGCGCCGTCCTCGACGCCGTCGTCGACCCCACCCAGAACCCGGAACAGAGCGCGCTCGGGCAGGCCGAGGGGTTCCAGCTCGCGCTCGACAACTTCGCCGCGGACTGCACCTCGAAGAGCACGGAATGCCCGATCGGGAACACCGCCCAGGACGTCAAGGACCGCATCGCGAAACTGCTGAACGACCTGGAGAAGAAGCCGATCCCGGGGATCTTCCCGCGCCAGCTCACCCAGACCGCCGCCACCAACGGCATCGCGCAGTCCCTGTACTCCAAGGACTTCTGGGAGTACCTCACCGAAGGCCTGGCGCAGGCGTACGAGGGCGACGGCAAGGTGCTCATGCTGCTGTCGGACTCGATGAACGGCCGCAGCGAGAACGGCGAGTACAGCAACATCACCGCGGCGAACATCGCCATCAACTGCGCCGACGAGAAGCCGCGGTACACCGCCGACGACGTCCAGCGGAAGCTGCCCGAGTTCCGCGCCGCCTCCCCGCTGTTCGGCGACTACCTGGCCTGGTCCATGATCAGCTGCACCGACTGGCCGGTGCCGGGCGCGGCCGACCATCCCGATGTCAGCGCGTCCGGGTCGGCGCCCATCCTCGTCGTCGGCAACACCGGCGACCCGGCCACGCCGTACGAGGGCGCGAAGAAGATGGTGGACGCGCTCGGCAAGGGCGTCGCCGTCGAGCTGACGTACAAGGGCCAGGGGCACGGCGCGTACGACAGCAAGAACAGGTGCGTGCAGAGCGCGGTGAACGGCTACCTGCTCGACGGCACGGAACCCAAGCCCGGCACGGTCTGCTCCTGACGCCCTGCGCACCGCGCCCGAGTGCGGACGCGTCCGACCCAAGAAATCTCGGTAAACTCGCAGGTCAGAGAGTTATCCACAGGCCCGCACGGGCTTGGCCCGGGGCGCCTACCATGGCCTGAACGCCCGGCGCGGCACGACGCGCAGGGCCTGTCAGGGGGGTGCGCATGGTGCGAGTCTCGCGGTGGGCGGCCGCCGTGGCCGCCGCATTGCTGGTGGCCGGCTGCGGCGGTGGCGCGTCGGACGAGGGGAAGAACACGGGCGAGGGCAAGGGCACGGCGCCTCCCCCATCTGCGAGGCACACCTCGGCGGCCCTGCCGGCCTCCCTGACCTCCCAGCACCTCGACTGGCACGGCTGCAAGGCCACCGATGGCTCGCCCGCGCCGAGCGCCGACTGGCAGTGCGCGACCCTCACGGCGCCGCTCGACTGGTCCCGGCCGGGCGGTACGACGATCGGGCTCGCCCTGATCCGCGCGCAGGCGACCGGCGGCGACCGCATCGGCTCGCTGCTGTTCAACTTCGGCGGCCCCGGCGGCTCGGGCGTGTCGACGCTGCCGTACTACGCGGCCACCGCCGCCGCCCTGCGCGAGCACTACGACCTGGTGAGCTGGGATCCGCGCGGGGTCGGCGGGAGCGAGGGCGTGCGCTGCCGCGGCGACCGGCAGCTCGAGGCCGCCGAGGACGTGGACGCCACACCGGACACCCCGGCCGAGGAGAAGGCGTATCTGGCGGACGCCGCCGACTTCGGCAAGGGCTGCCAGAAGGCCGCCGGCCGGCTGCTGTCCCATGTGTCCACCACGGACACCGCCCGCGACATGGACCTGATGCGCCAGGTCCTCGGCGACACCCGGATGCACTACGTCGGCATCTCCTACGGCACCGAACTCGGCGGCGTCTACGCCCACCTGTTCCCGGCCCACGTGGGGCGGCTGGTCCTGGACGCGGTGGTGGACCCCACGGCGGACACGGTGGGGCAGGCCGAGAACCAGGCCCGCGGCTTCCAGCGGGCGCTGGACGACTATCTGAAGTCCACCGGCCAGGACCCCGCTCAGGGCTCGCAGAAGATCGCCGGTCTGCTGAAGCGGCTCGACGCCGAGCCGCTGCCCGCGTCCTCCGGGCGGAGGCTCACCCAGACGCTCGCGGTCACCGGGATCGTGCTGCCGCTGTACAGCCAGTCCAGCTGGCCGACACTGACCCGCGCCCTGGACGCGGCGGAGCGGGGCGACGGTGCGCCGCTGCTCGCCCTCGCGGACGACTACAACGAGCGGGACGCGACGGGCCACTACGGCACGGTGTCCCATTCCCAGCGGGTCATATCGTGCCTGGACGAACGGCAGCGGCCGACGCCCGCCGAGACGAGGAAGCGGCTCGCCCGGTTCGAGCGGATCTCCCCGGTGTTCGGGGACTTCCTGGGCTGGGACACGGCCGGCTGGTGCCACGACTGGCCGGTACCGGGCCAGTTCGAGCACCCCGAGGTGAGCGCACCGGGCGCGGCACCCGTCCTGGTCGTCGGCAACACGGGCGACCCGGCGACCCCGTACGAGGGCGCGCGCCGGATGGTCGACGGGCTGGGCAAGGGGGTCGGCGTCGAGCTGACCTGGAAGGGCGAGGGACACGGCGCGTACGGCAACGGCAACGAATGTGTCGACTCGACGGTGAACGCCTATCTGCTGCACGGAACCGTCCCGAAGGACGGCACGGTCTGCTCATGACGTCCGGCAGTCCGGCTCGACGTGCGCGGCCATCTGAGCGTGCCTACGCTTGAGTTGCATCCGGCTGCTGCGCAGGGGGGTCCCGCTTGAGCGGGTGGCAACTCAACTCCCTTACATCGCAAGAAGGCGGGCCAATCATGGCTGCTGCACCTGAGACTCCGGTACTCGACACGATCGCCGCCATGACGATCGACTCCATCGAGCACTGCCACATGGACGAGCGCACGCTGATCCTGTCCCGCATCGCCGCACTCGTGGCCATGGACGCACCAGCGATCTCCTACCTGGCCCACATCAACCCCGCGATCAAGGCCGAGTTCACGGTCGAACAGCTCCAGGACCTGCTCGTCGCCATCGCTCCCGTCGTCGGGACAGCACGCGTCATGTCGGCCGCAGGCCACATAGCCCAGGCGTTCGGTGTCGCACTCGCCCTGGCCGACAGCGAAGCCGAAGCCATCGCCCAGGCCGAAGCCGACAGCCGTCCCGTCTCCTAGACACCCACACTGCCGGAAGCCCACGGCATCTGAGCAGCTCAGAGCCGTGGGCTTCGTCAGTCCCGCTGGCCGGCGGGACCTGTGATCAGTAGACCGGCTTGTGCGGTTCGATCTGGTTGACCCAGCCGATGACGCCGCCGCCGACGTGGACCGCGTCGGCGAAGCCCGCGGACTTCAGGACCGCCAGGACTTCCGCACTGCGGACACCCGTCTTGCAGTGCAAGACGATCTTCCGGTCCTGCGGGAGGCTCTCCAGAGCCGTGCCCATCAGGAACTCGTTCTTCGGGATCAGCTTGGCGCCCGGGATGGAGACGATCTCGTACTCGTTCGGCTCACGGACGTCGATGATCTCGATGCTCTCGCCGTCGTCGATCCACTCCTTGAGCTGCTTGGGAGTGATCGTCGAACCGGCGGCCGCCTCCTGGGCCTCCTCGGAGACGACGCCGCAGAAGGCCTCGTAGTCGATGAGCTCGGTGACGGTCGGGTTCTCGCCGCAGACCGCGCAGTTGGGGTCCTTGCGGACCTTGACCTGGCGGTAGGTCATCTCCAGGGCGTCGTAGATCATCAGGCGGCCGACCAGCGGCTCGCCGATGCCCGCGAGGAGCTTGATGGCCTCGTTGACCTGGATGGAGCCGATGGACGCGCAGAGCACGCCCAGGACGCCGCCCTCGGCGCAGGAGGGGACCATGCCCGGCGGCGGGGGCTCCGGGTAGAGGCAGCGGTAGCAGGGGCCGTGCTCCGACCAGAAGACCGAGGCCTGGCCGTCGAAGCGGTAGATCGAACCCCAGACGTACGGCTTGTTCAGCAGCACGCACGCGTCGTTGACCAGGTAGCGGGTCGCGAAGTTGTCCGTGCCGTCGATGATCAGGTCGTACTGGCTGAACAGGTCCATCACGTTGTCGGCCTCGAGCCGCTCCTCGTGCAGGACCACGTTGACGTACGGGTTGATGCCCTGGACGGTGTCACGCGCGGACGCGGCCTTGGAGCGGCCGATGTCGGACTGACTGTGGATGATCTGGCGCTGCAGGTTCGACTCGTCGACCTCGTCGAACTCCACGATGCCCAGCGTGCCCACGCCCGCGGCGGCCAGGTACATCAGCGCCGGCGAGCCCAGGCCGCCGGCGCCCACACAGAGCACCTTGGCGTTCTTCAGCCGCTTCTGCCCGTCCATGCCCACATCGGGGATGATCAGGTGGCGGGAGTACCTGCGGACCTCGTCTACGGTGAGCTCATCAGCTGGCTCGACCAGGGGTGGCAGCGACACGGGAACTCCGTTGGTCGGTCAATCACTACAGATGTTCTCCTCGTAACACTGCCATGGCCATCTTCATTCCGAGACACCTGTTCCGATACGCGAGACAATGTCGTCCCAGTAGCCGGGCATGGTCTCCCAGGGGCCGGTGCGGCCGTCCCGGTCGGTGTGGTCCGTGAAGTAGATCGTCGCCGCGCCCTGCCAGCGCGCGATGCGCAGCGCCTCCTCCAGATGGCCCCGGGGCACCCCGTGCACGAAGTGGCAGAAGCGGTCGGGCGGGTAGTCGGCGGTCCACTCGGCCGCCTGCGACCAGCGGTACTCGCTCCACGGGCCGGCGAAGGTCACCAGCTGGTCGGCCTGCTCGGCGTAGCCCGGGTACGGGTGGCTGCCGTGCCCGAGGACGATGTGAGCGCTGTCACTGATCGCCCGGAGAGTGGTGACCGCGCGCCGGACCTCGGACAGGGCGGCGCGCCCGCCGGGGCAGCGGTCCAGCAGGAAGCCGTCGACCCGGTACCAGTCCAGATAGCGGTGCGCGTCGGCGAGCAGGTCGCCGAAGACCCGGGCGCCGTAGGTGAGGTCCAGGTGGCCCAGGACCCGGACGCCGGCGCCGCGCAGCCGTCCGGTGGCCTCCAGGCAGTGCGGGTCGGGGCGGCTGCCGGGGCCCGCGGCCACATCGAGGACGACCCAGTCCACCGGCACTCCGGGGCGGGCGAGTTCGGCCCACTGGGCGGGGGCGACGAGCGGGTGGGCGTAGCCGGGGATGCCGAGGGCGGTGCGCAGGCCGGTGCCGGTGGCGGCCGGCGCACCGCCGGTCAGATGCGGCATGCCGCCTCCATCCAGATGTCGGCCAGGGACTCCTCGAGGTTGATCCGGGGCCGCCAGCCGAGCCGGTCGCGGGCGGTGCGCACATCGGCCTGCTGCCAGCTGCCGCAGCCGTCCGGGTACGGGTACGCGACCGGGACCCCGTCGTGATCGGCGCGGGGGTGACCGATGGCCGCGCGCAGCGGTCCGGGCGGGGTGTCGAGTTCGTGCAGGGCGCCGCCGTATCCGGCCACGCGCGCGAGGACGGCGGCGGCGTCTCTGAGGCGGACGGCGCGGCCGGAGCCGATGTTGATGACGCCCTGCGCGGCGGAGAGCGAGGCGGCGTGCACGGCGCGCGCGACGTCGCGGACGTCGACGAAGTCGCGCTGGACGCCGAGGCCGCCGAGCTTGAGTTCGCCGTCGCCGGACTGCATCGCGCGCCGCATGGCCTCGGCGAGCCGGCCGAGCGGGGAGCCGGCCGGGGTGCCGGGGCCGGCGGGCGAGAAGACGCGCAGGACGACCGCGTCGAGGCCGGAGCCAAGGACCAGTTCGGTCGCGGCGAGCTTGCTCACGCCGTACGGGCCGCCGGGGCGCGGTACGGCGTCCTCGGCCGTGGAGGAGCCGGGCTGGCTGGGGCCGTACTCGGAGCTGCACCCGATCTGCACCAGCCGGGCGCCGCAGCCGCTGCGGCGCAGCGCCTCGCAGACGGTGGCGACGGCGACCGTGTTGTGCCGGGTCAGTTCGCGGGCGCCGCCCCGGGTGGCGCCGGCGCAGTTGATCACGACTCCGGGGTGGACCGCGTCGAGGAAGCGGGTGAGCGCGCCGGGGCTGCCGGTGGCGAGGTCGAAGCGGACGTCGGCGTCGTCGCCGCGGCCGAGCGCGGTGAGCTGGACGGCGGGGTCGGCGAGCAGGCGGTCGGCGACGAAGCGGCCGAGGTAGCCGTTGGCTCCGATCAGCAGAACCCTCATCGCGCGCCTCCCGGGGTGTGCGCGCCGGTGGTACGGACCGGCGTGAGAGCCCCGGCGAGGGCCGGCGCGAGGGGCCCGGCGGGGGTCCCGGTGGATCCGGGGGCTCCGGCCGGTCCGGGTGTGCGGAGGGCTCCGGTGGCTGCGGACGCTCGGGGGCGGGCGGTGGTCATCTGGTGTTCTCCTTCAGGGGGGTGGTGCGAGGTGCCTCCGGTGGCGTGCCGGTCCGGCGGCGCACGATTCACTCGGGGCGCTCCGGGGCGGCTCGGGCGCTCCGGTGGTCGTTCAGGTGCGCAGGTCGTCGCTCGGGCGCGCCCGTGCTCACTCAGGTGCTCTCGTGGTCGCTCGGTACTCCCTGGTTCACTCGGATGCTCCTGTGGGCGCGTGGGCCGAGGCCTGGGTGAGGGTGCGGCCGGCGTGCAGCAGCAGGGCCAGGGCGGCGGTGCCGCAGGCGAGTACCGGTACGACGGTGGCGCCCCAGGCGGTGATCAGGGTGCGGGCGGGCGTCGCGAGGACCGCGCAGCCGGGCAGCCGGCCGGCCAGGAGCAGGGCGAGGGTCATGGCCTCGGTGGCCGCGGCGGCTCCCAGGGCGAGGGCGGGGGCGTGCCGGTGGTGGTGCACGGCGAGCAGCCGGGCGAGCAGCAGGAGCGCGCCCAGCGCGAGGGGCTGCCCGTAGGCCACCGGCTCGTGCAGGACGGTGCCGCACAGCGGGAGCAGCGCGGCGAGCGCGCCCAGGAACAGGGCGAAGGTGCCGAAGAGCAGCGGTTTCGCCGCGTCCCGGAACTCCTCCAGGCCCCGGCTGCCGGCGAGCCTGCGGCGGGCGCCGGCGGTGAGCAGGTGCGCGCACCAGGCAGCCGGGGCGCAGGCCAGCAGGAGTGCCAGGACCGGCGCGGTGGCGGTGGGCCAGGGGCCGTCCGGGGCGCCGGTGGGCAGGGCGTCGGGCCCGCCGCTGTCGACCGCCCGCAGCAGTCCGTCGCCGAAGAGGGCGTAGGCCAGCAGCCACAGCGTCCACACGCGCGTGCCGCTCGCCGTCCGCCAGGTGTGCGTGCCGGGCGGTGCGGCGAGGGGGCCCTGGCGCAGTGCGGCGCGCAGGGCGAGCGCCACGGCGAGGATGCCGCCGAGGCCGACCAGCAGGCGCGGTTGGCCGGCGGTGAGGCGGAGTCCCGCCACGGTGGCCGTGCCGAGCGCCCCGGGCAGCAGGGTGAGCAGGACCCAGCCGGGACGGACCCGGGGCACGGGCGGCGGCTCGGGCCCGGGGCGCGGTTCGCCGGTGCGCGGCACGCGCGCGTACAGCTCTTCGGCGAGCGAGAAGACGTCCCGGTGCCGGAAGCGCACGGCGGTCCGGTCGGTGACCCCGTGCACCTCCAGGCCGGCCGCGATCTCCAGCGGGTCCACGGCCCGCTCGCACAGCTCGCGGTGCCGGTGCAGCAGGGCCTTCACGGGGTCGGCACCGGCCCGCCGGGGTGCGGGGCCGCGCCCTGCGACCGGCTGCGGACCGGCGACGACACCCACCCGGCCGGGGCCGGTCGGCGGGGCGGGCTCGGCCTGGGCCCGGGGCCCGGCCGACGCGGGCGCGCTCGCGCCGGCCGAGGGCACCATGGCCCGCGACCGCGCGTCCCACGGATCCGCACCGCTCGGCATCCCGGGGCCGTCCGAGCCCCTCCCCGGGCGGGGCACCGCCGTTTCCTCCGCCTCGTTCACCGCGCCCCCTCCACTGCCGCCAGCGAGGTCGCCCGTACCGGCGCGCCCGTGGCCCAGGCCGGGACGGACCGGGGAAGGACGCGCGCCGTGGGGCCGGTCCAGTCGCCGGGGACGCGGGACTCGGCGGGGGCGGCGAACGGCAGGGGCTCCCCGGTCTCGCCCAGGACCACCCGGCGCACCGGGCAGTGCGAAACGATCTCCAGGTAAATGCCGTGAAATGCCGCGATGTTCTGCTCGACGGTGAACAGTTCGAGCGCCCGGGCGCGCGCGGCGGCACCGAGGCGCGCACGGCGCTCGGGGTCGCGCAGCAGCGCCACGCACGCCTCGGCGAGCGCCCGGGGGTTGCGCGGGGGCACGACGAGACCGGTGCCGCCGATGACCTCCACCACGGCTCCGGCGTCCGTGGACACCGTGGCCCGGCCGCAGAACATGGCCTCGACCAGGCTGATCGGAAAGCCCTCCACCACGCTGGAGAGCACCACGACGGCGCCCGCGGCGTACGCGTCCGGCAGGGTGGGTGCCTCGGGGCCGCCGATCTCCTCGAAGGAGACGGGGTTGTCGCCGACGGCGTGCGCGCCCTCCGCCTCGTCCGGGAAGAGCTGGGCGGCGAGCCCCCGGCAGTGGCCCAGGTAGGCCTCGCCCTCGGGGCCGGCCGGCGCGCCGACGATCCGCAGCCGGGCCGTGGGTTCCTCCTTGCGGACCTCGGCGAAGGCGTGCAGCAGGGAGATCAGGTCCTTGGTGGGCTCGACCCGGCCGACCCAGACCAGGGTGTCCGGGTCGGCGCGGTCCGGGGACTCGCCGGCCTCCGTGAAGCGGGCGGCGTCCATGCCCGGGTGGACCGTGCGGATCCGGGCCCGGTCGGCACCGCAGCGTTCCTGCCAGCGGCGGGCGTGTGCGTTGCCGGGGGTGAGGATCTCGGCCCGGCGGTAGACCTCCGCGGCGAGCCGGCCGTGGAAGGCGGCCAGGAGCGCGCGTACGGCGGGGGCGGCGGCGTCGGGGCCGAGGGCCAGGTAGTGCGAGCGGAGCTGCACGCCGTACTCGGTGACCAGCAGCGGCACACCGCAGAAGTGCCGGGCGAGCAGCCCGGGGAGGGCGGCCGGGCCGCCGGCGGTGGCGTGGCACAGATCGGCCGCGCCGAGGTCGGCGTCGCCGTACCAGTCGAGGGAGAGGGGGCGCAGGGCGCGTTCGAGGTGCGCGGCGACGGCGAGCAGTTCGGGGACCCGCGCCTCGCGCGCCGTGCGCAGCGCGCCGGGGGCGCGGCAGGCGCGTTCCAGGGTGCGTACGGCGGTGTCGGAGCGCAGGGCGCCGACCAGTCCACCGTGCTCGCGGGCGAGTTCGGCGAGTCCGTACAGCGCGGTGCCGAAACGGTCCGCCACACCATCGGCCGAGCCGTCCGCACCACCGCCTGCGACGGTTTCGGTCCCGGCGCAGACCGCGCCGACCAGCTCGCCGTAGCACTCGGTGAAGCGCCGGCGCGCGCGCCGCCCGTACCCGGCCCCGTCGTCCTCGGCCGTCCACAGCGGTGCCGTTCGCACCCGGCCGACCTGCGGTGGGAGCGGGACCCAGCCCTCGTCCTCCTGGCGCCTACTGCGGCTGAGCGCGTAGATGTCGAACTCGTGCTGATCGAGCCCGCGCACGAGCCGGTCGCACCAGAGTCCGGCGTCACCGCTCACATACGGGTAGCCACCCTCCGTCAGCAGTCCGATGCGCACGTGTGCACCCCCGATCTCCCGTTCGGTGAGCCGCCGTCGTCCGGCGGCTCGCAGCGGGACGAACGTAAGCGGACAAGGCGGTGGCGCGACGGACGGTTGTCCATCGCGCCACCAAAAGGGGTGAACGGACGTAACTTTCGCGTGCGGGTCGCGTTTCCCGGCGCTAAGGCGGCACAGTGCTATCGCGCGTGCACGAAACGTTACGCCACGGCGGGTGCGCGGCGGGCCGCGCGGCGCCGCGCGGCCAGTTCCGGGTCGAGCGCGGGTACGGCGGCCAGAAGTTGGCGGGTGTACGCCTCGCGCGGGCTGTCGTACACCTCGTCGGCCGGGCCGTACTCGACCAGTCGGCCCTTGCGCATGACCGCCACCCGGTCGCTGACCTGGCGGACGACGGCGAGGTCGTGCGCGATGAAGACCAGCGCGAGGCCCAGTTCCCGCTGGAGTTCGCCGAGCAGGGCGACCACCTGGGCCTGGGTGGTGACGTCCAGCGCGGAGACCGGCTCGTCGCAGACGATGACGCGCGGCTCGGCGGCGAGCGCGCGGGCGATGCCGATGCGCTGGCGCTGGCCGCCGCTGAACTCGTGCGGGTAGCGGTCGTAGTGCGCCCCTTCGAGCCCCACGCGCTCCAGCAGTTCTGTCACGCGCTGCCTGATGCGCCGTTCGTCGCGCTCGCCCCGCGCGCGCAGCGGGTCGGCGACGGACTCGCCCACGCTGCGGCGCGGGTTGAGGGAGGAGACGGGGTCCTGGAAGACCATCTGCACGGCGGGATGCACGCCGGTGTGCGGACGGCCCGCGTAGCGGATGGCACCGGCCGTCGGCTCCAGCAGTCCGACCAGCATGCGGCCGAGCGTGGTCTTGCCGCTGCCGCTCTCGCCGACGACGCCGAGGGTCTCGCCCCGCCGCAGGGTCAGCGAGACGTCGTCCACGGCGGCGAACGCCCGTCTGCCGCGCCCGAACTCGCGCCGCACCCCGGTGGCCTCCAGCACGACCTCGTCAGCGGCCCGGGAGCCGGTGCGGCGCGCGTCCACGCGCGGGACGGCGTCGAGGAGTTCGCGGGTGTACGACTGCGCGGGCGCCGCGAGGACCTCTCCCACGGGGCCGTGCTCGACGGCCCTGCCGTGCCGCATGACGAGCACCTCGTCGACGCTCTCGGCGGCCACGCCCACGTCGTGGGTGACGAGCAGCAGGCCCATGCCGGTCTCCTCGCGCAGCGTGTGCAGCAGATCGAGGATCTGGGCCTGGACGGTGACGTCGAGCGCGGTGGTCGGCTCGTCGGCGATCAGCAGCTCGGGCTCGCAGGCGAGCGCCATGGCGATGAGCGCGCGCTGGCGCATGCCGCCGCTGAACTCGTGCGGGCGCGACCGGGAGCGCCGTACCGCGTCCGGGATGCCGACCCGGTCGAGCACCTCCACGGCACGCGCGCGTGCGGCGCGGCGCGACACGCGCGTGTGCACGCGGTACACCTCGGCGATCTGGTCGCCGACCGCGTAGTAGGGGTCGAGGGAGGACAGCGGGTCCTGGAAGACCATGGCGGCGCGGGCGCCGCGCAGCCGTCGCAGCTCCTCGTCGGTGGCCGTCTGCACGTCGGTGCCGGCCACCCGGACCGTGCCCCCGACCCGGGCGCCGGTGCCCCGGTGCAGACCCAGCAGGGCACCCGCGACCGTGGACTTGCCGGATCCGGACTCGCCGACGAGGGCCAGCGCGCCGCCCTTCGCCAGGCTGAAGGAGAGCCCGTCCACGGCCCGCAGCGCGCCGAACTCGACGGTCAGGTCCGTCACTTCCACCAGGCTCATACGAGCACCACCCGTCGGTCGGCCACCGCGTACAGCACGTCCGCGACGGCGTTGGCGATGACCACGAAGAATCCGATGACCAGGACCATCCCGACGACCACCGGCAGATCGACGACCTTCACGGCGCGCACCAGCTCCTGGCCGATGCCGGGCAGGCCGAACAGGGTCTCGGTGAGCACGGCACCGCCGACGGCCGAGCCGAAGGTGACGGCGTTGAGCGCGATGACGGACGCCGTCGCCCCGCGCAGCGCGTGCCGCACGATCAGCGCGCGCTCGCCGACGCCGTAGGCGCGGAACGTGCGGATGTGGTCCTCGGCCAGCGTCTCCAGCATCGACGCCCGGGTCAGGCGGGCGAAGTTGGCCGCCTCGATGAGGGCGAGCGAGAGCCAGGGCAGCAGCAGGTTCCACGCCCACTGTTCGGGGTCGTCGGTGAAGGCCACGTACTCCGGGAAGGGCAGCAGCTCCAGTTCGCCGCAGACGACGATCATCAGGACGAGGCCGATGACGAAGACGGGTGTGGCGACGCCCGCCAGGGTGACCGTGGTCAGGATCCGCTCGGTGAGACGGCCGCGCCGCCACGCGGACAGCACGCCGGTGCCGATGCCGAGCAGCAGCCAGATCACCATCGCGCCGAGCACCAGCGAGAAGCTCACCGGGAGCTTGGTGAGGATGATGTCGGTGACCTGCCGGCCGCTCTGGTACGACTCGCCGAGGCAGGGTGCCGCGCAGTGCTCGACACCGGTGCCGGTCGAGAAGTCCTGGCCCGCGAAGATGCCCTGCACGAAGTGGCCGAAGCGGACGTACAGCGGGTCGTCCAGGTGCAGTTGCTGCGCGACCTGGTGGACCTGTTCCGGGGAGCAGCGGGGGCCGCAGGTGATCTGGGCGACGTTGCCGGGGGTGACGTAGAAGACGACGTAGATGATCACCGAGAGCGCGAACAGGGTGACCACGGCGCCGATCAGGCGGCGCAGTACGAAACCGGTGAGGCCGCTCATGCCCGGTCCTCCTTCCGCACGGTCGCCCGGGCCTCGCGCTTGCGGCCGGTGCCGATGCGCAGCCGGGAGGCCGCGCGCGGGTCCAGGGCGACGCGGACGCCGTCGCCGAGGACGGTCAGCGCGAACACGGTCACGAACAGGGCGGCGGCGGGCAGCAGCAAATACTGCGGGGCCGCCTGGTACCAGACGTCGGCGGAGGTGAGCATCTGTCCCCACGAGGGCGTGGGCGGCTTGACGCCGACGCCGAGGAAGGACAGGGCCGCCTCGGCGCTGATGTTCGCGGGGATCAGCAGGGCCGCGTAGGTGATGACCGGCGCGGCGAGTCCCGGGAGCAGCTCCCGGACGGCGATCCGGCCGGTGCTCCAGCCGCTGAGCCGGGCCGCGGCGACATGGTCGAGGTTCTTCAGGGTGAGGGTCTGCGCCCGCACCATCTTCGCGGTGGTGCTCCAGCCGCTGACCAGGGCGATGACGAGGGCGACGAGCACCGGCCGGGGGAAGCCGTCCGGTACGACGGCCAGCAGCGCCAGCGCCATGATCATCAGCGGCATGGCGACGAAGATGTCGGTCACGCGGCTCAGGACCAGGTCGACCCAGCGGTTGCCGAGGCCGGCGGCGACGCCCATGGCGAGGCCGAGGACCACCTGCACCACCGTGGCGCCCAGCGCGACGCCCAGGGACACCCGCGCCCCGTACACCAGCCGGGCGAACAGGTCACGGCCGGTCTGCGGTTCGACGCCGAGCCAGTGGTCGGCGCCGATGCCGCCGAGGGAGCCGACGGGCACGCCGCCGCGCGCGGAGTCGATCAGCGCCGGGTGGTAGCTGGTGGGGTCCTGGCCCTCCAGGGCGGTGAGCAGCGGCGCGGCGAGCGCGACCAGGACGAGCAGCGCGACGACGGCCGCGGCGACCAGGGCGGCGCGCTGCGCCCGCAGCCGCCGCCAGAACTGACGGGCCCCCGAGACCGCGGAGGCGGCGGTGTCCGCCCCCGCGGTCTCGACGGCGACAAGTGCCTCGCTCACGGCGCTACTTCACCGCGACCTGGGAGATGTCCAGTACACCGGTCCAGTCGCTGATGACGATGTTCTTGACGTCCTTGCCGTACAGACGCTTGTAGACCGGGTGGAACAGCGGGACGACGAGGGCCTTCTCGCCGATCTTCTTGTCCAGTGCACCCCATCGCTTGGCAGCCGCGTCAAGGTCGGTCAACTTGTTGATCGCGTCAATCTCGTCATTGACCGACTTGTCGTTGAGCAGGCCCGTGTTGAAGTTCGCTCCATCCTTGACGATCTGCCGGCCGTCGAAGATGGGCGCGAGGAACGGGCCGCCGGAGGGCCAGTCGGCACCCCAGTGGGCGAGGAAGAAGCCCGGCTCGGTCTTCACCGCGTGGATGGTGTCCCGGTAGGCGTTGTCCTCCAGGCCCTGGAGCCTGACCGTGATGCCGGCCTTCTTGAGCGCGTCCTGGACGGCGGTCGCGATCTCGGGGCTGGTCTCGAAGTCCTTGGCGTTGGAATGGGTCAGCGTCACCGTGAGCCCGTTCTTGTAGCCGGCCTGGGCGAGCAGCTCCCTGGCCTTGGCCGGGTTGCCGGAGGCACCCGCCGGGAACGGGTCGTACGGCGTGTAGCCGAAGGACTTCTGGTCGGGCAGGAAGGTGGTCGCGGACTCGGCGAGCGCGGAGCCGCCGGCCGCGTTGACCACGGAGGAGCGGTCGACCGCGTAGGCGATCGCCTCCCGGACCTTGGGGTTGTCGAACGGCTTCACGGTCGGGTTGAACGCGAGGTAGTTCGTGTAGCCGAAGTGGCCGGTGCCCACGCGTGCGGCCAGCTCCTTGTCGCCGCTCACCTTGGCCAGCTCGGCGGGGCCGAGGTTGGTGTCCGTGGTGACGGCCGCGGCGTCCGCTCCCTGAGACGCGGACAGCCGCTGGTTGATCACCGAGGAGTCGATGCCGGAGCGGACGTCGACGGTGTCCGGGTAGGCCTTGCGCTGGTCGTCGACGGCCGGGGACCAGTACGGGTTGCGCTGGAGCAGCAGGTGCTCGCCGTCGTTCTCGTTCTTGACGACCTTGTAGGGGCCGGAGGAGACCGGGTGCTCCTCGTACTTGGTGCCCGTGTCCTTGCTCTTCGGGACCGGGGTGAACTGCGTCTGGGTGGCCAGGTAGGGGAACTCGCCCTCGGGCTTGACCAGGTGGAAGACGATGGTCCGGCTGTCCGGCGTCTCGATCGCCGACAGCCCCTTCTTGTCCTTGTACGGCCCCTGGTAGTCGGCGGCGCCGACCAGCCAGTCCCGCAGATAGGGCGCTCCGCCGGAGAGTTCGGGGGCGAAGGAGCGCTCGATGCCGTACTTGACGTCGGCCGAGGTGATCGGCGTGCCGTCCTCGTACTTCAGCCCCTTCTTCAGGGTGTACGTCCACACGGTCGCGTCCTTGCTGGGACGCCCGGTGTCGGTGGCGAGGTCCGGGACCGCCTTCGCGCCGGCCGCGCCGTTGGCCCGGTGGCGGGTGGTGAGGGTGCGGAACACCAGCGACGGAACGTTTCCGCCGCCGGAGGTGTAGAGGCGCGCGGGGTCGAAGTCGGTCTGCGGCTCGGAGTTCAGGACCGTGAGCGTGCCGCCCTTGTGGGGCGTGGAGTCGCCACCGGAGCCCTTGGCATCGCTGTCCTTCGGGCCACAGGCGGCGGCGCCCGCTGCCACGACCAGGGCAAGCGAAACAGTCGCCGCGCGGGCTCTCTTCACGGACGGTTGACGCATGGGGATGACGACCTCTCGGGGACATGTCGAGGATTTCTCGACCATGGGATGTCTCGGAATGCGAGACGGTGAGACGAGGGATGAGACGACTGCGGACAGTCGTCGGCCCCGGCGCCGGGTCGTCGAAAAGGGGTCCGTGAAGTGACGGACGGAAAGGTGGAGAGAAGTCGCGACGCGAACGCCAGGGAGGCGGCGTCAGCGACAGTGGATGTCGGACACGCAGAGCGGGGTCACGCCGATGAGCGCCAGCTCGATGGCGGCGCTGTCGAGAGCAGCATGACTAGACCACATGCGCAAGAATATGCAACGACCATCCGGCTCATGTCAATGTGACATGAGTGGATCCTGTCAACTCCCTGGATACGGCCATGGATTGGGTAGACAGTGGATTCCGTCGTGGTTGAGGAACTTGGTCTGCTGCTGCATGACCGGCGCCAGCTCGCCGTCCTTCTGACACGACACATGGCCGTGGCCGAGCCGGTGGCCGACCTCGTGGTTGATGAGCATCTGCCGGTACGCGTGGATCTTGTTCCCGTACGTCTTGCTGCCCTGCGCCCACCGGTAGGCGTTGATCATCACGCGTTCGGTGGCGGCCGAGTCGCAGGAGACGTTGTCCTCCGTGGTGTCCAGCCCCGACTTGGCGCACCACTGGGCGGTGGTGCCCGGGCTCGCCAGGGTGATGACGAAGTCGGGCTTGCCGGAGGAGATCCGCTCGAAGGTCTTCGCGCCGCCGTGGGCCCAGCTGCGGTCGTCGTTCAGCGTCTTCTGCACGGCCTCCGCGAACAGCGCGCCGTCCAGCCCGAGCCCCTGCTCGACGTCGATCCGGTAGCGGTACTTCTGCCCGGTGCCGGGCGCCTTGTCGAAACCGGGCACGGCGTCGAACTTCCCGGAGCCCTTCAGCTTCGCGCTCAGCGGGTACGTACGGTCCATCTTCTGCTCGTACGTCAGCGTCACCCCGCCCGGTGCGGCGGAGGGCGTCGCGCCGCCGGTGGCCCGGGTGTCCCGCGCCCGGCCCGCGGCCGACGGCGCGGCGCCGCCGCCCCGCGCCCCGGCCACCTGCCCGGCGACCACCACCGCGAGCACGGTGGTGACGGCGGCCGCGGCGATCCCGGTGTAGGTCCGGCCCCGGCCGCTGCCCCGCTGCGCCGGCACGTCGGCCTGCGGCGCCTCGGCCGGCCGGGTCCCGGCGGGGGGTACGGCACTGGGAGCGGCCGCCTGCTCGTCGGTTCCCTCGGGGCTCCGGGCGCCGGTGCATCCGGCTTCGAAGGCGTCGAGGTAGTCCTGCCGGGGACCGGGCGTCCGTCCCGGCGCCCGGCGCTGCCGGGGCAGCGTCACACCGGGCCCGCCGGCCCCGGCCGCCTTCGTGAACTCGCCCCAGCCTCCGCCTGCTTCCCGCTGCTCCGGATGCCCACCACGGGCATCCGCCTCATCGGGCAGACGGGGGACACCGCGCGCGGGGGTGCCGTCGGGCAACCGCGGGATCCCCTGCGCGGGCGTGCCCGGAGGGAAGCCGGGCGTGCCCTGTGGCACCCCCCGCGCGGGCGTGCCCGGAGGGAAGCCGGCCGCACCCTGCCCGGGCGCACTCGTAGAAAAGGACTGCCCACCCGGCGGAAACGGCTGCGCACCCTGCCCGGGCGCACCGCCGCCGAATCCGGGAACGCCACGCGCACGCGTGCCCCCGCCGAAGCCGGGCGTGTCGTCCGGGCGGGGCAGGTCTCCCCGCGGTCCGGGTTCGCCGCCACGGGCGCCCGGAGGGGTCCCTTGGGATCCCGGCGCCGCGGCCGGACGCTCCTTGCGCCGAGCGGCGGGTATGTCCCCGGAGTCGCTCTTGGGTGCCGGTCCGCGGCGGCTGTGACGTCCCACGCCGGCCTCAGCTCCCCGTACCCGCTGCGGTGACGCCGTCGCCGCGCCCGGCGTCCACGCGCCCCTCACCCGGATCCTCCTCGCCCGCCGCCGCCAGCAGCTCGCGGAACGCCCCGGCCACCAGCTCCGGGTACTCCATCATCGCCACGTGTCCGGCGTCCGGCAGGGACAGCAGGCGGGAGTGGCGGAAGGCGCGGGCGGCCTTGTGGGCCATGCGGAAGCCGACCAGCTGGTCACGGCCGCCGTAGACCAGCAGGGTCGGGGCGAGCACGCGCTCGGCCTGGCGCCACAGCCCGTGCTGCCCGCCGAGCGTGTAGGCGTCGACGATCCCGCGCGCGGAGCGGGCCATCGCGTCCCAGAAGTAGGGCAGCCGCTGCCGCCGCTCCAGCTCCTCCACGGCGTACCGGAACGCCTCCGGCGACACCCGCGACGGATCGCCGTAGCAGAGCGCCATGACCCCGCGCACCCGCTGCTCGGCCGTCCACTCCCTGGTGAGCCGGGTGAACAGCGCGGCGATGCCCGGCACGCCGAGCAGCCCGGTCGGCACCGCACTGCGCTGGATCCGCAGCTCCGGCAGGGCCGGCGAGACGAGCGTGAGCGTCCGCACGAGATCCGGGCGTACGGCGGCCACGCGCGTGGCGACGGCGCCGCCGAGGGAGTTGCCGAACAGGTGCACCGGGCCGCGGTCGGCGGCGTCGAGATAGCGGATCACCGCGCGCGCGTGCCCGGTGACGGAGTAGTTGCCGTCGTCCGGCGGCGGGGAGTCGCCGAAGCCCGGCAGGTCGACCGCCTCACTGTCGACGACCCCGTCCAGCTCGGCCATCAGCTGCGACCAGTTCTGCGAGGAGCCGCCGAGGCCGTGGACGAACAGCGCGGGCGGCAGCCCCTCGCGCGCGGGGCGCCGGGAACGGACCGACAGGGTCACGCCGGGCAGGCTCACCGAGCGCAGCCGCTCGCCCTCGCCGACCCGGACGGGCGCCACTCTCGGAAGCGCGCTGGCGGCCGGAACGGACGGCGACTCGGTCGAAGACATGCGGCAATGTTACGAGGTGATCACGCCCGGGTCCGTGTGTTGGCCGTCACAGGCGGACGGCGTACGCATGACACGCGCGCGGCGGGGGAACCGGAGGGCGGACGGGCGCGATGGCATGGCGTCCGGATCAGCAGTCTCCTAGGCTCGTACAGAGGGCACCCGCGTGTGGCCCCTGCTGCATCCAGGGACGTTCGTAGGAAGGGAGCCCACCATGGCCTATGACCCCACCGAGCCGGACACGATCGAGGAGCTGGCGGACGAGGCAGCCCCGGAGTTCGGCGTCGAGGCGCCCGAGGTGGACGCCGCAGAGCAGCACACCGACATCACACCGGAACGCGACGACCCCCTGACCGGAGTCGAACCGGACCGCGCGAACGAGGCCGATCTCGTCGAACAGGCGCGTGTCGTCTCGCTCGACGAGGACGACTACCGCTGACCTCGCCGGACTCCCGTGGCCGGCAGGGCGCCCTCCCACGGCCGGCAAGCGCCGTCGCACGGCCGAGAAGGGCCGTCTCGCGCTTTCGCCGCCGTCCGGTACGTGAAATTCTGCGCTCGCACCGCGCACACCACGGTTACCGAAAAGTACGATGGCCGCGCGGTGACACCGCATGTGGACGACTTTGGGAGGCGGCGTGACAGCCATCGAGCAAACAGAGGCGGCACGCCCGCGTGGCACCCGTCTGCCGCGCCGCGCCCGACGGAACCAGTTGCTGGGCGCCGCCCAGGAGGTTTTCGTCGCACAGGGCTACCACGCGGCGGCGATGGACGACATCGCCGAGCGGGCAGGCGTGAGCAAGCCGGTGCTCTACCAGCACTTCCCGGGCAAGCTCGACCTCTATCTCGCACTGCTGGACCAGCACTGCGAGTCGCTGATCCAGGCTGTGCGCCACGCGCTCGCGTCGACGACCGACAACAAGCAGCGCGTCCGGGCGACGATGGACGCCTACTTCGCCTATGTCGAGGACGACGGCGGCGCCTTCCGGCTGGTCTTCGAGTCGGACCTGACGAACGAGCCCGCGGTGCGCGAACGCGTCGACAAGGTCACCAACGAATGCGCCGAGGCGATCTGCGACGTCATCGCCGAGGACACCGGCCTGTCGCGCGCGGAGTCGATGCTGCTCGCCTCCGGCCTCGGCGGACTCGCCCAGGTGGTCGCCCGCTCCTGGCTGCACAGCGACCGCAGCGTCCCGCGCGACCAGGCGGTGCAGCTGCTCACCTCGCTGGCCTGGCGCGGCATCGCCGGTTTCCCGATGCACGGCACCGAGGGCCACTGACACCGGTCCGCCGCGGCGCTGTTCGCTGACGGCGTTCCGGCCCGCAGCGTGCTGGTCCCCTCACCGGGCTAATGTGTGCTGGGTACGGCGCGGAAGATCGCGCACATCACTGACCGTCGGAGGGACATAGCCGTGGAGGTCAAGATCGGCGTGCAGCACGCGCCCCGCGAGATCGTTCTGGAGAGCGGTCAGAGCGTCGAGGAGGTCGAGCGCGCGGTGAGCGAGGCGCTGGCCGGGAAGACGCAGTTCCTGAGCCTCCAGGACGAGAAGGGCCGCAAGGTCCTGGTGCCGGCCGACCGCCTGGCGTACGTGGAGATCGGCCAGCCGACCGTGCGCAAGGTGGGGTTCGGCGCGCTGTAGCCGACATCGCCCGGAAGGGCCCGGTGGCCGTGTGCCGCCGGGCCCTTCGGCGTTGATCCCTCCGCACGAGCCAGTCGATCCCTCCCGATGAGCCAGTTGATCCCTCCGCATGAGACACGCCCACGGATGGAGCACAACCTCTCCACAGGGGAGGATTGTCCTTCGCAGGTCACGGGTATGACGGGCTACGACCGTCAACGCAGACCGGCCGTGGGAGGGACCCAGAGATGATCCTGGAAGCACTCGGATCCGTGGTGCTCGGTCTCGTCCTCGCCTGGGCGGCCGCCCACCGCCTGGCCCACCGGCTGCCGGCCCGCCCGCTGGTGTACTCGACGGGGGCCGCCGGAGCCCTCTTCGGCGACTTCGTCACCCACAGCGCGCTGGGCCTCGGCAGTGCCTACCTCAGCCTGCTCGGTGCCGCCGCCGTCTCGGCGGCGTCCCTGTCGTTGCTGCTGCGCCCGTCAGGGAGCCTGCGCCGCCGATCAGCGGCGGCGTAGCGAAGGGGCGCGCGACCGCGCGCCCCCGCGCAGGCTTACGCGGCCAGGCCCAGTGCGGCCATCCGCTTGGTGTGCGCCTCGGTGATCCGCGAGAACATCTTTCCGACCTCCGCGAGGTCGAACCCGTCGGCGACGCCACCCACGAGCATGGTGGACAGCGCGTCCCGGTCGGCGACCACGCGCTGCGACTGCGACAGGGCCTCGCCCATCAGCCGCCGCGCCCACAGCGCCAGCCGGCCGCCCAGTCGGGGGTCGGCGTCGATGGCGGCGCGCACCTTCTCCACCGCGAACTCGGCGTGTCCGGTGTCGTCGAGCACGGCGAGGACCAGTTCGCGCGTGTCCGAGTCGAGACGGGCCGCGACCTCCCGGTAGAAGTCGCTCGCGATGGAGTCACCGACATATGCCTTGACCAGGCCCTCCAGCCAGTCCGACGGAGCGGTCTGCCGGTGGAAGCCGTCCAGGGCCGCGACGAACGGGTCCATGGCGGCCGTGGGCTCCTCGCCGATCTCGGTCAGCCGGTCCCGCAGCCGCTCGAAGTGGTGGAACTCCGCCGAGGCCATCTTCGCCAGCTCCGCCTTGTCCGCGAGGGTCGGCGCCAGCTTGGCGTCCTCCGCGAGCCGCTCGAACGCCGCCATCTCCCCGTAGGCGAGCGCGCCGAGCAGGTCCACCACGGCGGCGCGGTACTGCGGGTCGGCGGCGGCCTGGGCCCAGTCCTGGGCCGCGACGCCCGTGGGTGCGGTGGAGTTCTCAGGCTTGTCAGAGCTAGTCATGAGGCGCACAATAGCCCGCTCGGCAGCCTCCGGCAGCGGTCCCTCGGTCACTGTGACCACGACTACGTGACCAAATCGGCCATCGCATGTGCGCGATTCCGGGGTATGGTGGTAATGCGCCTGCTGAGTGCGTCGACGATGTTCGACGCGTCCCGACAGGCTGCACGCATGAGGATGCCCGGTCGGTGGCCCGATCGGCTCCGACCCGACAGCCCTCCCTGGCCGTACGGCGCAGTAATCCGTACGACGACCGGAGGGACACCCTCAGCGGTTCGAGCGCTAGAGCGTCGGCAGAGGTCCCGTGTCATACGGCTTGCCCGAGTGGTTCGTCCGTACGGCAGCCGACGTCCCCCGGCACGGTCGCACATGACCCCCGCGCTCGCCTCGCGCCGCACACACAGAAGAGGCATGACCCTGACTACGACGTTTCGAGAAATCGGAATCCTCCCCGAGACCGCCGAGGCCCTGGAGGCCGTCGGCATCATCACCCCCTTCCCCATCCAGGAGATGACGCTTCCCGTCGCCCTGTCCGGCACGGACGTCATCGGCCAGGCCAAGACCGGTACCGGCAAGACGCTGGGCTTCGGTCTTCCGCTCCTGGAGCGGGTCACCGTCCCCGCCGACGTCGAGGCCGGCCGCGCCGCCCCGGAGGCGCTCACCGACGCCCCGCAGGCCCTGGTCGTCGTCCCCACGCGCGAGCTGTGCACGCAGGTCACCAACGACCTGCTGACCGCCGGCAAGGTGCGTAACGTGCGGGTGACGGCCATCTACGGCGGTCGCGCCTACGAGCCGCAGGTCGAGGCCCTGAAGAAGGGCGTCGACGTGGTCGTCGGCACCCCGGGCCGGCTGCTGGACCTGGCCGGCCAGAAGAAGCTGGACCTGAAGCACGTCAAGTGCCTGGTCCTCGACGAGGCCGACGAGATGCTCGACCTGGGCTTCCTGCCCGACGTCGAGAAGATCATCAACATGCTGCCGGCCAAGCGGCAGACCATGCTGTTCTCGGCGACCATGCCGGGCGCGGTCATCGGTCTCGCCCGCCGCTACATGTCCCGGCCCACGCACATCCGCGCCACCGCGCCGGACGACGAGGGCGTGACGGTCGCGAACATCAAGCAGTTCGTCTACCGCGCGCACAACATGGACAAGCCGGAGATGGTCGCGCGCATCCTTCAGGCCGAGGGCCGCGGGCTGGCGATGATCTTCTGCCGTACCAAGCGCACGGCGGCCGACATCGCCGAGCAGCTGGAGCGCCGCGGTTTCGCCTCCGGCGCGGTCCACGGCGACCTCGGCCAGGGCGCCCGCGAGCAGGCGCTGCGCGCCTTCCGCAACGGCAAGGTCGACGTCCTGGTCTGCACCGACGTCGCCGCGCGCGGTATCGACGTCGAGGGTGTCACCCACGTCATCAACTACCAGTCGCCCGAGGACGAGAAGACGTACCTGCACCGTGTCGGCCGTACCGGCCGCGCGGGCGCCAAGGGTACGGCGATCACGTTCGTCGACTGGGACGACATCCCGCGCTGGCAGCTGATCAACAAGGCGCTGGAGCTGGACTTCAACGACCCGGTGGAGACGTACTCGTCGTCCCCGCACCTGTTCTCCGACCTCGGTATCCCCGAGGGCACCAAGGGCACCCTGCCGCGTTCCGAGCGCACCCGCGCGGGGCTCGACGCGGAGGTGCTGGAGGACCTGGGCGAGACCGGCGGCCGTGGTGGCCGCGGTGGCCGTGGCCGCGGGGACCGGGGTGGTCGCACCGACCGCACCGAGACCGTCGCCGCCGAACGCGAGCGCCCGTCCCGCACCCCGCGCCGCCGTCGCCGTACGCGCGGCGGAACCGCGCTGGACGCCGCCGCCCCGACCGCTCCCGTCGCCGAGTCCGGCTCCGCCGAGGCCACCGGTGCGGAGGAGCCCCGCGCGTCCCGCACCCCGCGCCGTCGCCGTCGTACCCGCGGCGGAGCCACCGCGGAGCCGCTGACGGCCGCCGCGACTGCCGAGGCCACCGTCGAGGCGGTGGAAGAGGCGCCGGCCCCGGCCGCTCCGGAGACGCCGGAGAAGCCGCGTCGCCGCCGCACCCGCAGGACGGCGGAGCGCACCGAGGCGGCCGTGGCACCGGCCACCACGGCGACCGAGCCGACGGCACCGGAGTCCGCCGCCCCGGTCGCGGTCGCGGAGCCCGAGGCCGCCCCGGTCGCGGAGCCCACCCCGCGTCGCCGTACCCGCAAGACGGCCGCGCCGGCCGCCGAGACGGAGACGGCAACGGCCGCGGACACGGCAACGGACACCACCGAGGCCAAGCCGCGCCGCACCCGCAAAACGACCGCAGCTGTGCCGACCGCCGAGGCCTCCACGGCCGAAGCCGAGGCCAAGCCGCGCCGCACCCGCAAGACCACGGCCCCGGCCGAGACCACCGACGCCCCCGCGGCCGAGGTCGAAGCCGAAGCCA
>NZ_JBVIJC010000010.1:149219-186399 GCF_055581605.1 Streptomyces sp. NPDC031418
GACGAGGCAGCCCCCGCCGCCAAGCCGCGCCGCACCCGCAAGACGACCGCAGCCGCGCCGACCGCCGAAGCCCCCGAGGCCGAAGCCGAGGCCAAGCCGCGCCGCACCCGCAAGACCACGGCCCCGGCCGAGACCACCGACGCCCCCGCGGCCGAGGTCGAAGCCGAAGCCAAGCCCAAGCGGACCCGCAAGACCACCGCAGCCACCAAGGCCGCCACGGACACCGCGGACACCCCGGCCGACGAGGCAGCCCCCGCCGCCAAGCCGCGCCGCACCCGCAAGACGACCGCAGCCGCGCCGACCGCCGAAGCCCCCGAGGCCGAAGCCGAGGCCAAGCCCAAGCGCACCCGGAAGACGGCGGCTCCCGCCGAGACCACGGATGCGCCCGCGGCCGAGGCCAAGCCGAGGCGCACGCGCAAGACCGCGGCCCCCGCCGAGGCAGCCGACGCCCCCGAGGCCGAGACCAAGCCCAAGCGGACCCGCAAGACGGCGGCCTCCGCCGAGCCGGTGGCGGACGCCGCGGAGGCCAAGCCGCGCCGTACCCGCAAGACGGCCGCTGCCGCGGTCGAGGCGGTCGACGGGGCCGAGGCGGTCACGCCGAAGCCGCGGCGGACCCGCAAGGCGGTCGCCGAGGCGGCCGTCGCGGAGATCCCGGCCCAGGCCACCGAGGAGCCGGAGGTCAAGCCGCGTCGCCGTACGCGCAAGGCGACGGCGGCCGTGGAGGCCCCCGAGGCCTGATCGGGCGCCGCTCAGGCGGCGGTACACCCTGCGGGCGCTGGCCCGGTCCACTTCGGTGGGCCGGGCCATCGCCGTTTCCCGCCCTGCCCCTGGCCGCCCCGCCCCTGCGCGGTCCGCTCGGCCCCTGTCGGCCCCGCCCTGCGCGGTCCGCTCGGCCACCGTGCCCGATAACCTCTTCGCATGAGCAGGCCCGACACCTTCGTCCCGCCCCCCGGTGCCCGTGCGTACTCCCTGCGGACCGCGCGCGGCGAGTTCGCCGTCGTCGACGCTGCCGTGGCCGCCGGGGTCGAGCCCAGGGGTGTCGCGCTGCTGCTGCCGGGTTTCACCGGCAGCAAGGAGGACTTCAACCCGCTGCATGTGCCGCTGGCCGAGCGCGGGTACCGGACCGTGGCCGTCGACGGCCGTGGACAGTACGAGTCCGACGGCCCCGAAGACGACGAATCCGCCTACGCCCAGGCCGAGTTGGCGCTGGACGTGCTCGCGCTGGCGGAGGCGCTCGGGCAGCCGGCGCATCTGCTGGGGCACTCCCTCGGCGGACAGATCTCGCGCGCGGCCGTCCTGCTCGACCACACGCCGTTCCTCTCGCTGACCCTGATGTCCTCCGGCCCGGCGCAGATCTCCGAGCCCCAGCAGGAGCGGGTGAAGCTGCTCCATGACGCGCTGTCGGTGATGACGATGGCGGAGGTCTGGGACGCCCTCCAGGCGATGGAGACGCCCGAGGAGACGGAGACCCGCGAGATCGAGGGCGGGCTGGACGACCGGGAGGACCTGCGGCGCCGCTGGCTGGGCACCCGGCCCGCGCAACTCCTCGCCACCGGCCGGCAGTTGTGCACGGAGCCGGACCGGGTCACGGAACTGGCCGCGGTGCCGCTGCCGTTCCATGTGCTGTCGGGCGCGCAGGACGACACCTGGCCGCTGCCGCTGCTGGACGACATGGCGGTACGACTCTCCGCGCGGCGGACGGTCATCGCGGGCGCCGAACACTCCCCCAACACCGACCGCCCGCTCGCCACGGCCCGGGCCCTCGCCGACTTCTGGGACGACTGCGGCACCCGCACCTGAGCCGGCCCCGGCAGCGCCCTAGTACTGCGCCTGGAGGTGCGCCCAGAAGCCGTCGCGCAGGGCGCGGCGCAGGTCCGCCTGGCCGCGCAGGGAGCACTGGAGCAGGCTCTCGGCCTCGACCAGCAGGTCCTGGTCGACGGAGCCGGGCAGATAGGGATGGCCGGGAAGCAGTTCGACCAGCGCCTCACGGCCCCGGGAGGCGAGCCACTTGGCCGCGATCTGGGCGCCGACGAAGCGGACGTCGTCGCGGGTGGGACGGGCCCCGGCGGTGGCCTCGTACGCCGCGGCGGCACGACGAGAGACGTACGGCTTGAAGAAGTCGAGGTCGAAGGTGCGCTGGCTGTCGACCTCCCAGAGCAGCGGTTCCGCCTGGTTGCGCCCCTCGGGGGCCTCGACGCCCCAGAGGTGGACGCGGGCGCCGTAGCCCTGGGCGGCCTCGACCGCCGAGACGAGATCCTCGTCGCCGCCGAGCAGGGCCGCGTCACTGATGGCGCGGTGGCGGGCCAGCGACTCCAGGTCCGTGCGGATCAGGGAGTCCACGCCCTTCTGCTGGTTGCTGGCGTTGAGGTTGCCGAGGCGGACCTTGACGTCGGGCAGCTCGGCGATGGACTGCTGCTCGGCGGTGTGGATGCGGCGGCGGGCGCCGTCGTACCAGTAGACGCGCAGCAGCCGGCTGTCCGCGAAGATCGTGCGGGCCTTGTCGATCAGGGCGTCGATCAGGCCCTCGGCGTCGAGGTCGAAGGCCCGGCGGTCCTCGGTACCGGCGACGAGGCGGCCCGCGGCCGCGTACAGATAGCCCGCGTCCACGAAGATCGCGTGGGTCGAGGGTGTCTTCGCCACCTCGGCGAGCATGCGTTCCAGCAGCTCGTTCGTGTGGTCGATGCGGGCGCGGAGGACCGCGAGGTCGTCGTTCATCGCCCCTATTGTCCAGTTGGTCACACTGCGAACACAACCGGTCCCGATCGGTCCCGTCGGGGCACCTGGCGATCTTTTACCGGTCAGTAATTAGCCGTTCGAAAAATTTATTTAGCGTAGGGAATGTTTGTAACATGCGGCGCGTTGACTCACTACGGAGCCGGGCATCCTCCCGGCGCACCCAGTAGTTCTCCGCGTAGTTCTCCGCAGGAGGATGACCAGACGAAGGGAGAAGCCATGCGCTTCGAGATCATGCGACTCGACGAGGTCGACGGTTCCACCGTGGACACCACCGTCGTGGACGCCGCCTCCGTCAACCGGATCGTGCAGCAGGCCGCCGCCATCGGACAGCGCCTGTGGATCCGCCCGGCCGACTCCCCGGCCTCGTAACGGGTCAGCCGGGGCCTTCCCCACTCAAGCTTTCCGGGGGAGCCGAGCGGACGCCGCTCAGCTCCCCCGGATCACCTGAGTGATCCCGTTGATGATCTGCTGCACCGCGATCGCGGAGAGCATCATGCCCGCGAGCCGCGTCACCAGGACGACACCCCCGTCCTTGATGATCCGGATGATCAGCAGCGAGTAACGCATCACCAGCCACAGCACGACATGGATCGCGAGGATCGCGGTCCACACCGAGACCTGCGTGGCCACACTGTCCGCCTTCTGCACGGCCAGGATCACCGACACGATCGCCCCCGGCCCCGCCAGCAGCGGCATGCCCAGCGGCACCAGCGCGACGTTCACGTCCTTGGTCGCCTTCGGCTCGTCGTTCTTGCCGGTGAGCAGGTCCAGCGCGATCAGCAGAAGCAGCAGCCCGCCCGCGATCATCAGCGCGGGCACGGACACATGCAGGTAGTCCAGGATCTGATGGCCCAGGACACCGAAGACGGCGATGACCCCGCCCGCCACGCAGACGGCCTGGAACGCCATCCGCTTCTGCACCTTGGCCGGGCGCCCGGCGGTGAGGGCGAGGAAGATCGGGGTGATCCCGGGGGGATCCATGATGACAAAAAGGGTCAGAAACAGAGAGCCGAAGACGGCGAGGTCGAACATGAGGAAGTACAGGCCTTGCTGGAGGAAGAAACGACGGGCATGAACCGGCCATGGACCGGCTGTGAGGGGGAAGCCCGGTGGCACACAGGTGCCCCGGGCGGACATACGGCGGGACTACGGGCCGAGCGGCCCGGGCGGGTCAGGCTCCGCCGGTGCCGGGGACGGGGAAGGCCCCGGTCGCGCGCCGCGTGATCTCGCCGTACACCTCGGGATCGGTGGTGTACTCGCCGAGCGACACGGTCTTGCGGCTGCCGTGGTAGTCCGAGGAGCCGGTGACCAGCAGGCCCAGTTCCTTCGCGAGACCCCGCAGCCGGGCGCGGTCGTCCGGGTCGTGGTCCATGTGGTCGACCTCGATGCCGTCGAGACCGGCGGCAGCCATCTCGGCGATCGCCGACTCGGGGACCGTGCGCCCGCGCTTGGCGGCGGCCGGGTGCGCGAAGACGGCCACGCCGCCCGCGCCCTTGACCAGCCGGATCGCCTCGAAGGGATCCGTCTCGTGCTTCGCCACGTAGGCTCGTCCGCCGTCGGCCAGCCACTCCTGGGTGAACGCGTCGCTCACGGTCGGCACCACACCCAGCTCGACCAGCGCGCTCGCGACATGCGGGCGGCCCACGGAGCCGCCGGCCGCGATGCGCTCCACCTGCTCCCAGGTGACCGGGACGCCCAGCGCGTTCAGCTGGGCGACCATGCCCTTCGCGCGCGGCACCCGGTCGTCCCGGACCAGCTCGCGCTCGGCGAGCAGAGCGGGCTCCTCGGGGTCGAAGAGGTAGGCCAGCAGGTGCATCGAGATGCCGTCGATCCGGCAGGACAGCTCGGCACCGGTGACCAGGGTGAGCCCCTCGGGCAGCGCGGCGATCGCCTCGGCGTACCCACGGGTGGTGTCGTGGTCGGTCAGCGCGACCACGTCCAGCCCGGCCGCGGCGGCATGGCGCACCAGCTCGGCCGGGGTGTCCGTGCCGTCGGAAGCCGTGGAGTGACAGTGCAGATCGATACGCACGCAAGCTCCAGACGGGTGACGGCACAGCAGGGGGACACCTAAGGATAACGGCCGGCCGGGGAACGCCCGGCCGCAGCCGCCGCCCTCGGCTCCCCGCGCGTTACGGCCGAAGCAGCCGCGGCGACAGGGCCCCGCACGGCACCAGGTCCAGCTCCGCTCCCGCATCCCGCAGATCGGTCAGCACCAGCTCGTCGTACATGAGCATGGCGGACGACTCGGGCCACAGCACCGCCCACAGCCACAGCCCGCACGCCTCGCCGGCGAACACCGCGCGGTCGTCGGGGGTGGCCGAGACATGCCAGAGCGGGGTGGGCCGGCCGGCGGCCAGCACCTTGGCCTGGGGCGGCTTCTCGACACTGATGTACGGCCCCGGGTCCGGGCCGTCGATGCCCGCGTACCGCGAGCCGAGTCCGACGCCCAGTTCCTCGGCCACCAGGATCAGCTCACCGGGGCCGCCCAGCGGGCCGGGTCCCGTGCAGGCCACGGCGGTCGCACGACCGCCGCTGCGGTCGTCGCCCGCGTACGCCACTCCGGTGAAGAGCCAGCCGACCGGCAGCGGCCAGGGCATCCACACGGGTGCATGCGTGCGGTGCACGACGGCTGCGAGGGCCTCGACGCTGGGCGGGATCACGGGCTGTAGCGGATACACCGGCCCGTGCACATCGCACTGCCACGCATCGGCGAAGAGACCGGGCGCCCTGACCCGGCCACCGCACCTCGGGCAACTGGGTTCGCCCCTCATAGGGCTCCACGGTCCTACCCCCGCACGCCCACGTCAAGGACGATCACCCGTCCGGGCGGAAGACATCACCCGCCCAGGGCTCTCCTACGGATCTTGCCGACGCCAACTGGCCGGTGCGGCGCGCCTCTTGGTGAGCTTGCTCACTCGGTGTCAGTCCAGTGGGACGGACCGGCGGACGGGGTCCCGCAGATCCGTGCCGTTCGCGAGCCAGCGCTCCTGGAGGGCCTGGGCGCCGTGCACCCGCTTCCAGGCGGCCTCGTTCGGGGTCATCGGCAGCAGCGGCAGGAACCGTACGGGATCCAGCGGAGCGTCCAGCTCCAGGTCCTCCACCAGACCGCCCGGCTCACCCACCAGGACCGAGGTGAAGGGCGCCCCCGGCCACAGCGGCTCGCCGGTGTCCAGGGACGCGCCCGGGGTCACCACCAACCCCTCCACCTGCGGGGACGCGGCGAGCACGGCGAGCGGACGGAGCACCTTGTCGGTGTCGGCGGCGCCGGCGCGGACGGAGAGGACCAGTTCGGCGCGCGGGCCCTTGACCGGGTCGGCGAGCATCGCGGTCGGGTCCGCCATGGGCTGTGCGGACATGCCGAGGGTGGCGTAACGGACCACGTCCCCCTCGTGGAACCGGAGCACCTCGATGCGGTCCGTACCGAGGAAGGTGACGGCGGCGCGCGCGTCCGGTTCGCCCAGCGCGGTCGTCAACCGTGCCTCGACCAGAGGAAGAACATCAACCATGCGGTGAGCATAGAACTCGTCAGTAGCAAGCAAAGGGGCGCCTTGACAGTTCAGGCGGCTGATACTCTGAGCCGGTAGTTCGGGGCAGCACGCAGAAGCGTCGCTATCGAGTCCCGACGCCGAGGACACTCCCTTACGAGGGACCGGCCGGAGGAGGTGGGGCTGTCATGGATCGAAGTCGACCTGGTAGTACCACTCGCTCTTCCGCCCGCTGATGTAGTCCCTGTCTGCTGTCGGCTGGTTGCCGCCTTCCCGTGCGCGTGGTCGTCCGGAAGAGCACTCGTTTCGCTTTGCCTGATCTGTCTGCTGATCTGAATCAGTTCTGCATCAGTGGCGAAGTCGCCACCGTGACGGTGCGGTGCTCCCCGCTTTGTGGACGTGCCAAACATCCGCAGTCGAGGACGTCCCCATTCCGGGTAGTTCCACCCGTCGCCGCGCGCTTTCGCCGCCTGCCCGCGAAGGAGCCTGCCCATGTCGATGATCCGCGACCTGCGCGCCGTGGTCCGTCCGTCCCGCGTCTCGCTGCGCAAGGCGATGAACGCCGCCCCGAGCCCCGGCCCGTCGTACGACACCACGCGCGACCCGGCCACGCCCTCGGCCGTCGTCGACTGCGCCGTCTACCGCGACGGGGTGCGGGTACAGCACGCCAAGCCGCTCACCCCGCAGGAGGCCATGCGCCTGGTGCGCCGTGACGGCGGCTTCGTCTGGATCGGGCTGCACGAGCCCACCGAGGCGGAATTCGCCGGTATCGCGGCCGAGTTCGGGCTGCACCCGCTGGCCGTCGAGGACGCGGTGCAGGCACACCAGCGGCCGAAGCTGGAGCGGTACGACGACTCGCTCTTCACCGTGTTCAAGACCATCCACTACGTCGAGCACGACCAGCTGACCGACAGCAGCGAGGTCGTGGAGACCGGCGAGGTCATGTGCTTCACCGGCCGGGACTTCTTCATCACCGTCCGGCACGGCGGCCAGGGCTCGCTCAGGGCGCTGCGGCACCGGCTCCAGGACGAGCCGGAGCTGCTGGCCAAGGGGCCCTCGGCGGTGCTGCACGCGATCGCCGACCATGTCGTGGACGGCTATATCGCGGTCGCCGACGCGGTGCAGGACGACATCGACGAGGTGGAGACCGAGGTCTTCTCGCCGGGCCCGCGCGGCGGGGCCTCGCGCGGTGTGGACTCGACGCGGATCTACCAACTCAAGCGTGAGGTGCTGGAGTTCAAGCGGGCGGTGGCGCCGCTGCTGCGGCCGATGCAGCTGCTGAGCGAGCGGCCGATGCGGCTGATCGACCCGGACATCCAGAAGTACTTCCGGGACGTCGCCGACCACCTCGCCCGGGTCCAGGAGCAGGTGCTGGGCTTCGACGAACTCCTCAACTCCATCCTCCAGGCCAACCTCGCCCAGGCCTCGGTGGCGCAGAACGAGGACATGCGGAAGATCACCTCGTGGGCCGCGATCTTCGCGGTGCCGACGATGGTCGCCGGCGTGTACGGCATGAACTTCACGTACATGCCGGAGCTGCACTGGAAGTACGGCTACCCGGTGATCATGGGCCTCACGGTCGCCCTGTGTCTCGGCATCCACCGCACGCTGAAGCGCAACGGCTGGCTGTGAGCGGGCCCGCCGGGCCTGGATAGGGTGAGCCCCATGACAAGCGAGCTGCTCGACCGGGCCCTCATCGAGGAGGCCACGAAGAAGTCCGGCCTCATCTGGGTCAGGGCCACCGGCGCTCCGGCGGCGCGTGCGCTGTGGCATGTGTGGCACGAGGGCGCGGTGTGCCTGGTGGGCGGCGGCCCCGGTGAGCAGCCGCTGGAGGGGCTGGCCGACGGGGGCGCCGCCGAGGTGAGCGTGCGCAGCAAGGACAAGGGCGGCCGGCTGGTGACCTTCCCGGTGACCGTGTCCGAGGTGGCGGCCGGCTCGCCGGAGTGGGAGGCGGCGGTCGCCGAGCTGAAGGGCAAGCGGCTGAACGCCCCCGACGGCGAGGAGATGCCGGCCCGCTGGGCCCGCGAGTGCAGGGTGCTGCGGCTGACCCCGGCCGGGGCCGTGACGCCGTTGCCCGAGGGCAGCCTGGCCGAGGCGCCGGTGCCGACGCCGGCGACGACCCGGCGACCGATTCCGGCGGGCCTGCCGAGGCTGCTGGCCAAGCGACGTAAGTAGCGGCCGGCCGAAGCCCCGGGACGTCAGGACGTCGGGAGCTGCTTGCCGTAGTCCACCGTGTCCGAGGAGGCCGGCTCGGTGACGGTGAAGTCCTGGCCCCAGTCCGAGAAGCGGAGCGTGCCCGCCGCGCCGGCGCGGACCAGACGCAGCGGGTACGGCTTGCCCTGGAGGGAGACGTCCAGGGTGCCGCCGGAGCCGTCGTCGCCGGTGATGCGGATCGTCGGGGTACCCGCCTGGTCGTGATGGCCTTCCTTCGCCAGCCTGCCGTGCAGCGGCAGCAGACCGTCGAGGAGCACGGACTTGTACGTGAAGCCGCTGAACTTCTTGTACGCGGGGTCCCCCTGCGGGACCTTCACGTACTTCCCGCCCAGCTTGGCGGCGACCGCGTCACCGCTGCCGCCGTCCTGCCCCTCGGCCTGGTTCCAGAAGCCGGCGTCGGCCTTCAGGTACAGCCGCCGGCCGACCCGCAGCAGCTGGAGGGTGGAGCCCTGCGAGGTCACCGAGCCGGTGCCGCCGTCGGCCTTGAGCCGCATGTCCAGGGTGTACGTACGGCCGCCGGCGACCACGGTCCCGGACAGCCGTACGGTCTCGGCCGCGTCCGCCGCCGACCGGGTCCGGGACTGGATCTGCCCGGCGGACAGCTTGCCCACCCCGTTCGTCCCCGCGTCCGGATCGCCACCGCCGCCACACCCGGTCAGCACCACCGCACCGGTCACGGCCAGCGCGCATGTCGCGGTCAGCAGAGGGGCTCGGCGAGGGCGGCCGGGGGGAATCGAAGTCACGGATGGGGGGCCTTTCCGACGGCTCCTGAACGGCGTACCGCAGCGTACCGGTGTACCGGCCGCCCGGCGGAGCCAGTCCGTCCGGACCGCCCACCAGGGCGTATCCGACCGGTACGGGCTAGCCTGAAGCGCACCCGAGCGGGCAGATCCGAGCAAATCCCGCCCCGTACTTCACACCCAGCAAGGCACCCGTACAGCAGCTGCACCCGTACAGGAGCCATCCGTACAGCAAGGCATCCGCACAGCAAGGCAAAGGAAGCAGAGCCATGGCAGCCGGCGCCCCCCGGATCTTCGTCTCGCATCTCGCCGGGGTCCCCGTCTTCGATCCGAACGGCGACCAGGTGGGCCGCGTCCGCGATCTGGTCGTCATGCTGCGGGTGGGCCGCAGGCCCCCGCGCGTGCTCGGCCTGGTCGTGGAGCTGGCCACCCGGCGCCGTATCTTCCTGCCGATGACCCGGGTCACCGGCGTCGAGTCCGGGCAGGTCATCATCACCGGCGTGATGAACGTCCGCCGCTTCGAGCAGCGGCCCACCGAGCGACTGGTCTTCGGCGAGCTGCTGGACCGCCGCGTGACGCTGGTGGAGACCGGCGAGGAGGTCACCGTCCTCGATGTCTCCGTGCAGCAGCTGCCCGCCCGCCGGGACTGGGAGGTCGACCGGGTCTTCGTGCGCAAGGGCAGGAAGGGCAGCGCCTTCCGACGGGCCAAGGGCGAGACGCTGACCGCCGAGTGGTCGGCCGTGACCGGGTTCTCGCTGGAGGAGCACGGACAGGGCGCCGAGAACCTGCTCGCCACCTTCGAACAGCTGCGCCCCGCCGACCTGGCCAATGTGCTGCACCACCTCTCCCCCAAGCGGCGCGCGGAGGTCGCCGCCGCCCTCGACGACGACCGGCTGGCCGACGTACTGGAGGAGCTGCCGGAGGACGACCAGATCGAGATCCTCGGCAAGCTCGCGGAGGAGCGCGCGGCGGACGTGCTGGAGGCCATGGACCCGGACGACGCGGCCGACCTGCTCGCCGAGCTGCCGGAGGCGGACAAGGAGCGTCTGCTCAGCCTGATGCAGCCCGGCGACGCGGCCGACATGCGGCGCCTGATGTCGTACGAGGAGCACACGGCCGGCGGACTGATGACCACCGAGCCGATCGTGCTGCGGCCGGACGCCACCGTCGCCGACGCGCTCGCCCGGGTGCGCAACCCGGACCTGTCCCCCGCCCTCGCCGCCCAGGTCTATGTCTGCCGCCCGCCGGACGAGACGCCGACCGGGAAATACCTGGGCACCGTGCACTTCCAGCGGCTGCTGCGCGACCCCCCGTACACCCTGGTCAGCTCGCTGGTGGACGACGATCTGCAACCGCTCGCCCCGGACGCCACGCTGCCGGTGATCGCCGGGTTCTTCGCCACGTACGACATGGTCGCCGCGCCCGTGGTGGACGACTCCGGCTCGCTGCTCGGCGCGGTGACCGTGGACGACGTACTGGACCACATGCTGCCCGAGGACTGGCGGGAGACGGAGTTCCACCTGGACGAGGGCGCGGGCGACGGGGTGGTCAGCCATGGCTCCTGAGCGCGACAGCGGCCGCACGGCGGCCCGTTCCGAGCACGGCCGGGAACGCAACCCCTCGGGCGCCACCGCCGCGACCCGGCCCCGCATGCCCCGGCTGGACCTGCCGCGCCCGCCCCGGCACCGGTTCCTGCCCGAGTGGGACCCGGAGGCCTTCGGCCGGCTGTCGGAGCGGATCGCCCGGTTCCTGGGCACCGGACGCTTCATCGTCTGGATGACGGTCGTCATCATCGTCTGGGTGCTGTGGAACATCACCGCGCCCCGGCACCTGCGCTTCGACGAATACCCGTTCATCTTCCTGACCCTGGTGCTGTCCCTTCAGGCCTCCTACGCGGCCCCGCTGATCCTGCTCGCGCAGAACCGGCAGGACGACCGGGACCGGGTCAACCTGGAGCAGGACCGCAAGCAGAACGAGCGGTCCATCGCCGACACCGAGTACCTGACCCGGGAGGTCGCCGCGCTGCGGATGGGCCTCGGCGAGGTGGCCACCCGCGACTGGATCCGCTCGGAGCTCCAGGACCTGCTCAAGGAGCTGGAGGAGCGCCAGGGCCGCAGCGACCGTGTCGTATTCCCGGCGGAACGGTCAGACCGGTCACCGGGACGTGACGCAGACGACCGCTGAGGGGCTACCCGGGGGCCCCTCACGGCGCCGTACCATCGTCCTTATGGCTACGGAAGACGCGGTGCGCGAGGCACTGGCGACGGTGAACGACCCCGAGATCAACCGCCCCATCACCGAGCTGGGGATGGTCAAGTCGGTGGAGATCGGAGCGGACGGGGCGGTCGCGGTCACCGTGTACCTCACGGTCTCCGGCTGCCCGATGCGCGACACGATCACCCAGCGCGTCACCGAGGCGGTCTCCCGGGTCGAGGGCGTCACCCGGGTCGATGTCACGCTCGACGTGATGAGTGACGAGCAGCGCAAGGAGCTGGCGGCGGCCCTGCGCGGCGGCCAGACCGAGCGCGAGGTGCCCTTCGCCAAGCCGGGCAGCCTCACCCGGGTCTACGCGGTCGCCTCCGGCAAGGGCGGCGTCGGCAAGTCCTCGGTCACGGTCAACCTGGCGGCCGCGATGGCGGCCGACGGCCTCAAGGTCGGTGTCGTCGACGCCGACATCTACGGCCACTCGGTGCCGCGCATGCTGGGAGCGGACGGCCGTCCCACCCAGGTCGAGAACATGATCATGCCGCCGTCCGCGAACGGCGTGAAGGTCATCTCCATCGGCATGTTCACGCCGGGCAACGCTCCGGTGGTCTGGCGCGGCCCCATGCTGCACCGCGCCCTCCAGCAGTTCCTGGCCGACGTCTACTGGGGTGACCTGGACGTCCTGCTCCTGGACCTGCCGCCCGGCACCGGCGACATCGCGATCTCGGTCGCGCAGCTGGTCCCGAACGCCGAGATCCTGGTCGTGACGACCCCGCAGCAGGCGGCGGCCGAGGTCGCCGAGCGCGCCGGTTCCATCGCCGTACAGACCCACCAGAAGATCGTCGGCGTGGTCGAGAACATGTCCGGGCTGCCCTGCCCGCACTGCGACGAGATGGTCGACGTGTTCGGCACCGGCGGCGGCCAGCTGGTCGCCGACGGCCTGACCCGCACCACCGGTGCGACCGTCCCGGTGCTCGGCTCCATCCCGATCGACGTCCGCCTGCGCGAGGGCGGCGACGAGGGCAAGCCGGTCGTCCTGACCGACCCGGACTCCCCCGCGGGCTCGGCCCTGCGCGCGATCGCGGGCAAGCTCGGCGGCCGGCAGCGGGGCCTGTCGGGTCTGTCGCTGGGGATCACCCCGAAGAACAAGTTCTAGAAGCCGCTGCCGCCACGACGGGCGACAGCAGCTACGGCTACGCCGAAGGGGCGCCGTCCTTCACGGACGGTGCCCCTCTTCACGCACGCGCTCCTGCTCGCGCCCCGGGCACAGGTCCAGCGTGGTGCACAGCATGACCTCCTGGAAGGAGCCGGCCGGGGTCTGACCGTCCGGGCCTCGTTCGGCGTGTGGCACGAACCGCCATTGCGATGCCTTGACGTGCCGCGTCCGGTCCGCCTTCTCCACATGAACGTGCAGCGTGCGGTCCTTCGGGTCGTTCGTCTCCACCAGCACCTCGTCCGCCGCGAGCGGGAAGTGGTCGTGCAACAGGCACAGACCGAAACGGTCCAGATTCCCGTGCTTGGCCAGCACCGCCACCAGATCCCGGACGAACTCCGCGTCCCGAGGCCCCAGCCCCTCGGCTTCCGCAAAGCCGGGCAGCGGAATCCTCGGAGCGGAAACGTTTATGTCCGTCATGGTTCCTCCGTCAAGTAGTTGACGGTCATCCGATTCCATTATCAGCCACTGACCTATTTCCTGCAATTCGGCAGAGAACGGCTGATGGGGTGGGTTTTCGAAATTTCTTCCGCGCGTCGGAGGCCGCGACATATGACACCGTCCTAAATTCCTCGCAGAGGAGGCTTCGGGGCGATGCAGGGTATCCGGTGGCGGCGCTTTTTACTGTTGATGATCCTGGCCGCGATGTGGTGGGTGGCTCCCTCGGCGGAGGCGCGACAGAACAACAGTGACGCCTGCTGGGCCCATCAGCTCGACGCCAGTACGGTGGACGCCAGAATCCAATTCGACCAGCACAGCAAGAACTACCTGAAGATCTATTCCTACATGATGGTCCGGGTCCCCCTGAACCAGTGGCCTGCAGCGCGGCAGCTGACCTTCAGTGAGGACTCCGCGGACTACCACAAGGCGATGCACTGTCTGCTGCGCGGGACGGACAATGGTCCGCGTCAGGAATGGCGGCCGCATGATCCGGTGGTGACGGCCGACACCCGAAACGTCACGGTACAGTATGATTCTTTCACCTGGATCAAGAACTACAGACCCATCCGGCTCGGCCCCTGGCAGATCGCCAGGGACAGCCACAGAATGTGGCAGATCCGCCTCCTTCCGCCGACGCTGCAGAATGCGCACTGGCAGACCATCAAGGCGGAGATGGGCGGCATGCGTTTCAATGACAGCTCCAAGCTGGCATCGTCCTCCAACGAGAAGACCCTGCTCTGGGAAAATCAGAAGCCCACGCGCATCACGTTCAAAATCGATCTCCCGTGGCAGCGCTACTGGCGCTTGAGTTATGACCAGTCGATCTGGAACAAGGTCGGAGTCGCGGCTTGGTGGGTGAGCGCTTCCCTCGTGATCGCACTGGCCGCACGGCGCACCCGGCGAACGCATTCCGCCGCCGCGGCCGGGGCGTCGGCCCCCACGGCGCAGGCCGTGGTCGCCGACGCCGGAAGGGACGACGACAGCGCCGCGGGGGCCGTGCTGCAATGGGCCCTGCTCAGCGGCGCATTCGCCCTCATGCTGCTGCTGCTCATCTCCCAGCCGCCGATCAGCCCCCGGTGGCGTGCTCTCGTCTGCGTCGCCGCCGGCCTCGCCCTGGTTCTCGTCGCCCGCCCCTGGTACAGCGGTACGCCCGTCCCCGCCCCGGACGGCGCGACCGGTGACACCGGCACCGCCGACAGTCATCGCCCTCGCCAGAGGTACGCCGTCCTCGGCGTGGCGTCGGCGGTGGCGGCCATCGCTCTGCTGGTGATCCTGGCGCCGGCGATGTTCGGCCTGCCGGACGCCCTTGTGTCAAAGGCAGAGCCGAGTGTCTCCGGCGATATCGGCTATGTGCTCATGGGCCTGGCGATCGTGTGGTTGTGGCTGGCCGCCATGGCGGCGTGGGCGTGGCGTTTCGCCCGCGAGGGCGCGCTGCTCCCCGGCTCCTGGTACCGGACGTGGAACAACGCTCCCGTGCGCTGTGTCCTCGTCGTCTCCACGCTGCTCGCTGCGGTCGCCGGGAGTCTGCTCGGCTGCTTCTGGTGGGTGGCCGAAAACCAGTGGAAGAGGCTCTACTGGCTCACCGACCAGAACGCTGTGCACGGGTACGGAGAATACGCCAGTAAATCCCGGGCAAATTTCTCGTTCACCGGCCTGATCTGGATTTTCGCCTACAGTTGGATTTTGACGGGTGTCGCACTTTTCGCCTTGTTGCACTTTCACTTCGGAGCGCAAAGGACATCGGCAGACCATAAACATGAGAAGCCGATCCTGGGCCCGGCAGCCCCCGACCTGCTGCTCGTCGCGGCGGTGTTCGTCTTCACGGTGGGACTGCGGGGCGCCGCCTTCGCCGGAATCAATTACCAGTACGGCGTCTGGATCATCCTGAACATGGGCTCGCTGTTCGTGGTTCTCGCCGTGGGGCGAAAGTGGGCGGTACTGAACCAGCTGGGCAACACGTTTTGCGTGAAGAGACTGAGAAGCATGAAGCGTCGCGGTGACCTGATGGCGAAGGCCCACGAATACCGCAACATCAACCACCAGTTGCAGCTGCTGGACCAAGGACGCGCCGGGAACGTCACACGCGAGGAACTGGAAGGAAGACTTCGGGCACTGCGCCGGTGGCTGGTGGACGGATGCGGGGAAAAGAAACCACCCGCCTATCTTTCCGTCCTGGACGCCGCCCTGGCCTGGGGGCCGAGAGACCACTGGTGGAACAATGGCGTGCACGCCGGGTGTGTGGCCTTCTGCTTCGGGATCCCCGCAAGCGGAGCCCTGCTCTATCTGGACACCAAGGACCCCTGGAGCTGGATCCAGCTCACTTCCGAGCCCACGGCGATCCCGGGAGTCGTCGCGAACTTCCTCGCCTACCAGGTGGCGTGGGCGGGCGCCGGTTTCGTCCTGGGCACGCTGTGGCGTGTGCTCCCCGGCCGCCACAGCCCCGCTCGCGCATGGAGCCTGACCTTCGCCTACGCCGTGCCCGCCTGCCTGTTCCTGCTGCTCAACGAGTTCACCGGTGTGGACTTCCGTGACCTGCTCTTCTACTCGGTGCTCATGCTCCTCATCCTGACGCTCACCAGCATCTGGATGGACACCTCGACCTTCGGGGAGGAACGGCAGTACTGGCCCCGTCGTCTCGCGCTGCTGTTGTCGCTCTACCAGCTTCGGGGGCTCTCGACACAGGGCGCCTCGATCCTGGCCCAGATCGGAGTGGCCGTAGCCATCTGGCATCAGTTGACGAGCCACTAGCCGGACACGTCCGGGACCGCCGACGGCTACGGCGGTCCCCCCTGACGGATCCGGCTACGCGTACGCGGCGATGTCCTTCACCACGGAAAAGCCCAGCCCGTACGCGCTCATGCCCCGCCCGTACGCCCCCAGATGCACGCCTGCCTCCGTCGTACCGGCCAGTACCCAGCCGAACTCGGACTCCCGGTAGTAGAAAGAGGCGGCCGCCCCGTCCACCGGCAGGGACAGTCTGGACCACTCCGACCCGTCCAGGTCGTCGGCCAGCGCCCAGGCGGTCTCCGTCTGCTGCTCCAGCCAGTCGTCGCGCAGGCTGTGGTCCATCTGCCCGGGCCAGGTGAAGGAGAGCAGCCCCACCCCCGCCAGCCACGCGGCCGAGGAGACCGATGTGGCCTCCAGCAGTCCCGTACCGTCGGCGCTGCGCCGGGACGGATGCGCGGCGACGGTGACCACGACCGCGAACTTCTCCCGCGGCTCACCGGGGGAGCCGGTCTCGCCGCGGACGGAGGGCTCGTCGCCGTGCCCGATCGACCCGTGTTCGACGGCGCCGTCGGAAGCCATACCGACCTGCATCAGCCAGCGCGGTCCCGTGAACGCCTCGTCCAGGGCGTACCACGGGAAGGGCGCCTCCAGGTAACCGTCGACCGTACGCCGGGCGGAGGGCAGTTGCTGCCCCTCCGCGACCGGCGCCTGCGCGCCCACCCGACTCGTCGTCTCCATCTGCCCGGACGCCTCCTCGCTCTCGTCGGACCGGGGCGGCCCGCCCCCCTTCGGGCGTACTCCTCCGGTCCGCACAACAACTCGGCAGCATATCCACACCGGTGAGAGCGGCAGGGCAGGCGTCGGTTGCGTGGGTCGCGCGAACGGCCTGTTCAGGCCGTGCGAGCCGGGTGTCCGTTATGAAACGCGTCACGTGCACGGCGCGTGCGCCGGTGCGCGTGTCGCCGTGTGGCGTGTCGCCGTGTGGCGTGCCGCCGTGTGGCCTGCTGCCATGTGGCGTGCCGCTATGTGGTGGGCCGCTATGTGGCGTCGGCGTCGAAGAGCGGCCGGTCGTCCGTGCCGGGCTCCTCGGGCTTCTTGGTCATGTCGACCCGGCCGCCGGAGGACGAGGAAGCGGAGGACGAGGAGGAGGCGGGGGCGGACGGCTCGGTGTCGTAGCCGTTGACCGCGTCCGTGACCTCGGCCACCTCCTTCTTCAGGTCGAAGCCGTTGCGGATCTCCTTCAGCCCCAGATCGTCGTTGTCCAGCTGCTTGCGGATGAACGTCTTGGGGTTGAGATCCTCGAACTCGAAGTCCTTGAACTCGGGACCCAGTTCGTTGCGGATGTCCTGCTTGGCGCTCTCCGAGAACTCGCGGATCTTCTTGATCGTCCGTGTGACGTCCTGAATGACCTTGGGGAGCTTGTCCGGGCCGAAGACGAGCACGGCGATAACGATGATCGTCACCAGCTCCAGTGGCCCTATGTCATTGAACACCTGACGCTCCTTGCGATGTCCTCGGTCGCTCAACGGTACCCGGCGTTCCTGTCCGACCGGTACCGTCCCGAGGTGAGACTTCTGTCAGTTCTGCTCGGAAGCGCCCAGCACGAGTGAGACCTCGCGCTCGCCGCCGCCGCGTTCGACGGTCAGCCGCAGCCGGTCGCCGGGGCGATGGGCGCGGATCTTGACGATCAGCTCCTGGGCGGTGTGCACGCGCTGTCCGTCCACGTCGGTGATGACGTCGCCCGACCGCAGGCCCGCCCGCTCGCCGGGGCCGCCCTTGAGGACGGCGGGGCCGCCGTCCGCGCTCTGGCGGTCGATCCGGGCGCCGTCACCGGTGTAGCCCATGTCGAGGGTCACGCCGATCACCGGGTGGCTGGCACGGCCGTCGTTGATCAGTTCCTCGGCGACGCGTTTGGCCTGGTTGACGGGGATGGCGAAGCCGAGGCCGATGGAACCGGCCTGGCCGTCCGCGGAGTCGGAGCCGCTGTCGGCGGAGCGGATGGCCGAATTGATGCCGATGACCTGGGCCTGCCGGTCCAGCAGGGGCCCGCCGGAGTTGCCCGGGTTGATGGGCGCGTCGGTCTGCAACGCGTCGACGTACGAGACGTCGCTGCCGTCGTCCTTCTCCCCGCCGGACGTGATGGGCCGCTCCTTGGCGCTGATGATGCCGGAGGTGACGGTGTTGGCGAGGTCGAAGGGGGCGCCGATGGCCACGACGGGGTCGCCGACCCGGACCTCGTCGGAGTTGCCGAGGGGCAGCGGGGTGAGTCCGTGCACGCCCTGGACCTGGACGACGGCGAGGTCGTAGCCGCTGTCCCGGCCGACGATCCGCGCCTTGACGGTGTCACCGCTGCTGAAGGTCACGGATATCCGGCCGCCCGACGCGGCGGGCGCGACGACGTGGTTGTTGGTGAGGATGTGGCCCCGGGTGTCGAGCACGAATCCGGTGCCGGTGCCGGCCTCGTCGGAGCCGCTGACATGGATCGTGACCACGCTCGGCAGCGCCCGGGCGGCGATCCCCGCCACGCTGTCCGGTGCCCGCCCCGCGGGCACGTGCCCGGCCTGCGGCAGGCTCACGTCACCGTCCAGTCGCTGGCGCTCGACATACGCGCCCACGATCCCGCCGACCCCGGCGGAGAGGACCGCGACGACCAGGGTCCACCCGAGCAGAAGCCGCCTGGCCCGGCGGCGCCGCTGCTCCTTCGACGGCACGGCGGCACCGCTCTGCTGCAACGGCCCGTGCACCAGCATCCGGCCCTCGCCGGAACCGACGGCCCAGGGGTCGTACCGCTGCCATGGATCCGAGGGAACCTGCGGCTCGGGCCCCACCCCGGCCGGGTCAGCGGGAACGGGTGCGGCCAGCGCGGGCGCCTGTGCATGCCCAGGGGCCGACGGCACGGCCGCAGCGGGTGCCGGGTGCCCGGGAGCCGACGGCACGGCCGCTGCCGGTGCCGGGTGCCCCGGAGCCGACGGTACGGCCGCTGCCGGTGCCGGGTGCCCCGGAGCCGACGGCACGGCCCCTGCCGGTGCCGGTATGTGTCCGGGGGCAGCCTGGCTCTGCACCGGTACGGCCGCTCCCTGGGGCAGGGTGGCCGTCGCCGGGTGCTGGACCGGGGGTGCGGGTGCCCAGGGCCCCGGCTCGCCGTACGGCGGGGTGCTGTACGGGTCGGGGTCGTGCAGGGGCCTGGGCCGCTCGCCCGGAGCCGGCCACCCGGCCTGCCCACCCTCGACCACCCCACCGGCGCCGGCGGCCCCCTCGACCACGGTCCCCGCTAGGTCAGCGCCCTGGACGACAAGGCCCTCGACGTCGGCCCCCGCTACGGCAGGCCCTCCTCCGGCAGCAGGCCCCTGCACCGCAACAGTCTCGTCGGCAGACCCGAGCGCCGCAGTCATCTTGACGGCAGAACCATCCATGGCAGGGCCCTCGGCGACAGGCCCCTCAACCGCAGTGCCCTGCGCCGCAGCCGCCTTCACGGCAGAACCCTCGGCCACACCCTCGCGCGCAGCCCCCTCGGCCGCACCTCCAGCCGCAGCACCCTGCACCGGCCCGTCTTCCGCCCCCTCCTCCGCGGCAGCGGCCGGCTTGGGCAGTTCGAAGTCGCCGTCGGGGGGTGTCTCGGCGGGGCGTGCCAGTTCGAAGTCGTCGGTCCTGGACCGGGATTCCGCGGACTCCCCCGCCGCTCCCTCCGAGTCGTCGCCCGGCGGGACACGGTTCCCCTCGTTCATGCTCTCCCCACGGCTGGCCGCGGCCGCACGCTTCGGCGGCGGCCGCGGAACGTCGACTGCGCGCCCGGGTCATCGCCACGGGCACGGCCCTCACAGGATTCAACCAGGTTCGCGGGCCGGGGAGCAGGGGCCGGTCTCAGCGGGCCTTGTGGGGGTGGGGTGGGTCGAGCAGGGAGGGGGACGCCGAGGGAGCGGAGGTGGGGCGGGGGGCGGGAGCGGACAGCAGCCCGTGTCCGGACAGCAGCCTGTGTCCGGACAGCAGGCCGGGACCGGTGGCATCGGGCGTCGGCGACCAGGCGGGGAGCGGTGGCAGCACCGTCTCGTCCAGCGGGCGTATCAGCGGGGAGGCGACGGCCGCGCCCGCCGTCGCCGGTGCGGTCAGCGGGCGTACGGCGCCCTGGGGGCCGGTGTCCTGCTGCCCGGTGCCCGGCGAGGGCATGCCGGGCACCATCGGCGCGGCGATGGAGGTCGGTGCGACCGAGGTCCCGGCGAGCAGCGCGCTGCCGCCTTGGGCGAGCAGCGGGCCGACCGGCCGGCGGCGCTGGGTGTCGGGCGTCGCCGCGCCCGCGCCGCTGCCCGCCGGACGGGACGGCACGACTCCGGTGCCGGAGCCGCCGCGGGCGTCCGCGCTGAAGTCCCCGGGGACGGCGGTGGTGACGCCGCCGAGGGCGATCGCGGCCAGCGACACCGCACCGGCCGCGGCGAACGCGAACCGCAGCCCGCGCGAGGCCGGGCGGGCGTCGTCCGGGCGGCCGACGGGATGGATGCGGAAGCCGCGCTGCTCCGCCGCGGAACCGGGTGCGGCCGGGGCGTGCGGGGCGTGCGGGGCGTGCGGGGCGTCGGGGACGTATCCGAGGGTGAAGCGCTCGCCGCGCCGCGCCCCGAAGACGCCGAGGGCGGCGGAGGTTCCGGAGGGGCCGGGGGCGATGCCGCGTCCGAAGAGGCCGCCGCCGGGCGTCGGGCCGTCCCCGTCCAGGTCGCCGCCGGGCAGGCCCTGGAGGCGGGCCAGCAGGCTCGCCGAGGGCGGGGGCGGGGCGGCCTCCGCGAAGACGCTCTTCAGTGCGCGCTGGGCGTCCGCCTCCGCCTTGCACCGGGCGCAGGTGGCCAGGTGGGCGAGGACCCGCTCGCGCGTCTCATGACCGAGCTCCCCGTCCACCAGGGCGGAGAGTCGGTCTCCCAGGTGCTGCTCTGCGAGGTGCCCTTCCTCGACAGGTTTCGGCCGTGATCCACTCACGCGGTCGCGCCCCCTCCCCCCAGAGCGGGCACACGGGGCCTGAAGGAGCGGCGCTCGGCCGCGCGGGCCTCCGGGGACCGGTGCGCGAGCGCCTTGCGGAGCTGGGAGCGGCCGCGGTGGATACGGGAGCGGACGGTGCCGAGCTTGACGCCGAGGGTGGCGGCGATCTCCTCGTACGACAGTCCTTCGATGTCGCACAGGACGACGGCGGCGCGGAACTCGGGCGCGAGGGTGTCGAGGGCCTGCTGGACGTCGGCGTCGAAGTGCGCGTCGCTGAAGATCTGGTGCGGGGTGGGCTCGCGGCTGGCCAGGCGCTCGGCTGCGTCCTCGCCGAGGGCGTCGAAGCGGATGCGCTGCTTGCGCCGGACCATGTCCAGGAAGAGGTTGGTGGTGATGCGGTGCAGCCAGCCCTCGAAGGTGCCCGGCGAGTACGTCGACAGCGAGCGGAAGACCCGGACGAAGACCTCCTGGGTGAGGTCCTCGGCGTCGTGCTGGTTGCCCGTCAGGCGGTAGGCGAGGCGGTAGACGCGAGCACTGTGGGTGCTGACGATCTCGTCCCAGGTGGGCGGAGTCCACGCCTGCCCGTCCGCGTCGGTGGAGAAGGTCGCGGTCTGGGCGTCGCCTGCGGCGAAACCGGTGGCGTGGCTGTCAGCAGCGGTGTCGGTCACGGATTTCGGCCTGCCCGCCGACCCGAGGAAGCGCCGCAGCACTCCGCCCCGGTCCCCGGGCGCAGCCGCACCTCCCCTGTCGGCTCTGGTGGTGTCCAGTGGAGCCCCTACCATAGCCACCTCGCCCGTTAGCTCCGGATAAGCGGTTTTACGAGAATTTGATACGCGCTGACACGCCTCACCCGGCTGTGTCGGCAGTTGCTCGGTGTCCTCTTCCACCTCTTACCCCCCGTCGCCTCCCCGGCCACCGTCTCATCCCTATAAACGCCCGGTCCCATCTGCGGGTTCCCGTCGCCAACGGATACAGTCACGCCCAGGCATCCACGGGGACAGGAGAGGGTCATTACCGGCAACCGGCAGACGAGCTGGGCGTTCGCCGACGCCTTTGTCGCCGAGGAAGAAGCGCTGCTCTGGGCCCGTGACCGCGCCCGGGAGGCAGGGCTGCGTTCGGTGTCTCCCAGCACGGGCGCCGCGCTGCGACTGCTCGCCGCCTCCGTGGACGCGAAGGCGGTCGCGGAGATCGGCACGGGCTGCGGGGTGTCCGGAATCCATCTGCTGCACGGGATGCGGCCGGACGGGGTGCTCACCACGGTCGACCCGGAGCCGGAGCACCAGCAGTTCGCCCGGCAGGCCTTCCGCGCCGGGGGCTTCGCCAGCAACCGGGCCCGCTTCATCCCGGGCCGCGCCCTCGACGTGCTGCCCCGGCTCGCGGACGCCGGCTACGACCTGGTCTTCTGCGACGGGGACCGGCTGGAGTACTCGGACTATCTCGGTGAATCGTTGCGCCTGCTGCGACCTGGCGGTCTGGTGGTGTTCGAGGGGGTCTTCGCCAACGGCCGCACGGTCGACTCCGGGCCGCAGCCCACGGAGGTGCTGCGGCTGCGGGAGCTGCTGCGCACGGTGCGCGAGAGCCAGGAGCTGGTGCCGTCGCTGCTGCCGGTGGGCGACGGGCTGCTGTGCGCGGTCAGACGCTGAACAAAACCTGCGCTCCACGGCCCGCCTCGGCAGGCCGCAGAGCGCAGGTTCCGAAGACGCGGCTGCCCCGGCACCGCGTACGATGCCGGGGCAGCCGGGAGGACTGACTCGTTCGCTCAGACGACGACGTTCTTCAGCGCGTCGCCGAGCGCCGCGGCCTCGTCAGGGGTCAGCTCGACGACAAGCCGACCGCCGCCTTCGAGCGGAACGCGCATGACGATGCCCCGCCCCTCCTTGGTCACCTCGAGCGGGCCATCGCCCGTCCGCGGCTTCATGGCCGCCATGCTCGTTCCCCTTCCTGAAACCAGCTCATCGTCTGCCGACAGCCCCGAGGGGCGCACCCGCGGTCCGGCTCGGACACACGACACCGGCATCGAACACATTGCTTCCAGGCCATTATCCCGCATCTCAGGACCCGATGACCAACATCAGTCGGCATCGCTTGGGCAACGCGCGCGAGCAAAACCACTCAATTCGGCGATGTGGCTGTGATACTGCTCCCCCGCGCGAACCCGCACCGCACGGCGCCGCTCCGCTTTTCTTTGACACAGGTCACACGTCCGTTCCGGCCCTTGGACGGCGATCTCCGCCATGCTGTCCTTCGGACAGGGACGTACTGAGCGGTACGTCAGCCGCGAGGACAACGGAGGGGACGCCATGACCGACACCGTGCTCTACGAGGTGAGCGACGGGCTCGCGACGATCACGCTGAACCGCCCCGAGGCGATGAACGCGCTGAACATCGCGACCAAGGTCGCCCTGCGGGAGGCGGCGGAATCCGCGGCCGGGGACACGGCCGTACGGGCGATCCTGCTGACCGCCGCCGGGGACCGGGCGTTCTGCGTGGGCCAGGACCTCAAGGAGCACATCGGACTGCTCGCCGCCGACCGGGAGACCGGCTCCGGGCACACCATGAGCACGGTCAAGGAGCACTACAACCCGATCGTCCGGGCGCTCACCGGGGCGGCCAAGCCGGTGGTCGCCGCGGTGAACGGCGTCGCGGCCGGGGCGGGCTTCGGCTTCGCGCTCGCCGCGGACTACCGGATCGTGGCCGACACCGCCTCCTTCAACACGTCGTTCGCGGGGGTGGCGCTCACCGCCGACTCCGGCATCTCCTGGACCCTGCCGCGGGCGATCGGCCCCAGCCGCGCCGCCGACCTGCTGCTCTTCCCGCGCAGCATCAGCGCCCAGGACGCGCTGGAGCTGGGTGTCGCCAACCGGGTCGTGCCCTCCGCTCAGCTGCGCGCCGAGGCCGAGAAGGTGGCGCGGGCGCTGGCCGAGGGACCGACGGTCGCGTACGCGGCGATCAAGGAGGCGGTGGCCTACGGGCTGACGCACTCCCTCGACGAGACGCTGGAGAAGGAGGACGAGCTCCAGACGCGGGCGGGGCAGTCCGAGGACCACGCGATCGCGGTGCAGGCGTTCGTGAACAAGGAGAAGCCGAAGTACCTGGGGCGGTGAGTCCTACTTAGAGGACTTCTCGCAGGGCTCGTCTCAGGGCGCGCTGCGGGCCACGCAGGTCGCCAGGTGGTCGTTGACGAGCCCGCACGCCTGCATCAGGGCGTAGGCCGTCGTCGGGCCGACGAATCTGAGGCCCCGCTTCTTCAGGGCCTTGGACAGGGCCGTCGACTCCGGGGTGACCGCGGGGACGTCGGCCAGGGTCCGCGGGACCGGGCGGGCGGCCGGGTCCGGGGCGTGGGACCAGACCAGCTCGTCCAGCTCGCCCTCGGCCCAGCCGGCGAGCACGCGCGCGTTGGCGAGCGTGGCGTCGATCTTGGCGCGGTTGCGGATGATGCCGGCGTCGGCCAGCAGCCGGTCGCGGTCCTCCTCGGTGAAGGCCGCGACCTTCTCGATGTGGAAGCCGGCGAAGGCGGTACGGAAGCCGGGGCGGCGGCGCAGGATCGTGATCCAGGACAGGCCGGACTGGAAGGCCTCCAGGCTGATCCGCTCGAAGAGGGCGTCGTCGCCGTGGACCGGGCGGCCCCATTCCTCGTCGTGGTACGACACGTAGTCCTCGGTGGACAGGGCCCACGGGCAGCGCAGCGCGCCGTCGGCCCCGGCGAGGGCACCTCCGTCGCTCATCGCTGCTCCTCCGGGCGCTCGCCCCGCTCCGGCTGGTGCGCCTGGCCGTGCGCGTGCACGTGCGCGGCGGCGGCGCGGGCGCCGGCCAGGGCGGACTCCAGGTCGGCGATGTGGGCGTCCCGCTCGGCGAGCTCCGCGGCCAGCCGGCCGAGGGCGTCGTCGACGTCCGCCATGCGGTAGCCGCGCGGCGCGACGGGGAAGCGCAGGCCCTCCACGTCCGCGCTGTCGACCGGGCGGTCGGCGGGCAGCGGATCGCGCAGCCGCTCGGGCGCCGCCTCGGGCAGCGGGGCGCTCTCACCGCCGCCCACCACGGCGAGTGTCACCGCGGCGACCACGACGGCCAGCGCGACGACCAGGAACAAGAACATCACCATCGCCAGGGGGTCCCCACGCTCTCAGCCGGACACGGTGCCGGCAGCCGAACTGTATGGGTCCGATCGTGCCATGCGGGTCCGACAGTTAGGGTCACAGACGGCCGTACTGCGGGACGTACTAGGAGAGGTCACAGCGGATGCTCAGGCTGGGCAGGCGGGAATTCGGCCCGCACGAGCCGGTGATCATGGCGATCGTGAACCGGACCCCGGACTCCTTCTACGACCAGGGGGCCACCTTCCGCGACGAGCCGGCCCTCGCGCGCGTGGAGCAGGCGGTGGCCGAGGGCGCCGCGATCATCGACATCGGCGGGGTGAAGGCCGGGCCCGGCGAGGAGGTCTCCGCGGCGGAGGAGGCCCGGCGCACGGTGGGCTTCGTGGCGGAGGTGCGGCGCCGCTTCCCGGACGTGGTCATCAGCGTGGACACCTGGCGGGCCGAGGTGGGCGAGGCGGTCTGCGCGGCCGGGGCGGATCTGCTGAACGACGCCTGGGGCGGTGTGGACCCCGGTCTGGCCGAGGTCGCGGCGCGCCACAGGGTGGGGCTGGTGTGCACGCACGCGGGCGGGGTGCAGCCGCGGACGCGTCCGCACCGGGTGGCGTACGACGATGTGATGGCCGACGTCCTGGAGGTGACCGTGGGGCTGGCGGAGCGGGCGGTCGCGCTGGGGGTGCCGCGCGAGTCGGTGCTCATCGATCCCGGGCACGACTTCGGGAAGAACACCCGGCACAGCCTGGAGGCCACGCGGCGGCTGGACGAGATGGTCGCGACGGGCTGGCCGGTGCTGGTGTCGCTGTCCAACAAGGACTTCGTCGGCGAGACGCTGGACCGGCCGGTGAAGGAGCGGTTGATCGGCACGCTGGCGACGACCGCGGTGTCGGCGTGGCTCGGGGCCCAGGTATACCGGGTGCACGAGGTGGCCGAGACCCGTCAGGTGCTGGACATGGTGGCCTCCATCGCCGGGCACCGCCCCCCTGCGGTGGCCCGGCGAGGCCTGGCCTGACGTAGGGCGCCTAGCGGGCCGCCTCCTTGGAGACCAGGGCCACCGCTTCCGACACGTCGTCCGTGACGTGGAAGAGGAGGAGGTCCTTCTCGGCCGCCTTGCCCTGGGCCACCAGGGTGTTCTTCAGCCAGTCCACCAGGCCGCCCCAGTACGCGCTGCCGAAGAGGACGATCGGGAAGCGGGTGACCTTCTGGGTCTGCACCAGGGTGAGGGCCTCGAAGAGTTCGTCGAGGGTGCCGAGGCCGCCGGGCAGGACCACGAACCCCTGGGCATACTTCACGAACATCATTTTTCTGACGAAGAAGTAGCGGAAGTTCAGCCCGATGTCGACGTAGGGGTTGAGCCCCTGCTCGAAGGGCAGCTCGATGCCGAGGCCGACCGAGATGCCGCCCGCCTCGCACGCGCCCCGGTTGGCCGCCTCCATCGCCCCGGGGCCGCCGCCCGTGATCACCGCCCAGCCGGCCTCCACCAGCCCCCGGCCGAGCCGCACTCCCGCGTCGTACTCCGGCGAGCCCTCCGGCGTGCGGGCCGAGCCGAACACGCTGATGGCGGGCGGGAGTTCGGCGAGCGTACCGAAGCCCTCGATGAATTCCGACTGGATGCGCAGTACCCGCCAGGGGTCGGTGTGCACCCAGTCCGAGGGGCCGCCCGCGTCCAGCAGCCGCTGGTCGGTCGTACTGGCGGTCACCTGGCCGCGCCGTCGGAGGACCGGTCCGAGCCGCTGCTCGTCCGGCGGCTGCTTCTTCCCCTCGGGGTTTCCGGTAGCCATGTGCGCTCCCTCCGCTTGCCGGTAGTTCGGTCTCAGACTAGGGCCTGTCTTTCGGATCAGGTCGGCTTCGGCTGACGGCGCCTTCTCGGCCGACCCGAGCGGGCCCTGGTGCGTGCAGATGCAAGGCGGAGGACCGAGTCGACGCGGAGCGTCGGCGAGGGACGACAACGCAGCAGATGTGCGTGCCAGGGCCCGCGACGCCGGCAAGATCCGAAAGACAGGCCCTGGATCCACCCGGGTTACGGAGGGGGTACGTCGGCGTGTCCGGTCACGAAGCGCCGCGCGGCGGCCCTGCGGTGCCCGCTTACGCGGTGAGCCAGTTCCGCAGGTGCTCCTCGCCCGCGATGATCTTCGCCGTCTCCACCCGCTCGTCGCGCTTGTGGGCCAGGTGCGGGTTGCCGGGGCCGTAGTTGACCGCCGGGATGCCGAGCGCGGAGAACCGGGAGACGTCCGTCCAGCCGTACTTGGGGCGCGGGGTGCCGCCCACCGCCTCGACGAAGGCGGCCGCGGCCGGCTGGGAGAGGCCGGGGAGGGCGCCGGGGCTGTGGTCGTCGACCACGAACTCCTCGACACCGCAGTCCGCGAACACCTCGCGGACGTGCGCGAGCGCCTCCTCCTCGGTGCGGTCGGGGGCGTAGCGGAAGTTGACGGTGACGACGCACTCGTCGGGGATGACGTTGCCCGCCACTCCCCCGGCGATGCGCACCGCGTTCAGGCCCTCGCGGTACTCGAGGCCGTCGATCAGCGGCCGACGCGGCTCGTAGGAGGCCAGCCGGGCCAGGATGGGCGCCGCGGCGTGGATGGCGTTGGAGCCCATCCAGCCGCGCGCGGAGTGGGCCCGCTCGCCCTTGGTCTTCAGCAGCACGCGGAGCGTGCCCTGGCAGCCGCCCTCCACCTCGCCGTCGGAGGGCTCCAGCAGGACCGCGAAGTCGCCCGCCAGCCACTCCGGGTGGGCCGCGGCGATGTGCTTGAGGCCGTTCAGCTCCGCGGCGACCTCCTCGTTGTCGTAGAAGACGAAGGTCAGGTCGCGGTTGGGGGCGGGGACCGTGGCCGCGAGGCGCAGCTGCACGGCGACCCCGGACTTCATGTCGCAGGTGCCGCAGCCCCACAGCACGCCGTCCTCGTCCAGCCGGGAGGGGACGTTGTCCGCGATCGGGACGGTGTCGATGTGGCCGGCCAGGATCACCCGCTCGGCCCGGCCGAGGTCGGTGCGGGCGACCACGTTGTTGCCGTACCGGTCCACCGTCAGGTGCGGCAGGGCGCGCAGGGCGGTCTCGATGGCGTCCGCGAGGGGCTTCTCGGTGCCGCTCTCGGAGGGGAAGTCCACGAGCCGCGCGGTGAGCGCGGCGGCGTCCAGCGTGAGGTCAAGCGAGGTGTCGGCCATGCTCACGACCCTAGCGCGCCCCCGCCGGGGCCCCCTCGCTCGCGCTGTGCGGAACCCCTCGTGAGGGCCGTCGGGGGCTCCAGTACCTTGTACGCGTGCCAGAGCCGTCCCCCACCCGTCCCAAGCGCCGCGGCCGCCTCTTCCGTTTCACGGCGGCCCTGTTGGTCCTGTGCGGTGTCGCCGCCTATCTCGTGGTGCAGTACATCACCGGCGGCGGCGGAGCGCGCGGCTGCACGGTGGTCTCCGCCGACGGGAGCGGGACGTCGTTCGAGTTCACGCCGGAGCAGGCGGCGAACGCGGCGACGATCGCCGCCGTCGGCACCGGGCGCGGGATGCCCGAGCGGGCCGTCACCATCGCGCTCGCGACCGCCCTCCAGGAGTCGGGGCTGCGCAACATCGAGCACGGCGACCGGGACTCGCTGGGCCTGTTCCAGCAGCGCCCCTCGCAGGGCTGGGGCACCGAGCAACAGATCATGGACCCGGACTACGCGGCCGGCATCTTCTACGCGCACCTGGCCAAGGTGCCCGACTACATGGACCTGCCGCTGACGGTGGCCGCGCAGCGGGTGCAGCGCAGCGGCTATCCGGAGGCGTACGCCAAGCACGAGGCGGACGCCGGGCTGCTGGCGGCGGCGCTGACCGGCCGGGCGGCGGCCACCCTGACCTGCGACGGACGCCGGGACACCACGGCCACGGCGACCGGCCCGGACGCGGTACGGGCCGCGCTGGTCCGGGACTTCGGGCGGGACGCGTTGCAGGAGACCGGCGCGGAGGTGGGCGGGGTGCCCGTGCCGTCGCCGTCCCCGGCGCCGAGCGTGGCCGCGACCGCGCAGGGCTCGACGGTGACGGTGGCGGTGCCCGAGGGCGCGCGGACCGACGCGCGGGGGCGTACGGAACTGGAGCGGGGCTGGCAGCTGGCGCACTGGGCCGTCGCCAACTCCTCGGCGCTGCACATCCAGCGGGTGGCCTACGCGGGCCGGGAGTGGACCGTGGGCAGCACCAGCAACACCTGGCGGACGGTGGCCTCGGACGGCTCCGCGGGGGCCGGCGCCGGCAGCCAGGCCGGGGAGCGCCCGACGGGCGTCGTCCGGATCGTGACCGGACAGTAGTACGGGGGATCACTCCGGGGGGTTGCGCGGCGCCGGACCGGACCGCCGCCCCGGCGAGGGTGGCCTCTGTGCCGGAATTCCCGGGAATTCAAGGGCCGGAAGGATTCTGCACACGCTCGGGCAGACGTTCTTTGCCCGTTTTTATCCACACCTGATAATGCGATGCGTTATCCATTCTTTACCTGCGGCGTCCGCAACCTTCAGGGGGTTCGAGCGGTAGTCACGGCGTCCGAGCCGGAACCGGACCGGACACCACCACCGTTTTCTTCCGTCGAATGGAGCATCATGTCCCTCCCTCTGACCCGCCGGATCGCCCGTGCCGCGCTGCTCGTCGCAGCGGGAGCGGCTGCCGGGGTCGGTGCGGCCGGCTCCGCCAATGCGGCCGCGAACCTGCCGGCGGCCACGCCGAACCTCGGTGGTCTGACCGCCGTGGACGGGGCGCACGTCGGCAACACGGTCGACGGTGCCACGCAGAACGTCACCTCGCTCGCGGGCCACGCGGGCGGCAAGGCCGTCGAGCAGACGGTGCCGGCCGCGGGCAAGACCGGTGGCAGCGCCGTGAAGAAGACGACGCCCGTGGCGCAGAAGGCCGCGGGGGACGCGGCCGGTGCCGCGGGGGGCGTGCTCGGCGACACCGCGTCCACCGCGACGAAGGGCGGCCTGCCGAACCTGCCGGTGCAGGGCGGCCTGCCGCTGGGCGGCTGAGCGCGCCGCTCGACCGCTGACGGCCGCTGACGGGGCCCGGGGAGTTCCCCGGGCCCCGTTTTGCCGTACCCGCCCGGCTGCCGGGCCGTCAGGCGGGTGCTACACCGTCAGACGCTGCGCAGCGGCCCGTACGCGCTCGTCGGAGGCGGTCAGGGCCACGCGGACGAAGTTCCGGCCCGCCTCGCCGTAGAAGTCGCCGGGAGCGACCAGGATGCCCCGCTCGGCCAGGTGGCCGACGGTGGTCCAGCAGGACTCGTCGCGGGTGGCCCAGAGGTACAGGCTCGCCTCGCTGTGCTCGATGCGGAAGCCGTGGGCCAGCAGCGCCGCCCGCAGGATCTCCCGGCGGGCCGCGTAGCGCTCGCGCTGTTCGTGGACGTGGGTGTCGTCGGACAGCGCCGCCACGACCGCCGCCTGGGTCGGCGCCGAGGTCATCATGCCGCCGTGCTTGCGGATCTCCAGCAGCGGGCCCAGCACCGCCGGGTCGCCGGCGATGAAGGCCGCCCGGTAGCCGGCCAGGTTGGACCGCTTGGACAGGGAGTGGACGGCCACGATGCCGTCGTAGGAGCCGCCGTTCACGTCCGGGTGCAGGACCGAGACCGGGTCGGCCTCCCAGCCCAGCTCCAGGTAGCACTCGTCGGAGACGAGCAGGACGCCGTGCGCGCGGGCCCAGGCGACGATGTCGGCCAGGTCCTGCTTCGGGACGACCCGGCCGGTCGGGTTGGACGGGGAGTTCAGCCAGAGCAGCTTCAGGCCCTCGGGGTCCAGCTCGCGCGGGTCGTCGTAGACCTCGTACGCGGCGCGCGCCAGGCGGGCGCCGACCTCGTAGGTGGGGTAGGCCAGGCGCGGGTAGGCGACCCGGTCGCCGGGGCCGAGGCCGAGCTGGGTCGGCAGCCAGGCCACCAGCTCCTTGGAGCCGACCACCGGCAGGACATGGCGGTGGGTCACCTCGCGGGCGCCCAGGCGGCGCTCCAGCCAGCCGGTGATCGCGTCGCGCAGCGCCGGGGTGCCCCAGACCGTCGGGTAGCCAGGCGAGTCCGCGGCGGCGACGAGCGCCTTCTGGACCAGGTCGGGAACCGGGTCGACGGGGGTGCCGACGGAGAGGTCGACGATGCCGTCGGGGTGCGCGGCGGCCGTCTTCTTGTACGGGTCCAGCTTGTCCCAGGGGAAGGTGGGGAGCCGGTCGGAGACTGCGGACACGGTCGGTGGCTCGCTTTCGTCTGGTACGGCGGAACGCCCGGCGGCGCGGGAAAACGCCTCGGTCCCGTGCGGCGGCGATCAGGGCGATCCGGCCGTACGGGACCGAGGCGGCGCGGCGCGGTGGGCGGGCCGCTTGGTGCTTAAACGGTCACTCGCCCTGCGGCGGCAGCGCGGCGACGAAGGGGTGGTCGCGCTCGATCAGCCCCAGCTTGCTGGCCCCGCCGGGCGAGCCCAGCTCGTCGAAGAACTCGACGTTGGCCTTGTAGTAGTCCTTCCACTCCTCCGGGACGTCGTCCTCGTAGAAGATCGCCTCGACCGGGCAGACCGGCTCACAGGCACCACAGTCGACGCATTCGTCCGGGTGGATGTACAAGGACCGGGAGCCCTCGTAAATGCAGTCGACCGGGCACTCCTCGATGCACGCCTTGTCCTTGACGTCGACACAAGGCTGCGCGATGACGTAGGTCACGCTGTCGTTCCTCCTCGATAGGGCGCTGGCGGGCCTCCTCAGGCTCCGCCGCCTGGCGCGCGGGAGCGCGGCGTAGTCGATGCCCGCCCCTAGTATCTCCGTTCCGGAGCATGATCCGAGCAGGAGGGGTGATCTGACCAGTGGGAATCTCGGCGGCAGGACGTCTGGAAGTCCGTGTTACCCCTTCTGACGTGGGAAAACGTATCTCGGTACGATGCTTGGCCGGAACCGGTCAGGGAGCCCAGAAGTTCACTGACACGGTCGGTGTTCTCACATCATGGGATGCTGGCGTGCTCATGATCACACGACGGGACGGTCAGCGCGTCCGGATTCCGGAAAAGTCCCTGGTCGCGGGGAAGGTCGTGCCGGCCGCCCCGGCCCGCCGGCCGGGCCCCGCGGCCTCCTATGCCGAGCTGGCCCGGATCGCCGCGCGCGCCTGGCAGCCGGTGGAGAGCGAGCGGCTCGGCGAGTGGGAGCTGCGGGCTGCCCAGGGCTTTACCCGGCGGGCCAACAGCGTGTTGCCGCTCGGCGACCCGGGCCGCCCGCTCGACGCCGCCCTGGAGGCCGTACGACGCTGGTACGGCGAGCGCGGCCTGCCCGCCTACGTCCAGACCGCCACCGGGGCCGAGGGCACCCAGGAGCTGCTGGGCGCGGAGCTGGAGCGGCGCGGCTGGGTGCGGGAGGTGACCGCCGAGCTGTGGACCGGTGCCCTGGCGCCGGTCGCGGACCGGGCCGAGGGCGCCGGGGTGGTGCTGTCCCGGGAGGCGGACGAGGCCTGGCTCGCGCGGTACCGGCGCAAGGGGGTGAGCGAGGTGGCCCTGCGGGTGCTGCACAGCGGGCCCTCGACGTGGTTCGCGACGGTTCCCGGTGGGCAGGCTCCCGCCGCGATCGGGCGGTGTGTGGTGGACGGGAGGTGGGCCGGGTTCGCCGCGGTCGAGGTGGACCCCGAACGGCGCCGTCAGGGGCTCGCCACCGAGGTGATGGCCGCGCTGGCCCGGCGCGCCCTGGACGAGGGCGCCTCGGCGGCCTGGCTCCAGGTGGAGCGGGACAACGAGGCCGCGCGGGGCCTGTACACGGCCCTGGGCTTCGCCCCGCACCACGCCTACCACTACTACCGGGCGCCGGACCGGCCGGAGGACGGCTCGGCGACCGGGTCGGCACGGTCGTAGAACCCGTCGGGAATGGGCAGGAGCCAGTCATGCACCACCCGTATCTGCCGCCGCCGTACCCGCCCCCGCCGGAACGTTCCGCCGAGCTGCGCGAGCGGTTCGCCCAGGAGGCCCGGTCCGAGCGGCCCGACCTCGCCGCGCTGTGCCTGCTGATCGGCGCGGAGGCGGACGGCACGCTGGACGAGGCCGGCATCGACGCCGCCCAGCTGGAGCTGGACCGGCTGGCCGGTGAGCTGCCGTACCGGCCGGGCGGGCCGCGCGCCTGGGCCGAGGCGGTACGACGGCTGCTCGGCGGGGCGTACGACTTCCACGGCACCCCGGGCGACTACCAGCGGCTGGAGTCCTCGCTGCTGCACGAGGTGCTGCGGCGGCGGCGCGGGCTGCCGATCCTGCTGTCGGTGGTGTGGCTGGAGGTCGCGCGGCGGGCGGGCGCCCCGGTGTACGGCGTCGCGCTGCCGGGGCACTTCGTGGTCGGCTTCGGTACGGCCAAGGAGCAGGTGCTGGCCGATCCGTTCGACGGCGGGCGGGTGCTGACCGGCACCGACGCCGAACTGCTGGTGGCCGGCGCGACGGGCGCGCCGCTGGACCCCGGGATGCTGGAGCCCGCGCCGCCGCTGGAGGTCGTCCAGCGGATCCTGAACAACATGCGCGCGTGGGCCGCCGCCCGGCCCGAGCGGTCGGACGTCGGGCTGCTGGCCGTGGAGCTGGCGCTGCTGATCCCCTCGCATCCGGCCCGGCTGCGCTACGAGCGCGGGCAGCTGCTGGTGCAGCGGGGGCAGTTCACCGCGGGGGCGGCGGAACTGGACGCCTACGCCCACCTGATCGAGGTGGTCGACGAGAGCGCCGCCCACCAGGTCCGCCAGGAGGCGAACACGGCGCGGGCCAAGCTCAACTGACGGTCCGGGGCGGTCAGAGCCAGCCCTTCTCCCGGGCTATGCGGACCGCCTCCGCCCGGTTGCGCACCGCCAGCTTCTGGATGGCGGTGGAGAGGTAGTTGCGGACCGTGCCCTGGGAGAGGTGGAGGGCCTTGGCCAGTTCGGCGTTGGTGGAGCCGTCGGCCGCCGCGCGGAGCACCTCGCGCTCGCGGTCGGTGAGCGGGTTGGCGCCCTCGGCGAGCGCGGCGGCGGCCAGGGTGGGGTCGATGACCCGCTCCCCGGCCAGCACCTTGCGCACGGCCGCCGCGAGCTGGGCGGCGGGCGCGTCCTTGACCAGGAAGGCGTCGGCACCCGCCTCCATGGCGCTGCGCAGATAGCCGGGCCGCCCGAAGGTGGTCAGCACGACCAGCTTGACCTGCGGAAACTCCTGGTGCACCCGGGCCGCCGCCTCGATGCCGGTGCAGCCCGGCATCTCGATGTCGAGCAGCGCCACGTCCACACCGTGGGCGCCGACGGCGGCGAGCACCTCGTCGCCGCGCGCCACCTGGGCGACGACCTCGATGTCGTCCTCGAGGCCGAGCAGTGCGGCCAGCGCCTCGCGGACCATCGACTGGTCCTCGGCCAACAGGACCTTGATCGTGCTCGTCATGCCCCGGATCCTATGTCCGCGCCGGGCTCCGTGGGCACGCGGGCGACCAGCCGGAAGCCGTGCCTGAACCGGCCCGCCTCCAGAGCGCCGCCGGCCTTCTCCAGCCGCTCGGCCAGGCCCGTCAGCCCGTTGCCGGGGCCGCCGCCGGGGACGCTGCCGGTCGCGCCGGACCCGTTGTCCTCCACGGTGAGTTCGAGGACCGGCCCGTCCAGGGTCTGGCGGCGCAGCAGCCGCACGGCACAGGTGTCGGCGCCGCTGTGCCGGACGACATTGGTGACCGCCTCGCGCAGCGCCCAGGCGAGCGCCGCCTCGGCCTCCTCGGGCACGCCGGTGAGGTCGGGCTCGGCGGGGATCTCGGCGGTGACCCCGGCGGCGGTCAGGGCCACTTCGGCACCGGCGAGTTCGGCGGCGAGGCGAGGCCGCCGGTAGCCGGTGACGGCCTCCCGGACGTCGACCAGGGCCTGCCGGCTGACCTGTTCGATGTCGGCGACCTGCTGGGCCGCCTTGTCGGGGTGGTCGGGCAGCATCCGGCCGGCCAGCTCGCTCTTCAGCGTGATCAGGGAGAGGGAGTGACCGAGCAGGTCGTGCAGGTCGCGGGCGAGGCGCAGGCGCTCCTCGTTGGCGGCGAGCTGGGCGACGGTGGCCCGCGCCTTGCGCAACTCGATCGTGGTCCGCACCAGTTGGCCGACGCCGGTCATCGCGAACCCGATGAGGAGGACGAGCAGCAGGTCCCAGCCCGGCCGCTGCCCGTCGTGCAGCCCGACGAGGAGGGCCACGGCGGCCGTGGCCGGGATCGCCCAGTAGGTGGCCCGGACCGGCAGGGTCGCCCCGCAGGCCACCGAGACGTAGACGAAGAGCCCGAGCCAGGCACTGCCGAGGGTGAAGGCGAGCAGGGGGGCCAGGACGCCGAGGACCGCGAGCAGACCGACCACGGTCCGCCGGGCGAACGGCCGGCCCATGTTCCGGAAGACCAGCGTCAGATAGGCCGCGACGAAGACGGTGAGGCCGAGCGCGCCGGCCGCGGTGGCCGCGGCCGGGTGCCGGCCGCCGGCCAGGTCGCCGACCGGCGGGGCGAGGAAGACCAGCCAGACCCCGATCCACAGCGCCTTGACCCGCAGCTCGCGCCACGTACGCGGGCCGTGGCCGATCAGCACCAAGCGCTCGGGCCGCCGTTCGCGGGCCCGGGTGTCTTCCGTCATGGCGCTCACGCCTTCAGCGTGTCCTTCCGGTACAGCCAGGCCGCGCCGCCCGCGAACAGCAGGAAGTAGACGGCGAGGACGGCGATGTCGGTGGCGTGCGGTGCCTGGCTCTGCTCGATCGCCCGTCCGAGGGCAGCGTACGCGTGGGTGGGCAGCCACTTCGCGATGTCCTGGAGGAACTGCGGGAAGGTCGTGGTCGGCATCCACAGGCCGCCGAGGATCGACAGACCGAAGTAGACGATCATCGTGATGGGGCGGACCGCGTCCCCGGAGGCGACATAGCCGATGGCCACGCCGAGCGCGGCGAAGACCAGGCTGCCGGCCCAGATGACCCCGGTCAGCGCGAGCCACTGCCAGGGGTCGAGGCGTACGTGCTTGACGGCGGCGGCGACCGCGAAGACCACGACGATGGACGGCAGGCTCACCACGGCCGCGCTGGCGGTCTTGGCGAGGACGTAGCCGTGCCCGGGCAGCGGGGTCAGCCGCAGCTGCCGTACCCAGCCGCTCTCGCGCTCCTTGGCGATGCGCTCGCTGTTGCCCATCAGCACGGCGGTCAGGGCGCCGAAGGAGGCCATGGACACCATCAGATAGGTCGCGACGGTCAGGCCGGTGCCGTCGACCTTCTGGTTCGAGCCGGCGCTGCTGGAGAAGATCAGGTAGATGAAGGAGGGGTAGAGCACCGAGAAGAACAGGAACTTCTTGTTCCGCATGACGCGGGCGAGTTCCAGCTTGATCAGCGAGTTCATGACTGCTTGGCCTCCTCGGCCTCCGTGATGGCGACGAAGGCCTGCTCCAGGCCGAGCCCGGCGACTTCGAGGTTACGGGGGTAGACACCGAGGCCGTACAGGGCGTGGACGGTGGCGTCGGCGTCGGACGACTGGAGCCGGACGGTCTGCCCGGACACGTCGACGGACGTCAGGAACGGCAGCGCGCGCAGCGCGTCCTCGTCGATCCGGCCCTCCAGGTCGAAGGAGACCCGCCGGGCGCCCGCCCTGGCCTTGATCTCGGCGGCGGTGCCGTCGGCGAGGAGCCGGCCGCGGTGCAGCACGAGCACCCGGTCGGCGATGGCGTCGGCCTCTTCGAGGTAGTGGGTGGCGAACAGCACCGTACGGCCCTGGTCGGCCTGTTCCCGCATGGTGGCCCAGAAGGCCTGGCGGGCGGAGACGTCCATGCCGGTGGTCGGCTCGTCCAGCAGGATGAGGTCGCTGTCCCCGGCGGTGGCGAGCGCGAACCGGACCCGCTGGACCTGGCCGCCGGAGAGCTTGTTGACCTTGCGGTCGGCGATCTGGGTGATGCCCGCGCGGGCCATCACGTCGGCCGGCTTGTGCGGCCTCGGGTGCAGCGAGCAGCCGAGCTTGACGAGTTCGGCGACGGTGACCTCGTCCATCAGGCCGCCGCTCTGGAGCATGGCCCCGACCCGGCCGGCCACGATCGCCTCGCGCGGGGTGCCGCCGAACAGGCTCACCGAGCCGCTGTCGGGCTGCTTGAGGCCGAGGAGCAGGTCGAGGGTGGTGGACTTGCCGGCGCCGTTCGGGCCGAGCAGGGCCACGGTCTCGCCGGGGTGGAGGCGGAGCGAGAGGCCGTCGACGGCCCGCACGTTCCCGTAGGTCTTGGTCACCTGGTCGAACCCGACCACCGGGGCGGCGGTGGCCGGTGCCGCTGTCGTTGTCATGACACCCATGCTCGCCGAGCGGACCGGGAGGCGGGCAGTGTCGCCGGTCCTGAGTGCCGCATGACAGATGTCATACGCACAAGCGCGGGGGGGGGGGGGGGGGGGGGGAGGTGGGGGGGGGGGGGGTGGGGGGGGGGGGGGGGGGGGGGGACCGACCCAGTTTGTG
>NZ_JBVIJC010000010.1:186405-335185 GCF_055581605.1 Streptomyces sp. NPDC031418
CGTACCCCCCCCCCCCCCCCCCCCCCCCCCCCCCCCCCCCCCCCCCCCCCCCCCCCGCCCCCCCCCCCCCCCCCCCCCCCCCCCCCGCGCGGGTGTCAGCTGGGGTTGGTGGAGATGACCCCGACCCGGTTGGTCTTGCTCAGCAGCGCCGGACGCAGCGCGGCGTACACGTCCTGTGGGGTGACCGGCGTCTTCTTGCCGTTGCCGCGCGTGATGAGCACCCCGTCGAAGGCCTGGCCGTACAGCTGCTTCAGGGCGACCAGGTCGGGCTTGTCGACCAGCTTGCCGTTGACGGCCGTCACCTTGAGGAACTTCCACAGCGACTTCTGCGGGCTCATCAGGACCGAGTGCGCCGCGTCCACCCGTACGGTCACGAGCCCCGACATCGCCGGCTCCCCGAACTCCTTCAGCTCGCGGTCGACCTCGGCGTTCGAGACCGTCGGCTGCCGGGTGGTCGTCGGTACCGCGACCGCGGCCGCGCTGTCCGTCTCCACCATGGTGCGGTAGGCCTGCTCGATGGCCGCGGTGGAGCGGCCCGCGTCGATGCCCTTGCCCGTCTTGCCGTAGACGGCGACGGCCTTGCCCGCCACGAACTTCACGGTGCCGTCGGTGACCGAGCCGGAGCCGCCGCCGGCCTGCTGGAGGGCGGCCTGGAGCTTCTCCTCGTCCACCGGCATGACCGGGTCGATCACGCGCTTCTGGCCGAAGAGGGAGCCGACCACGGACACCGGGTTGTAGTCGCTCTTCGCGGCCTTGCTCACGGTGGCCTGGAAGTCGAACTGGAGCCCCGCGTTGGCCGGGGTGAGGGTGACCGTGCGGCCGTCGACGGACAGCTTCAGCGGCTTGTTCACCCGGCTGCCGAAGGTGTCGTCGAGCTTCTTGACGGCGTCGTCGCGGGTGCCGCTGATGTCCACGCCGAGCACGGTGGTGCCGTTGGGCACGTCGGTGTGGTTCATCAGCAGTCCGGCGCCGTACACACCGCCCGCGACGACGACCAGGCCGACGGCGAGCAGCATCAGCTTGCTGCGGCCCTTCTTCTTCGGCTTGGCCTGCGCCTTGTTCTGCGCCTTGGGCGCGGGGGCCGGCGCGGGCTTCGGCGCCGTGTGCGGCACCGGGCCGTCGGAGTGCGCGCCGAAGGGGGCGCCCGACGGGCTGCCGGCGCCCGGGACGACCGGGATGCCGCTGGTGACGGTGTGCCCGGAGACGTTGTCGTCGGCCGGGGAGCGGTAGCCGGGGGTGCCGGGTTCCGGGGCCGGCTTCTGCGGGGTGAGGATCGCGGTGTCGTCGCTGATCCCGCCGCCGGGACCGCGGCCGACGGGGGCGCCGGCGGCCTCCGTGCCTGCGAGGTCGGCGATGGCGCTGCGCTGGGCCGTGGCCCGCGGGCCGCCGAAGGGCTCACCGCGGCCGAGGTCGGCGCCGGACGTGAGGAAGGGGCTGTCGCCGGTGACCGGGCCGCCGGTGGGCCCGGCCGGACCCTGCGGGCCGCCGGGACCGCCGGAACCGAGCGGCCCGTCGAAGCCGCCGGAACCGCCGGAACCGGCCGCGGCACCGCCGCCGAAGCCGTCGGCCGCGCCGGTGTCGGCGCCGTCCGAGAAGTACGGCAGCTCGTCCCGGCGGGAGTCACCCGTGCCGGACGGGCGGGAGCCGCCGCCCAGCGGGCCCGCGGCCAGCGCCTCGGTCACGTCGAAGGAGCCGGTGCCACCGCCGTGGCCCGGGGCGACCGGACCGCCGGTGGCGCCGGGCAGACCGCCCTTGCCGCCCGTACCGCCGGGCCGGGAGCCGCCGGACATGCTCATGGAGCCGACCACACCACCGGGACGGCCACCGCCGGAGCGTGCGCCACCCGGGCGTGCGCCGGTGCTACCAGTCGTACCGGATGCACCCGGACCACCCGGACGGGCGGCCGACGCGCCGGGGGCGGTGCCGGAACCGCCGGGCGTCCCGGCCCCGTTCGTGCCGCCGCCGCCCGGAGCGCCCTTGGGCGCCGAGGACTTGCGGGGCGCGAACCAGTCGCTGGCCTTCTCCTCGGCCTGCGCGGCCGGTTCGGCGGCGGCCCGGTCGGGCTCGGCCGGAGCGGCGGGCGCCTGCTCGGCGGGTGCCTCGTCCGCGGCGGAGCCCTCGGCCTCCCCGACGGGCTTGCGCACGACGACGGGCGGGATGGGCCGGGAACCGGGGATGTTGATCCGGATCCGGGTGGTCAGCGTGGTCTCGGTCTTCTTCTCCTCCGGACGCGCACCCGAACGGCCCGCGTCCGTACCGTCGTCGGAAGCCAAGGGGGTCCCGTACGGCGGCGTGCCGGAGGGGTATGCGGCTCCGCCGCGCCCGTCGGGCCCGGAGGACGGAGTGTCAGTTTCACGACTCAAGGCAGGTTCTCCCAGTTGGCTCCACCGCCCGTCACGACCTCATTTGCTCGGGCAGCTCGGCGGCGCGCACCACCATACTGGCCACTTCTGGCGTGTATCCCATGACCGCTGAGGAAACCCACACCGGACTCGCACGCACACCGTACGGCGAAGTGGTACGTCACTTGCCAAGTCGGACGGGGCCGCCGCCGGGTTGCCGTACCGCACCAACGGTGGCGCAGATCACAGCAAGGGCCATGCCGCCGAGCAGGAAGAGATAGGAGCCGCCGCCGGCGCCGAAGAGGAAGTCGCCTTCGGGGCGCGAGGCGGTGAGCAGGATGACGCAGACCATCCAGCCGGCCGCCGGGGCGACCGCCCCGCCGCGCCCGCCGGTGGCGTACGCCCCGCCGAGGAACACCCCGGTGGCGCCCGCGAGGGCGAGCAGCAGCCCGCCGGGGAACCAGGCGGCCTGCACCAGGGCGCCGGCCAGGCCGACGACCGCGCCGAGCAGGAACAGTCCGACGTGGGCGGCGGCGCGCCCGGCGGACGGCGGCCGCAGCGGCTGCGCGAGCAACGAGCCGTTTCCGTTGCCGCTCACGACGCCTCCCCGCCCTGGATGCCCGCGAACAGGTCGGTCTCGCCGGCCTGCCCCTGGCCGCGCACCAACTCGTAGTACTCGGTGGTGAACAGCGGCTGGGCGAGTTCGTTCGAGAGTGCGAAGTACGGTTCGGCGACCTCGATCTGGGTGACGTGGGCGCGCATCGCGGCGGCCTTTGCGGTGGCGAACGCGGTGCCGTCGACGGTGGTGGTGACGCGCTCGTCGTCCACCACACCCGGTACGTCGTCCACGGCGGCGCTCTTGTCGAACGGCAGCGCGGTCAGCTCGTCCTGGAGGCGGGCGAAGGCGGCCTCCACGACGGAGCGCGGGGCACGGTTCCAGTAGACCTTGGCGATGCGGTGCCCGCGCTCGTCCGCCAGCTCGACGGCGCGCATGGCGACGCGGTGGGCCTGGATGTGGTCGGGGTGGCCGTAGCCGCCGTCGGGGTCATAGGTGACCAGCACCTGCGGCCGGACCTCCAGGATCACGTCCGCCAGCAGCCCCGCGGCCTCGTCGACGTCGGCCTGCCAGAAGCAGCCGGGGTCGTCGTTGTCGGCGGTGCCCATCATCCCGGAGTCCCCGTACCGGCCCGCCCCGCCGAGCAGCCGGGCGTCCGTCACCCCCAGCTCGCGCACGGCGGCGGCCAGCTCACCGCGCCGGTGGGCGCCCAGCGCGGGGCCCGTCAGATGCCGCAGCTCCGGGGGGATGACCTCCCCCCGCTCACCGAGAGTGCAGGTGACGAGGGTCACATGGGCACCTTCGGCCGCGTACCTGGCCATGGTCGCGCCGTTGTTGATCGACTCGTCGTCCGGGTGCGCGTGCACCAGCAGCAGACGCCGGGAGGGCAGTTCCGTCATGGGGCCACCCTACGAGGCGGCGGCCGTCCGGGGTGAGCTGATCAGCGTGGCGGGGAGGGTCGCCAGCAGCAGCGCGGCCGCCGACCAGCCGAACGTCAGGGCGTAGGAGTTGTAGGAGTTCCCGGAGGCCGACATGAGCAGTCCCCAGCCGAGCGCCTCGCCCAGCTGCTGGGCCGTACCGGCGGCCGCCGCTGCCGCACCAGCGTGTTCCGGGGCGATGTCCGCGGTGGCCATCGCGTAGAGCGGCACGCCGGCGAAGCCGATGCCGAAACCGGCCGTCAGCGTGCCCACCAGGAGCAGCGGACCCCCCTCCGGCGACAGGACGGCCAGCAACGCCGCCCCGAGCGCCGCCACCAGCAGGCCCGCCGCGACCAGGGCGCGGGGCGCGGCCCGGCCCAGCAGGCGGGCGGAGACCTGGGTGGCGCCGACGGCCACCGCCAGGGCCGGCGGCAGGAGGCCCGTCCCGATCTGCGCGAAACCGCTGCCCCGGTGGAGCAGCAAGAGGGCCACGGCGTGCCAGAGGCCCATGGCGCCCGTGCCGAACAGGATCAGGGTGAGGTGGCTGCCGAGGCGGCGGCGGTCTCGCAGGACGTACGGCTCCTTCCTGCGCTGCCGCCACACGCGGCCCGCGAACAGGGCCGCACCTCCCAGGAGCAGCACGAGGACCTGCGGGTCGGCCCACCCGAAGTCCCGGACCCGGTTGAAGCAGTAGGCGAGCGCCACCATGCCCAGGGAGCCGGAGAGCACACCGGGCAGGTCGGATCCGGCACCGGTGCGGCGCGGGCCGTCCTGGACCAGGGGGCCGACGCCGGCCAGGGCGAGCACGGCCAGCGGGACGACGACGTACAGGCAGATCCGCCAGGAGAGGTACTCCAGCATCGGTCCGGACAGGGCCAGCCCGAGGGCCGTACCGCCGGCGGTCACCAGGGCGTAGATCCCGAAGGCCCTGCGGCGCTCGCTGGGCTCGGGGAAGCCGGTGCTCACCAGGGCGAGCACGGACGGGGTGACCAGGGCGGCGAAGACGCCCTGGAGGGCGCGGGCGAGGGTCAGCACCGCGGCGGTCTCGGCGGAGCCGCCGAGCGCGGAGGCCACCGCGAACCCGATCAGGCCGATGACCAGGGCCGGTTTGCGCCCGATCCGGTCCCCGAGATACCCGCCGGGCAGCAGCAGGCCGCCGAAGGCGATGGCGTAGACGGCGGGCAGGGTGAACGGGCCGGCGTAGGACGCGTGCAGATCGATCTGGACGGGTTGCATCCCCAGCACGAACGCCGCCGTTTCCAGCGGGACCGTCAGCTGCGCCAGCATCAGCGCCACCAGACCCCACCAGCGCCGGGGGTTCGGCGGCGCGGGGGCGGTGGGGACCGTCGGCGAGTAGGCGGGCGGCGGGGGCGGGGACGCGGGCGGGGCCTGCGGCACCGGGGCATCGGCGCGGGACCTGGCCAGCGCGACCCGCGGGTCCGGCTGGGGTTCGGCGCCGGGGCCGGGCACCGGTGCCTCCCCCGAGGATCCCGGCGCGGGCGCCTCCCGCTGGGGATGTACTGCCGGCGTCTCCGCCCGCGGCGCCGGGGCGAAGTCCAGCAACTGGGCCGCGTGCCGACCGAGTTGTGCCAGGACGGGCCCCGGCAGCCATTCCCCGGCCCGCTCCGGTGCCGTGCGCTCGGCCACCTGTCGCGGGGTCGGCCGCTGGGCCGGGTCCTTGTGCAGGCAGGCGGCGACCAGATCGGCCAGCGGCTCGGGTACGCCGGTCAGATCGGCCTCCTCCTCGGCGATCCGGAAGAGGTGGGCGTTCAGACCGGTTTCCGTGGCGCCGAAGAGAAGGCGGCCGGTGGCGGCGTAGACGAGGACCGCGCCGAGGCAGAACACATCGCTGGCGGGGGTGAGTTCGAGGCCGCGGACCTGTTCCGGCGACATGAAGCCGGGCGAGCCGATGAGCATGCCGGTGCGGGTGAGCAGGCTGTGCCCGGAGAGGCTGTCCATGGCGCGGGCGATGCCGAAGTCGATGACGCGGGGGCCGTCGACGGTGACGAGGACGTTGGAGGGCTTGAGGTCGCGGTGGATCAGGCCCGCCTCGTGCACGGCACCGAGGGCGAGGGCGAGCCGGTTGGCCAGGGCGTGCACCGAGTACTCGGGCAGCGGCCCGAAGTCCTTGGCGACCACGGTGTGCAGGTCGGGCCCCGGGATGTACTGGGTGGCGACCCAGGGGACGGCGGCCTCGGGGTCGGCGTCGAGCACGGCCGCCGTCCAACTGCCGCCCACCCGCCGGGCGGCGGCCACCTCACGGGCGAACCGCCGGCGGAACTCCTGATGCCCGGCGTACTCGGCCTGCACGACTTTCACGGCCACGGTGCGGCCGCCCTCGGAGCGCCCGAGATAGACCAGCCCCATGCCGCCCTCGCCCAGCCGGGCGATCAGGCGGTACGGGCCGATGCGGGTCGGGTCGTCAGCGGTCAACTGGTCCACGCCGGAAAGGTAGTGCAACTATCCAAGCGTGGCGAGGGCGATCGGCGAAGTCGGCGCCGGAGCCGGCCGCGACCGGGCCCGGCTCAGAACTTGATGCTGCCGATCATGCTGGCCACGTTGGTCGTCAGCTCGCTGATCGTCGGAGCGATCGTCGAGGAGGCGAGATAGAACCCCAGCAGGACGCAGACAGCTGCGTGACCGCCCTTCAGCCCGGACTTCTTGATCAGCAAGAAGACGATGATCGCCAGCAGCACCACCGCCGAAATCGAGAGTGCCACGGCGGCTCACCTCCAAAGATCGCCAGTCACAAAGATCGCCAGATCTAGATCAGTTGAGCAAATCCATGCGGACGCCAGCAGGTTCATACCCACACAGCGGTAGTGATCATAACTATCCGTATGCGCGCATCGCTCGGCGCACGGCCGCACAAGGGGGCGCATGGCCAATATGGTCGGGGTATGACGACCGAGGCTGACTCCTTCCCCCGTCGGCACGCCCGGACGCTGCGGTTCACGCTCGGCGCGCCGCGTGCGTTCACCGTGGCGCCCGACGGCTCGCGTGTCGCGTTCCTGCGTTCCGGTTCCGGCACGGACCGCGCCCACTCCCTGTGGGTGCTGGATCTTCCGGAGGGCACCGAGCGCCTCGCGGCGGACCCGGCCGCACTGCTTGCGGGGGCCGGGGAAGAACTCTCCGCCGAGGAGCGGGCGCGCCGGGAGCGGAGCCGCGAGGGCGGCGCCGGGATCGTCGGGTACGCCACCGACGCGGCCGTGGAGTTGGCGGCTTTCACCTTGTCAGGGCGGCTTTTCGCGGCCGAGCTGCGGGTCGGCACGGCACGCGAACTGGGCGTCCCCGGGCCGGTGATCGACCCGCGCCCGGCGCCCGACGGCCGGCACATCGCGTATGTCGCGCGGGGCGCGCTGCGGGTGGTGGACGCGGAGGGCGGCGCCGACCGGGCGCTCGCCGAGCCGGAGGCGGAGGGGGTTTCCTACGGGCTCGCGGAGTTCATCGCGGCCGAGGAGATGCACCGTTCGCGTGGTTTCTGGTGGGCGCCGGACGGGCGCCGGCTGCTCGTGGCGCGCGTGGACGACACGCCGGTGCAGCGGTGGTGGATCGCCGACCCGGCCCACCCGGAGCGTGAGCCAAATAACGTCGCGTACCCCGCCGCCGGCACTCCTAACGCGGAGGTACGGCTGTTCGTGCTCGGCCTGGACGGGGAGCGCACGGAGGTCGCGTGGGACCGGTCCCGCTATCCGTATCTGGCACGAGTGCACTGGTCAGAGGCAGGTGCCCCGCTGGTACTCGTGCAGGCGCGGGACCAGCGGAGCCAGGTGATCCTCGCGGTGGACCCGGACACCGGGGCCACCCGGATGGTGCACGCCGATGAAGATCCAAGTTGGCTGGAACTTTTCGCTGGAGTGCCCTGCTGGAGCCCCTCCGGGCAGCTTGTCCGTATCGCGGACGAGGGCGGGGCACGTGTGCTGGCGGTCGGCGAAAGGCCGCTGACCAGCGGCCAGTTGCACATCCGGGCGGTGCTGGACGTCGGTCCGCAGGACGTACTGGTTTCCGCCTCCGCGGGCGCGGAGGCGGAGGACCCGGAAATCGGCGAAATCCATGTGTACCGGGTGAACGAGCTGGGCGTGGAGCGCCTGTCCCAGGAGCCGGGTGTGCACTCGGCGGTGCGCTGCGGAGGGGTGACGGTCCTGGTGTCCGCGGCGCTGGACCGGCCGGGCACCCGGGCGCAGGTACTGCGTGACGGAAAACCGGCGGCCACTGTCCGGTCGTACGCCGAAGATCCCGGTATGTCCCCCCGGGTGACGCTCACCCAGGGGGGCGCACGCAGAATTCCATGCGCCGTGCTTATGCCACGGGACTACCACGGTGACACGCCCCTGCCGGTGCTGCTGGACCCCTACGGCGGTCCGCACGGCCAGCGGGTGGTCGCCGCGCACAACGCCCACCTCACCTCCCAGTGGTTCGCCGACCAGGGCTTCGCGGTGGTCGTCGCCGACGGGCGGGGCACCCCGGGCCACTCCCCCGGCTGGGAGAAGGCGATCCGGGACGACAAGGCGGCCGTCGTGGTCCAGGACCAGGTGGACGCGCTGCACGCGCTCGCCGGGCGGTTCCCGCTGGACCTGGACCGGGTGGCCATCCGGGGCTGGTCCTTCGGCGGCTATCTGGCGGCCCTCGCGGTGCTGCGCCGCCCGGACGTCTTCCACGCGGCGGTGGTCGGCGCGCCCGTCACCGACCTGCGGCTCTACGACACCCACTACGAGGAGCGCTATCTGGGCCACCCGGACGAGCAGCCGGAGGTCTACCGCCGCAACTCGGTGATCGACGACGCGGGCCTGGTCGACGCCGCCGAGCCGCACCGGCCGATGATGATCGTCCACGGGCTGGCGGACGACAACGTGGTCGTCGCGCACTCCCTGCGGCTCTCCTCCGCGCTGCTCGCCGCCGGCCGCCCGCACGAGGTGCTGCCGCTGTCCGGGGTGACCCATATGACCCCGCAGGAGACCGTCGCGGAGAACCTGCTGCGGCTCCAGCTGGACTTCCTGCGGCGGTCGCTGGCCCGCCCCGCAAAATGAACGTGAACCGCGTTAACACACAGGCAACTTCACGGAAGCGGTGCCGATATACGGACGCGCGAGGCTGATCCATGTACGGCCGTGCGGGTGCCGTGAACGGGCCGGGGTGCGTCATATCACCCCGGCCCGTTGCCGTTCTCCAGGACGTCCTCCGGCGGTACGACCCGCTTCTCCTCGGCGAAGTGGCAGGCCGAGTCGTGCGCGGCGGGCCCGGCGGCGCCGTGCAGATGAGCCGGCACGGCCAGCGCCGGCACCTCCAGGGCGCAGCGCTCCTGCGCCTTCCAGCAGCGGGTGCGGAAGCGGCAGCCGGACGGGATGTCCGTCGGGGACGGCACATCGCCGAAGAGGATGATCCGCTCCCGGTGTTCACGGGCCTCGGGGTCCGGGACCGGGACGGCGGAGAGCAGCGCCTGGGTGTAGGGGTGCGTGGGATGGTCGTAGATCTCGGCGTCCCGGCCGATCTCCACGATCCGGCCCAGGTACATCACCCCGACCCGGTCCGAGATGTGCCGGACGATGGACAGGTCGTGCGCGATGAAGACGTAGGAGAGGTCGAAATCCGACTGGAGCCGGGCCAGCAGGTTGATCACCTGGGCCTGCACCGAGACGTCGAGAGCGGAGACCGGCTCGTCGGCGACGATCACCTCCGGGCGCAGCGCCAGGCCCCGGGCGATCCCGATGCGCTGGCGCTGGCCGCCGGAGAACTGGTGCGGATAGCGGTTGATGTACTCCGGGTTGAGGCCGACCACGTCCAGCAGCTCCTGCACCCGGCGGCGCCGGTCGCCCTTGGGGGCCGCCTCGGGGTGGATCTCGTACGGCTCCCCGATGATGTCCCCCACCGTCATCCGGGGGTTGAGGGAGGTGTACGGGTCCTGGAAGACCATCTGGATGTTGCGGCGTACGGCCTTCAGCGCGCGGCCGGACAGCCGGGTGATGTCCTCGCCCTTGAAGCGGATGGAGCCGGCCGTGGGGCGTTCCAGGTTGCACAGCAGCTTCGCAACCGTCGACTTGCCGCAGCCGGACTCGCCGACGATACCGAGGGTCTCGCCCCTGGCCAGGGTGAAGTCCACGCCGTCCACGGCCTTCACCGCACCGACCTGCTTCTTGAAGAGGACGCCCCGGGTCAGCGGGTAGTGCTTGACCAGCCCGGCGACCTCCAGGATCGGCTCAGCGCTCACGGCCATGCAGACACTCCCTCCAGAAGTGGCAGGCGCTGCCGCGCACCTCGGACACCGGGTACAGCGGGGGTTCGTCGGCGCGGCACACGTCCTGCGCCATCGGGCAGCGCGGGTGGAAGGAGCAGCCGGGCGGGATGTGCATCAGGTTGGGCGGCAGGCCCTGGATGGCGTACAGCTGCCGGCCCTTCTGGTCCAGGCGGGGTACGGAGTCCAGCAGGCCCCGGGTGTAGGGGTGGGCGGGCGCCTTGTAGATGTCCAGCACCGGCGCGGACTCGACGATCTTCCCCGCGTACATCACCGCGATCCGGTCGGCGACGTCCGCGACCACGCCCAGGTCGTGGGTGATGAGGATGAGTCCCATGTGGTACTCGCGCTGCAACTCCGCGAGCAGGTCCATGACCTGGGCCTGGACGGTGACGTCCAGGGCGGTGGTCGGCTCGTCGGCGATGATGAGCGCGGGCTCCAGGGCCAGCGCCATGGCGATCATGATGCGCTGGCGCATGCCGCCGGAGAACTGGTGGGGGTAGTCACGCACGCGCTGGGCGGCGCCCGGGATCCGCACCCGGTCCATCAGCTCGACGGCCCGGGCCCGGGCGTCCTTGCGGGACATCCCGCGGTGCACGACGAACATCTCGCCGAGCTGGTCCCCGACGGGGAGGACCGGGTTGAGGGCCGACAGCGCGTCCTGGAAGATCATCGCCATTCCGGCGCCCCGGATCCTCCTGCGCTCCTCCTCCTTCAGGGTGAGCAGATCCCGCCCCTGGAAGAGGATCTGCCCTGCGGTGATCCTCCCGGGCGGCGAGTCGAGGATCCCCATGACCGCCTGCGCGGTGACGGACTTGCCCGACCCGGACTCCCCCAGCACCGCCAGCGTCTCCCCCTCGTCCACGTGGTAGCTGACCCCGTTGACGGCATGGGCGACCCCGTCCCGGGTCCGGAACTCCACATGCAGGTCCCGCACGTCGAGCAGCACGGCGCGATCACCTCAGCTTCGGGTCGAGGGCGTCGCGGACCGCGTCGCCGAGCATGATGAAGGCCAGGACGGTGACCGCCAGGGCGCCCGCGGGCCAGAGCAGGGCGTGCGGGGCGTTGCGGATGTAGTTGGAGGCCGACGAGATGTCGATGCCCCAGGAGACGCTGGGCGGTTTGAGGCCGACGCCGAGGTAGGACAGGGTCGCCTCCAGGGCGATGTAGGTGCCGAGGGCGATGGTGGCGACGACGATCACCGGCGCCACGGCGTTGGGCGCGATGTGGCGCAGCAGGATGCGGGAGTCGGAGGCGCCGAGGGCGCGGGCGGCCTGGACGTAGTCGCTCTGCTTGGCGGTGATGACCGAGCCGCGCGCGATGCGGGAGATCTGCGGCCAGCCGAGCAGGACCATGAACCCGATGACCGGCCAGACCGTATTGCTGGTCACCACGGAGAGGAGGACGAGGCCGCCGAGGACGACCGGGATGGCGAAGAAGATGTCGGTGATCCGGGACAGGATCGCGTCCCCGGTGCCGCCGAAGTACCCCGCGAGGCCGCCCAGCACGGAGCCGAACAGCGCCACCCCGAGGGTGGCCAGCACCCCGACCGTGACGGACGTACGGGCGCCGTAGACGGTGCGGGTGTAGACGTTGCAGCCCTGGCCGTCGTAGCCGAAGGGGGCGCCGGGGCCGGGGCCGTCCTGGGCCTTGGCGAGGTCGCAGGTGAGGGGGGAGCCGGAGGCGATCGCCGAGGGCCACAGGGAGATGAAGACCAGGAAGAGGATGACCACGGCGGAGAGCAGGAAGACGGGGTTGCGGCGCAGGTCCCGCCAGGCGTCGGACCAGAGCGAGCGGGGTGCGCCGGCCGGGCCGGTGCCTTCCGGGCCCCCCGGCGTCTTCTCCAGGGTCGCGGCCTCGCTGGCGCCCAGGTCCATCGTGCCGCCCATGCCCGTGCCGGCGATCGCGCGCTCGGGTTCGTACGGCTGCTCAGGCATAGCGGATCCTCGGGTCGAGTACGGCGTACAGGAGGTCGACGAGGAGGTTGGCCACCAGGAAGACCAGCACGAGGATCGTCACGAAGCCGACGACCGTCTGGGTGTTCTGCCGCAGGATGCCCTGGTAGAGCTGGTAGCCGACGCCGTGGATGTTGAAGATCCGCTCGGTGACGATCGCCCCGCCCATCAGCGCGCCGATGTCGGTGCCGATGAAGGTGACCACCGGGATCAGCGAGTTGCGCAGCAGGTGGCGGGTGATGACCCGGCGTCTCGGCAGGCCCTTGGCGATCGCCGTGCGGACGTAGTCGGACCGCTTGTTCTCGGCGATGGAGGTCCGGGTCAGCCGGGTGACATAGGCGAGCGAGACCGAGGCCAGGACCAGGCCGGGCACGAGCAGCTCGCCGAAGGTGGCGTCCGGCGAGACGGACGGCTTGATCCACTGCCACTCGACGCCGAGCAGCAGTTGCAGCAGCAGACCGGTGACGAAGGTGGGGACGGAGATGACCACGAGGGTGGCGAGGAGCACCCCGGTGTCGACGGGACGGCCCCGGCGCAGACCGGTGATCACGCCGAGGGTGATGCCGATGACGATCTCGATGAGGATGGCGACGAGGGTGAGCCGGATGGTCACGGGGAAGGCCGTCGCCATCAGCTCGGTGACCTTCTGGCCGTTGAACGCCGTACCGAAGTCTCCGGTGAAGACGTTCCCCATGTAGGTGAGGTACTGCTGCCAGACCGGCTTGTCCATGCCGAACTCCTTCCTCAGCTGGGCCGCGGTCGCCGGGTCGCACGCCCGCTCCCCGCACAGGCCCGCGACGGGATCGCCCATCACGTTCACCATGAGGAAGATCAGCAGGGTGGACCCGATGAACACCGGGATCATCTGGAGCAGTCGCCGCAGGACATAGCGCCCCATGCCCGGTCAGCCGACCTTGATCTCGTTGTAGACGGGGACGCTGAAGGGGTTGAGGGCCACATGGGACAGCCGCTGCGAGTAGCCGGCGCTGCCGTTCTGGTACCAGAGCGGGATGGCGGCCATGTTGTCGCGGACGACCCCCTCGGCCTGCCGGAAGAGGTCCACGGCCTTGCCGGTGTCGGTCTGCGCGTTGGCCTGGTCGACGAGGTGGTCGAAGTTCTTGTTGGACCACTTGCCGTCGTTGGAGGAGGCGTCGGTGTAGTAGAGCGGCTGGAGGAAGTTCTGGATGAGCGGGTAGTCCATCTGCCAGCCCGCCCGGAACGGGCCGTGCATCTTGTGCTGCCCGATCTGGTTGCGGAAGTCGGCGAAGGTGCCGACGGGGTTGCCCACGCAGGCCGTGCCGTTGCCGAGGGCGTTGTTGATGGAGTTGCACACCGCGTCCACCCACTCTTTGTGCGAGCCCGTGTCGGCGTTGTAGGTGATCCTGACCTGGCCGCCGGGGATGCCGCCGCCCTGCTGGATCAGCTTCCTGGCCCCGGCGGGGTCGTAGTCGCAGGCCTTGCCGCACAGGCCGGCCTGGTAGCCGCCGGCCGTGCCGAGCACCGGGGAGGTCCAGTCGGTGGCCGGGGTGCGGGTGTTGCTGAAGATGGTCTCGGTGATCTGCTTGCGGTTGATCGCCATGGACAGGCCCGTGCGGACCTTCTCCGACCCGGCCTTGTTCCAGGCCGGGTCGTAGTAGGGGAAGGCCAGGGTCTGGATGATGCCGGCCGGGGTGTTGATGTACCGGTCGCCCAGGTCGCTCTTGACGTTCTTCAGCTGGGCGGCGGGGACGTCGTCGACGAGGTCGAGGTTGCCCGCCATCAGATCGGTGTAGGCGGTGTTGTTGTCCGTGTAGACCTTGAGGGTCACTCCGTCGTTCTGCGCCTTGTCGCTGCCGGGGTACCCGTCCCACTTCCTCAGGGTCATCTGCGAACCCTTCGTATAGGACTCGATCGTGTACGGCCCGTTGCCGACCGGCTTGCTCAGCCAGCCCGCGTGGTCGGTGAAGAAGGCGCGGGGCAGCGGGGCGAAGGCCGCGTAGCCGAGGGTGTCGGGGAAGCCGGAGAACTTCTGCCGGAGCCGGACCGTGAAGGTGTGGTCGTCCACCACGTTCAGCCCGGACAGGGTGCCGGCGCTCTGGCTGCCGCTGTCGGGGTGCACCTTGTCGTAGCCCTCGATGTACCCGAAGAAGTACGCGTTCTTCTGGTTGTTCTTCAGGCTGGCCCCGTAGTTCCAGGCGTCCACGAAGGACCGGGCGGTCACTTTTTCGCCATTCGAGAACGTCCAGCCGTCCTTCACCTTGATCGTGAAGGTCTGCGAGTCCTTGGTGTCGATGGACTGGGCGAGCCAGTTCTCGGCCTTGGCGGTCTTCGGGTCGTACCGCTTCAGACCTCGGAAGATCATGTCGAGGACCTTGCCGCCCTGCACCTCGTTGGTGTTGGCGGGCTCCAGCGGGTTCTGCGGATCGCCCCAGGAGGAGCTGAGCACCCCGCCGCCGTTGCCGCCGCCGCCTGAGCCTCCGCCGCCTCCGCAGCCCGCCGCGGCGAGCGCCACCGCCACCGCGCAGACGGCGCACCGGGCGCGCGAGATTCCCCGCATGGCTGCCTCCTTCGTGATCACTGCCCCGATACCGGCCAATATCGGCTCATAGATCACATACCGCATGCGCGCCGCCCGATTGAGGGGCCTTTAGAGGGACACGTCATCCGATTGCAGGCACCCCCGCGAACCCCCTGGACGATCTTGCCCGAGGAGCGCAACAGATCTTCGCTTAACGATGCTGAAACGTTGGATTGGGACGTGTCGATGTACGCATTTCGACACACGACCGTCCGCATAACGAACGCCTTGCCCGATTCGCCCAATTGGTCCGATCTGAAGCACGGATTGATTACGGCGCGCTACCCGTGTAGCTGCGGAATGGTCAAGTACGAGCCAAGAAGGTAAAGACGCAACCAAGGCGGCCCAGAATTTATTGACCTTGAATGAATTGCGTTGAAAAAGTCCGGCGTAGCCCGTAGGGGAGCGCCCTGCGGAGCCTTGACCCACAAGGCACGGAGCATCATGACCCCCGCAACTCCTTCCCCGGCCGCCCCCCTCGAGGTGACCGACGAAGACAGCGCCGCATCGGCGAAGCCCGGCAACCCCAAGGGCACCGAGAGCCGCTCTCCGGGACGGCTGGCCTGGACCCGTTTCAAGCGGGACAGGACGGGCGTCATATCCGCCTATGTGGTGATCTTCTTCTTCGTGATCGGCATCTGCGCGCCGCTCATAGCCAAGCTGTACGGCAAGGACCCGTACACGACGTACGGCCAGAACGACCCGACGCTGCTGGACGACTTCGGCTTCCCGGCGAAGCCCAACGGCGGCATGAGCGGTGACTTCTGGTTCGGAATCGACCCCCAGCTGGGCCGGGACGTGCTCACGTTCCTGCTCTACGGCATCCGCAACTCGCTCCTGATCGCCACGGCGACGACCCTCCTGGTGGCCGTCATCGGCGTGATCGTCGGCGTCACCGCCGGCTACCTGGGCGGCAGGACCGACTACTTCGTCGGCCGGATCATCGACATCCTGCTGGCCTTCCCGCAGATGCTGTTCTTCATCGGCTTCTTCCCGGTCATGCTGACCATCCTGGTCTCCCCCGAGGAGGCCACTCCGGTCTGGCTCATCGTCACCTCGCTGATCGTGATCATGACGATCTTCGGCTGGGCACCCATGGCCCGACTGCTGCGCGGTGAGGTACTCGCCCTGCGCGAGCGTGAGTTCGTCGAGGCCGCCAAGGTCACCGGAGCGTCCTCGGCGCGGATCATCTTCAAGGAACTGCTGCCCAACCTCTGGACGCCGATCCTGATCCAGGCCACTCTTGCGCTTCCCATGTACGTCACGACCGAAGCGGGTCTGGCCTTCGTGGGTGTCGGCCTCTCCGACCCCACCCCGGACTGGGGCGTCATGGTCCAGAACGCCTCGAAGTACTACCAGTCCGACATCACGTACATGCTCTTCCCGGGCCTGTCGATGGTGATCTTCGTGATCGCCTTCAACCTCCTCGGCGACTCGGTGCGTGACGCGCTGGACCCCAAGGCCGGGCGCTGAACCTCCCGTACCACCTTCCGGCCCGGGCGACGGGGCCCGCCGGAGCAGCTCGTAACTCTCCTCGACAAGAGCAGGAAGCCATGTCCCTTTCCCGCAGAAACTTCGTCATCGCCACGTCGGTCGCGGCCGGCGGCTCCATGGTCCTCTCCGCGTGCAGCAGCGGCGGGAGCGGGAACGGTGGCAAGAACTCCCACGCCGGTACCGACAAGTACACGGGTTCCGTGACCGTCGGCACCAAGGAGGACTCGACCGGCCCCGCCCCGGAGATCCCGGGCGCGAAGAAGGGCGGCAACATCATCGGCCTCGGGCCGGACGACTTCTCCCACCTGGACCCGCAGCGGATCTACTTCGCGTGGAACTCCACCATCGCCAACCTGTACGTCCGTACCCTGACCGGCTACAAGATCGCCTCCGACGGCTCCATGAAGCTCGTCGGTGACCTGGCGACCGACCCGGGCACCATGTCCGACGGCGGCAAGACCTGGACCTTCACCCTGAAGGACGGTCTGAAGTGGGACGACGGCAGCGAGCTGACCGTCGAGGACGTCCGCCACGGCATCGAGCGCGGCTTCGCCAGCTTCACCACCGAGGGTGCGCAGTACGTCCAGTCCGCGCTCGTCGGCTCCAGCGACTTCCGGTCCAAGTACAAGGGCCCGTTCAGCGGCAAGCACCTGGACTCGATCGTCACCGACAAGGCGAAGAAGACCATCACCCTGAAGCTGAAGGTCGCCCGCCCGGACCTCAACTTCACCCTGGCGATGCACTCCTACGGCGCCGTGCCGGTCGGCCACGACTCCAAGGAGAAGTACGACAAGGACCCGGTCTCCGCCGGTCCTTACAAGATCGCGCAGCACTCCGTCGACAAGTCCCTGAAGCTGGTCCGCAACCCGAACTGGGACCCGAAGACGGACGCGATCCGCAACGCCTACCCGGACAGCTTCACCTTCCAGTTCGGCAACGAGTCGCTCGCGGCCACCGACCGTCTGATCGCCCAGAGCGGCGACGACCAGTACGCGGTCATGGCGTACAGCGGTGTCCCGGCCGAGCGTCTCCAGAAGGTCCTCGGCGACCCGGAGCTGAAGAAGCGCACCATCAACGGTCTGCTCACCGGCCTGTACTACTACGCCATCAACTGCAAGCGGATCACCGACCCGAAGGTGCGTCAGGCGCTCAACCACGCCTGGCCGCTGGAGCAGATCCGCCGCATCTACGGCGGTCCGTCCGCCGGTGACTACGCGACCTCCATCATCAGCCCCGACATCCTGGGCTACGAGCACCAGGACGTCTACGGCAAGCTGAAGAAGCCGCAGGGCGACCCGGAGAAGGCCAAGGCGCTTCTGAAGGAGGCCGGCAAGCTCGGCCAGAAGATCGTCTACACCTACCCCAAGGGCAGCAACGACGCCTACACCAAGACGGCGGTCGTCATCACCAACGCCCTGAAGGCGGCGGGCTTCGACCCGGTCGTCAAGCCGGTGGACTCCACCAGCTACTACGACCAGGTCCAGCAGATCGACAACAGCTTCGACGTGATGTGGTTCGGCTGGTCCCCGGACTGGCCGACCGGTTACACCGTCATGCAGCCGCTGTTCGACGGCTCCACCATCGCCAACGGCTCCAACAACGTCTCGCAGCTGAACGTCGGCTGGGTCAACGACGCGATCAAGAAGAACGCGGTCATCCCCGACCCGAACCAGGCCGCCAAGGCCTGGGAGGCGCTGGACAAGAAGATCATGACGGAGCTGGCTCCGATCATCCCCGAAACCTTCCAGCGCCGGTTCTACCTGCACGGCTCGAAGGTCGGCGGCGCGATGTTCGACCCGCAGTTCTCGGCGTTCATCATGTACAAGCTGTACGTGAAGGCCTGACGCTCACAGCCAGTCCAGGGGCGGGGGGCGCCGCACACCGGCGCCCCCCGCCCGTCCCCCTCCGCCCCCACCACGGCGTCGCCCAGGGAATCCCATCGCCATGTTCCGCTTCCTCGTCCGCCGGATACTCGGCGCAGCGGTGATCCTGCTGATCATCAGTGCCATCACCTTCTTCCTCTTCTATGTCGCTCCGCGTGACCCCGCCCGGGTCGCCTGCGGCAAGGTCTGCACGCCACAGACTCTGGCGCTGGTCAAGCACAACCTGGGGATCGACGATCCGCTGCCGGTGCAGTACTGGCACTGGCTCGAGGGCGTCTTCATGGGCCGTGACTACGCGTCGTACGGGCACTGCAACGCGCCCTGCCTCGGCTACTCGTTCATCAACCGCGAGCCGGTCACGGGCATCATCCTGGACCGCTTCCCGACCACGATCTCCCTGGCACTGGGCAGCGCGGTCGTCTTCGTCATCTTCGGTGTCGGCACCGGCATGATCGCCGCCGTCAAGCAGGGCAAGGCGATGGACAAGATCGCCTCCTCGGCCTCGCTGATCGGCTCCTCGCTCCAGATCTACATCGTCGGTATCGTCGCGATGTTCTACCTGGCAGACGAGTGGCAGATCTTCGCCCGCCCGAACGACAACTCCGGCATCACCGAGGACCCGGTGTCCTGGTTCACCGGCTTCCTGCTGCCGTGGTTCGTGCTGGCGATCATCTTCACCGCCAACTACACCCGTATGACCCGTTCCCAGCTGGTCGAGACGCTGAGCGAGGACTACGTCCGCACCGCCCGCGCCAAGGGCCTCGCCTGGCGCACGGTGTTCTTCCGGTTCGCCTGGCGTGGTGCGATGGGCCCGATCGTGACGATCCTCGGCCTGGACCTCGGCACGCTGCTCGGCGGCGCGGTCATCACGGAGGCGACGTTCGGCCTGCACGGCCTCGGTGCCGTGTCGGTCAAGGCCGTCAAGGACAACGATCTGCCGATGCTGCTCGGCGTGACCCTGGTCGCCGCCGCCGCGATCGTCGTCTTCAACATCGTGGTCGACGCCGTCTACGCCCTCATCGACCCGCGCGTCCGCCTCGCTTAAGGAGAGAAACCATGAGCACCCCCTTCCTCTCCGTCCGCGACCTGCGCGTGCACTTCTCCACCGAGGACGGCGTGGTCAAGGCCGTCGACGGCCTCTCCTTCGACCTGGAGAAGGGCAAGACCCTCGGCATCGTCGGCGAGTCCGGCTCCGGCAAGTCGGTGACCAACCTGGCCATCCTGGGCCTGCACAACCCCGAGCGCACCGCCCTGGAGGGCGAGATCCTGCTCGACGGCCAGGAGCTGCTGACCGCGTCCGAGCGGACGCTGGAGAAGCTGCGCGGCAACAAGATGTCCATGATCTTCCAGGACGCGCTGGCCTCCCTGTCGCCGTACCACACGGTCGGCGCCCAGATCTCCGAGACGTACCGCAAGCACACCGGCTGCTCCAAGAAGGAGGCCCGGGCGCGTGCGATCGAGATGCTGCGCCGCGTCGGCATCCCGCAGCCGGACGTCCGGGTGGACGAGTACCCGCACCAGTTCTCCGGCGGTATGCGCCAGCGCGCGATGATCGCCATGGCGCTGGTCTGCGACCCCGAGCTGCTGATCGCCGACGAGCCGACCACGGCCCTCGACGTGACGGTCCAGGCCCAGATCATGGACCTGCTCAAGGACCTCCAGCAGGAGTTCGGCACCGCCATCATCTTCATCACCCACGACCTCGGCGTGATCGCCGACATCGCGGACGACGTGCTGGTGATGTACGGCGGCCGGTGCGTGGAGCGCGGCACCAAGAAGCAGGTGCTCCGCGCCCCCGACCACCCCTACACGGTGGGCCTGCTGAACTCGATGCCGAGCCTGAACGGCCCGGTCGACGTGCCCCTGACGCCGATCCCCGGTTCCCCGCCCTCGCTGCTCAACCCGCCGAGCGGCTGCCGCTTCCACCCGCGCTGCGCCTTCGCGGACCAGGTGGAGGGCGGCCGGTGCTCCAGTGAGCGGCCGGTGCTGGACGTGGTCGAGGGGCGTGGCTCCGCCTGCCACCTCACCGCGGAGCAGAAGCGGACGCTCTTCGCCGACCTCGCCGAGACCCGGCACAACTGACGGACAGCAGACGGGACTTCACCATCATGAGCAACACGAACCCCCTCCTGGACGTCTCGGGGCTGACCAAGCACTTCCCGATCAAGGGCGGCTTCCCGATCCGCCGTACGGTCGGCGCGGTGCAGGCCGTGGACGGCCTGGACTTCCAGGTGTCCGAGGGCGAGAGCCTGGGTCTGGTCGGCGAGTCGGGCTGTGGCAAGTCGACCACGGGCCGGCTGATCACCCGGCTGCTGGAGCCGACCGGCGGCAAGATCACCTACCGCGGCCAGGACATCACGCACGCGGGCCGCAAGGAGCTGGCGCCGATCCGCTCCGAGATCCAGATGATCTTCCAGGACCCGTACGCCTCGCTGAACCCGCGGCAGACGGTCGGCAAGATCATCTCCGGGCCGATGGAGATCAACGACATCAACCCGGAGGGCGGCCGCGAGAAGCGGGTCCGGGAACTCCTGGAGATCGTCGGTCTCAACCCCGAGCACTTCAACCGCTTCCCGCACGAGTTCTCCGGCGGTCAGCGCCAGCGCATCGGTGTCGCCCGCGCGCTGGCCCTGAACCCGAAGCTGATCGTCGCCGACGAGCCGGTCTCCGCCCTCGACGTGTCGATCCAGGCACAGGTGGTGAACCTCCTCCAGGAGGTTCAGAAGGAGATGGGCATCGCCTTCGTCTTCATCGCCCACGACCTGGCGATCGTGCGGCACTTCTCGCAGCGCGTCGCGGTGATGTACCTCGGCAAGATCGTCGAGATCGCGGACCGCGAGGACCTGTACGAGAACCCGCGTCACCCGTACACCCGGGCGCTGCTGTCCGCCGTGCCCGAGGCGACGGTGGACGAGGAGCCGCGCGAGCGGATCCGGCTGGTCGGTGACGTCCCGTCGCCGATCAACCCGCCGTCGGGCTGCCGCTTCCGCACCCGCTGCTGGAAGGCGACGGAGAAGTGCGCGACCGAGGCGCCGCAGCTGGTCCAGGTGACCGGCAACAAGGCCGGCCACCTCACGGCGTGCCACTACCCCGAGACGCAGGAGACCGTCCCCGCGCCCCGGGAGTCCAAGGACCGCCTCTCCAAGGACCTCGCCTGACCTTCCACTGACGGCATCCCCGCAGGCCCGCGCCCTTCCCGGACGCGGGCCTGCGGCGTTCAACGAGCCGGGTGACGAAAGAAGTTGACGGTCCCTCAAGAAGTGTCCCGGAAACTGACGCACCGTTCAGCAACGTGTGTCAGACTGCCGCGGTGCCGGACCAAGTCTTCACGGATCTCACGCTCGCCGCGTTCTACGACAGCCTCAACCCCTGGGGCCCGGACGACGACTTCTATCTCGGGCTGGTGCGTCGGGCCCGCTCGGTGCTGGACATCGGGTGCGGCACCGGGCGGCTGCTGCGGCGGGCCCGGGCCGAGGGGCACCGCGGCCGGCTGACCGGGCTCGATCCGGCCGCCGCCATGCTCGTACAGGCACGCCGGGCCCGGCCGGACGTCGAGTGGGTCCTCGGGGACGCGCGGGTGCGCCGGTGGGACGGGGAGTTCGACCTCGTCGTCATGACCGGGCACGCCTTCCAGGAGCTGGTCGGGGACGAGGAGATCCGCCGCTGTCTGCGGGCGGCCCGGGAGGCGCTGGGCGAGGACGGGCGGTTCGTGTTCGAGACCCGCAACCCGGCCGCCCGCGCCTGGGAGCGGTGGACTCCCGACCGGGTGCACGAGTTCGGGACCGGCGACGGCAGCACCGTACGGGTGTGGCACGAGGTCCAGGAGTGGGAGCCCGGCGCCGGCCGGGTGCGGTTCACCGAGACCTACGACGCCGACGGCTGGCCGGCGCCCCGGGCCTGCCCCAGCGTCCTGCGGTTCCTGGACCCGCAGTCCCTGGCCGGCTTCCTCGGCGAGGCCGGGCTGGCCGTCGTCGAGCAGTACGGCGACTGGGCGCGGGGCCCGGTCACCGCCGCCGCGCCCGAGATCATCACGGTGGCCCGGCGCGCTTGAGTACGCCTACTCATGCCTCCCGGGCCCCGGGCGCCGCAGAGTGGGGGGCGGAGGTGTGCGGATGCGGAGGACACGGGCGGCCGCAGGGCTGCTGGCGCTGATCCTGGCGGGGCTCGGCACCGGGTGCTCGGTCGAGCCGTCGGTGCAGGACCTGCGCAACCAGGCCGAGTCACCCGAGGCGAGGTCCCACCGGGCGGCCGCGGAGCGGCGGATCCACGCCCTGGTCGCGCGGCTGAGCGCGGTCGAGGGGCTGGAGCACATCGGGACGCGGCTCACCGACACCTGTTACCAGCCGCCCAGCTCGCTCTTCGACAGCGACCGGTCGCCGAACTCCCTGGAGTGCCGGATGGGGGCCGTCGCCTACTTCGGCGTCCGGGGCCGGATCACCGACGTACTCCCCCGCCTCCGCGCGGCCCGGATCGCCGCCTGGGGGCCCCGGGACGCCACCGGGGACGAGGTGCCCAGCGCGACGGGCACCGTGTCCTTCGCCCTGGACTACTACCGCGAGCACGGCCGCTTCCAGGACGGCACCCCGATGCCCGCCCCGGTGCTCAAGGCTCCGGGGCTGTCCGTCGACTGGGACCGCCCGGGCGCACCCCGGCCGCACCGCGTCGCGGAGCCCGCCGCGTGCTCCCGCCCGACCCGGTTCACCGTCCACGAGCGCTGCACCACCACCCCGCGCGCCCCACTGTCCCTGACGGCCGCCCGCACCCGCTACGGCACCCTGCTGAGCCTCACCGTCGACGACTCGGACTCCCCCGAGCCCACCTACTACACGGCCCGCCGGAGCGGTCTCTAGCCTCCGGCGCCCTCCTCCCCCTGCTCCACGGCAGTCAGGGCCGGGTCCAGGACGATGTCCTCCTCGCGGGCCGTGGTGGTGGGCTCCTCCGGGAAGTGGCAGGCGGTCAGATGGCCCTCCCGGTTGCCGGATATGCGCTCCAGCGGCGGCTCCTCGGCCGCGCACTTCTCCGTCGCCTTCCAGCAGCGGGTGCGGAAGCGGCAGCCGGAGGGCGGGGCGATGGGGGACGGCACGTCGCCGGCCAGCCGGATCCGCTCGCGCGGCTCCTCGTCCGCCGTCAGCTCCGGTACGGCGGACAGCAGGGCGTGGGTGTAGGGGTGGCGCGGGCGGGTGTAGAGGGACGCGCGGTCGCCCATCTCGACGATCTTGCCGAGGTACATCACCGCCACCCGCTGGGAGAAGTGCCGTACGACGGCCAGGTCGTGGGCGATGAACAGGAACGCGATGCCCAGCTCCCGCTGCACCTGCTGGAGCAGGTTGACCACCTGTGCCTGGATCGACACGTCGAGGGCGGAGACCGGCTCGTCGGCGACGATCAGCTTCGGGTTCAGGGCCAGCGCGCGGGCGACACCGATGCGCTGGCGCTGACCGCCGGAGAACTCGTGCGGGAAGCGGTTGTAGTGCTCGGGGTTGAGACCGACGATCTCCAGGAGTTCCCGGACGCGCTTCTCGCGACCGCCCTCGGGTCTGATCCCGTTGATCTCCATCGGCCCGGAGACGATCGTGCCGACGGTCTGGCGCGGGTTCAGCGACGCGTACGGATCCTGGAAGATCATCTGTATCTCGGAGCGGATCGGCGCCAGTTGTCTGCGCGTCGCATGGCTGATGTCCCGGCCCCGGTACGTGATCGTGCCGGCCGTCGGTTCCAGCAGCCGGGTGATCAGCCGGCCCGTGGTCGACTTGCCGCAGCCCGACTCGCCGACCAGGCCGAAGCTCTCCCCGGCGCGCACGGTCAGGTCGATGCCGTCGACGGCCTGCACCCGGCCGACCGTACGGCGGACGGGAAAGCCTCCCTTGACCGGGAAGTGCTTGGTCAGCCCGGAGACCCGCAGCAGGTCCTCTTCCATGGTGTCCCTCCTCACGACAGCCGCACCCGCGGGTCGATGAAGGCGTACGTCGCGTCGACGACGATGTTGAAGAGCAGGATCATGCTGGCGGCGAACAGCATCACCCCGAGCAGCAGCGGCAGATCACTGAAGAGAACCGCCTGGACGGCGAGTTGGCCGATGCCCGGCAGACCGAAGGTGTACTCGGTGATGATGGCGCCGCCGAACAGGGAGCCGAGGTCGATGCCGAAGATGGTGACGATCGGGATGAGCGAACCCCGCCAGGCGTAGCGGAAGAAGACATACCGCCGGGACATGCCCTTGGCGCGGGCGGTGCGGACGTGTTCCTCCTGGAGCTGCTCGATCATCGAGGACCGGGCCATCCGGGTGTACTGCGCGGCGAAGATCGTGGAGAGCACGGCCCAGGGGATCAGCAGCCCGGTGAACCAGCCGACGGGGTCGTGGGTGAACTCGTTGTAGGCGGGTTTGGCGAACCAGTGGGTCTGGTAGACGAACACGGCCAGCACCAGTGGGCCGAGGAAGTAGATCTGGAGCGAGCTGACGACCATGGCGCCCGCGGTGGCCGTCTTGTCGATCAGCGTGCCGCGCCGCCAGGCGGCCAGCAGCCCGGTGCCGAGGCCGACGGCCAGGAAGCACACGGCCGCGCCCAGGGTGAGCGAGACGGTGGTGGGCAGCCGGTCCGTCAGCGTGCCCCAGACCTGCTCGTCGGTGTGGTACGAGTAGCCGAAACAGGGCGCCGGGCACGGTCCCTGGGCGAAGCTGTCGCTGCCCAGGAACACATTGTGCAGGAAGATCAAGTACTGCTCGGTGAGCGGCTTGTCCAGGCCGAGCACATGGTGGATGTTCGCGAGGCTGCCCGGGTTGCAGGTCTTGCCGCACATCAGCAGCGCCGGGTCCCGGGGCACCCCGAAGAACAGCGCGAACGTGACGATGCTCAGCAGGAACAGGATGACGACGGCGCCGAGGGTCCGGCGGACGAGGAAGCGCAGCACGGCCGGTCACTTGATGTAGAGGCAGCGGGGGTCGATGCTGCCGATCACGTCGTCGTAGACGAGGCCGCCGACCCGGGAGCCGGCGATCTGGACCTGCTTGTAGTAGGCGGTCGGGACCTCGTTCACCACCTTGGTGAGCAGGTACTTGTCGACCTTCTCCCACTCGGCCGCGGCCTTGGCGGGGTCGGCGATCCGGCCGATGCGGTCGATCTCGCTGTTCACGTGGGGGTCGTTGAGCTGGGAGTAGTTCGACGCGCCGTCGGCGATCTGGCGGCCGTCGTACAGCGGCGGGATGACCGTCCCGCCGGACGGCCAGTCGGCGGCCCACGAGGTGTGGAAGATGTCGTAGTCGTTGTCGAGCTTGGAGACCTGGTCGAAGTAGGTCTCGGAGGGGATCTCCCGGCGCTGGACGTCGAAGCCGGCCTTCTTCAGGCCCGCCGCCATGGCGGTGGAGTACTGCTGGCCCTCGTTGGTGTTCGTGTAGCCGAAGGTCAGCTTCATGTGGAGCTTGCCGGCCGCCTGGAGCAGCTTCCTGGCCCTGGCCGGGTCGCCCTCGGGGTGCTTCTTCTTGCCGAACGGGTCGAAGGCGGGGTCGTAGCCGGGGACGGTCGGGGAGATCAGGCCGCCCGCGACCTCCATGGCGTCGCTGCCGCCGTAGGCCCGCACGAACGGGGTGATCGGCAGGGCGTACGCGATGGCCCGGCGGACCCGGATGTCCTTCATCTCGGGCTTGCTCAGGTTGATGTTCATCTGGCCGACGTAGGGCTGGTAGCCGGAGACCGTGCGGGACCTGAGCTTCGGGTCCCGCAGGACCTGGGACAGGTTGCCCGCGTCGACCTGGTTGTTGAAGCTGAGGCCGGCCCGGTCGGGGCCGCTGTCCGCCAGCAGCGCCTTGGTGGAGGTCTCGAACTGCTGGTTGAAGACGATGTTGAAGCGGTCCACGTACTGGTGCCGGATGGGGTCCGTCCTCGGGTCCCATGCGGGGTTTCTGACCAGCACCATCGACTTGCCGGACTTGAAGGACTGGATCTTGTACGGGCCGGTGGTGACGGGGTTCTTGTCGTACTGCTGCCGGGTGTCGCCCTTGGCGGACACGATGGAGTAGCCGGCCATGGCGAGCGCGTACGGCAGGTCCGGGTGGGGCTTGGCGAAGTGGAAGACGATGGTCTTCGCGTCGGGCGTCGAAAGGACGCTGTCCGGCAGGTGTCTGCCCTTGTAGGGGCCGTCCGGGAGCAGCTTGCGGTAGCCCGCGCCGTCGGTGCCGGCCAGCCACTGCTGGAGGTAGGCGGGGCCCTGGGTGATGAAGGGCGCGAAGAGCCGCTCGACGGTCTGCCGGACGTCCTTGGAGGTGATCGGGGTGCCGTCGGCGAACCTGATCCCGTCCTTGAGGGTGTACTTCCAGGTCCTGCCGCCGTCGGTGGTGGTGCCGGAGTCGGTGGCGAGGTCGCCGACCACCTCGTGCCGGTGGCCGTCGTTGCCGGTCGCCTTGTAGCCGGTGAGGCCGCGGTGGATCAGCTGGGCGAGCGACATCTGGTCGAAGACATAGATCTGGGCGGGGTCCAGGTGGGCGTAGGAGTCGCGCTGGAGCACCTCCATGGTGCCGCCGGACCTGGCGCCGGGCACGGGCGCCGCGGGCCCGGTGGAGTCGGCCGTACCGCCGAACTTGATGGGGGCCTGCTGGCGTCGTGCGTTCTGCTGGTCCTTCCGGTTGTCGCCGCCGCTGCCGCTGCCGCCCTTGCTGCAACCCGTGAGCACGAGAGCTCCGGCCGCGAGGACGCAGAGCGCGCCGTGGAGTTGACGTCCACCCCTGTTCATCACGCGATTCCCACCCATCTGTGTGTCACCGGGACCGTGGAGGTGCGATGGAAGTGCCGTGCGCTTGCCTGAGGTGCCGTGCGGTTGTCCGAAGTACCGTGTGCGCTTGCCTGAAGTGCCGGTTCAGTGCGCGGTCTTGGGGTCGAAGGCGTCCCTGACCGAGTCCCCGAGCAGGTTGAAGGCGACGACGAAGACGATCATCGACACGCCGGGGAAGAACATGTAGGTGATGTCGTTCTGCATCACCAGCTGGGTGGACGCCTTGGCGAACATCTGCCCCCAGTCCGGCGTCGGTTCGACGATGCCGACGCCCAGGTAGGACAGCCCGGCCTCGGCGGTCACGAAGTTGGGCAGCAGGTACGTCGCCTGCACCAGCAGCGGGGTGACGGTGTTCGGCAGGATCTCCCTGCGGATGATCCGCCACGGCGAGGCCCCGCTGATCCTCGCCGCGTCGATGAACTCCCGTTCGCGCAGGGCCAGTGTGGTGCCGCGCAGGATCCGGCCGAGGCCCATCCAGCCGAGGAACCACTGGACCAGGACGAGGGCGACGACCCGGACGTAGGTGGGGGTCTCGTCGCGGGGGCTGACGAACAGCGAGACGACGACGGGCATGCTCGCGATGAAGAACAGCTGGGCCGGGAAGGCGAGCAGGAAGTCGATGACCCGGCCGATGAGGTAGTCGGCCCGGCCGCCGAGGTAGCCGGCCGTGACGCCGAGCAGGATGCCGGTGACGACGACCGCGAGGGTGACCGCGACCGAGATCATCAGCGAGGTGCGGATGCCGTAGAGGAGCTTGGTGAAGACGTCGTACCCGTTGCCGGGTTCGAGTCCGAACCAGAACTCGCCGCTGATGCCGCCGTTGGGCCGCACCGGCACTCCGGCGCTGTCGAAGAGTTCGGGACGTTCGTCCGCGTACACGGTGTAGGGGTCCTTGCCGTACCCCTTGGCTATCAGCGGGGCGAGCAGGCCGAGCAGGAAGAAGCAGCCCACCACGCAGGCCGAGAGCACACCCGTGCGGTCGCGTCGGAAACGCAGCCACATGAGCCGGCCGGGTGACCGGCCCTCGATCTTGCCAGGAGTTGTCACGGTTCGCCCACTTCACCCGAAGGAATGTGACTCCGCGTGTTCACTCAATGACCCGAGCGCTGTCCGCAAACTACCCCTGAAAGCGGGCGGCAAAAAGCCCGGGCACCCCGCCATGGGGTGCCCGGGCTCGACTGCCCGTGGATCAGCCGTGCTTGGCGCGGCTCGCGGCGCGGGCCCGCTCACGCTGGTCCAGGTTGACCTTGCGGATGCGGACCGCCTCCGGGGTCACCTCGACGCACTCGTCGTCGCGGCAGAACTCCAGCGACTGCTCCAGCGACAGCTTGCGCGGCGGGACGATGGACTCGGAGACGTCAGCGGTCGAGGACCGCATGTTCGTGAGCTTCTTCTCCTTGGTGATGTTGACGTCCATGTCGTCGGAGCGCGAGTTCTCGCCGACGATCATGCCCTCGTACACCTCGGTGCCCGGCTCGACGAACAGCACGCCGCGCTCCTGGAGGTTCGTCATCGCGAACGCGGTGACGGCACCGGCGCGGTCGGCGACCAGGGAGCCGTTGTTACGGGTCTGGAGGGTGCCGAACCAGGGCTCGAAGCCCTCGTGGATCGAGTGCCCGATGCCCGTACCGCGGGTCTGGGTCAGGAACTCGGTCCGGAAGCCGATGAGACCGCGCGACGGCACGACGAACTCCATGCGCACCCAGCCGGAGCCGTGGTTGGACATGTTGTCCATACGGCCCTTGCGGACACCCATGAGCTGCGTGACCGCGCCCATGTGCTCCTCGGGCACGTCGATCGTCATGCGCTCGACGGGCTCGTACGTCTTGCCGTCGATCTCCTTGGTGACGACCTGCGGCTTGCCGATGGTCAGCTCGAAGCCTTCCCGGCGCATGGTCTCGACCAGGATGGCGAGCGCCAGCTCACCACGGCCCTGGACCTCCCAGGCGTCCGGACGGTCCGTCTCCAGGACGCGCAGCGAGACGTTACCGATCAGCTCGCGGTCCAGGCGGTCCTTGACCTGACGGGCGGTGACCTTGCGGTCCTTGACGGCCGACTTCGCGTCGGCGCCCTTGCCGGTGCCGCCCCGGCCGACCAGCGGCGAGGTGTTGGTGCCGATGGTCATGGAGATCGCGGGCTCGTCGACCGTGATCAGCGGCAGCGGGATCGGGTTCTCGGGGTCGGCGAGGGTCTCGCCGATCATGATGTCGGCGATACCGGCGACGGCACAGATGTCACCCGGGCCGGCCACCTCGGCAGGCTTGCGGGTGAGCGCCTCGGTCATCAGCAGCTCGGAGATGCGGACGTTGCTGATGGAGCCGTCGCGCTTGATCCACGCGACCGTCTGGCCCTTGCGCAGCTCGCCCTGCTCGACGCGCAGCAGCGCGATACGGCCGAGGAAGTTGTCGGCGTCCAGGTTGGTGACGTGCGCCTGGAGCGGGGCGTCCTCGTCGTAGGTCGGAGCCGGGATGTGCTCCAGGATCGTCGAGAAGAACGGCTCCAGGCTGTTGGAGTCGGCCGGGACCGTGCCGTTCTCCGGCTTGGTCAGCGAGGCGATGCCGTCACGGCCGCAGGCGTAGACGATCGGGAACTCGATCTGCTCCTCGTCCGCGTCCAGGTCGAGGAAGAGGTCGTACGTCTCGTTGACGACCTCGTCGATGCGGGAGTCCGGGCGGTCCGTCTTGTTGATGCACAGGATGACGGGGAGCCGCTGCTGGAGCGCCTTGCGCAGCACGAAGCGGGTCTGCGGGAGCGGGCCCTCGGAGGCGTCCACGAGCAGCACGACACCGTCGACCATCGACAGACCGCGCTCGACCTCGCCACCGAAGTCGGCGTGGCCGGGGGTGTCGATGATGTTGATCGTGATCGGGTCCCCGCCGTCCTTGGGGTGGTACTTCACCGCCGTGTTCTTGGCGAGGATCGTGATGCCCTTCTCACGCTCCAGGTCGTTCGAGTCCATCATGCGGTCGTCGACCGAGTCGAGCTGGTGGGCGGCGAAGGCACCGGCCTGCTTCAGCATGCCGTCGACGATGGTGGTCTTGCCGTGGTCGACGTGGGCGACGATGGCGACGTTGCGGATGTCGTGGCGCGTGGCCATAGGTTGCCGTACTCCCGGAGTGTGAGGAACGCCCTGCGCGTACATCTGTGCCGCGCGGGCCCTGCCGGGCTGGACACGCCACGGCCTTACCCCATGGTACGTGTCCTCCGCACCAAGGGCTCGCCGGGCCGATTTCCGCTAGCTGTTGCGGGGGCTCGGGGAGATCTTCGCGCCCTTCTTCAGATAGCCCATGTCCTCGTAGACCGGGGTCTGGAAGCCGAAGGCCCCGGCGTTCACCAGGTTCCTGCGCACCCCGACCAACTGGGGCCGCTGGTACAGCGGGATCGACCCGGCCGTCGCCCAGATCCGGGCGTCGGCCTTCCTGATCAGGTCCCGGGCCTCGTCCTCGTCGAGGGTCGCCGCCGCCTGGTCGAAGAGCTGGTCCACCTGGTCGGTGCCGACCCGGGTGTAGTTCTGCTCGATGTTCACCGAGCCGTCGGCCGCCGCCACCGGCTTGGCGTAGATCGGCCGGGCGTCGGTCGCCGGGAAGGGGGTCGCCGGCCACGAGTACAGGGCGAGGTCGTAGTCGCCGGCGGCGATGTGGTCCTTGAAGAAGCTCTCGTCCGGGACCTTGCTGATCGTGGTGCGGACCCCGACCTTCTCCAGCATCGCGGAGATCCGCTCCGCGACCCGGTTCAGCGTCTCGGAGCCCGGCCCGGAGGGCAGCACGAAGCGGAGCAGCAGGGCCTTGCCGTCCTTGGCGAGCGGCGCGGCCGGTGCGGCGGCCGGTGCCGCCGTGCCCTGGGGGGCGTAGGCGCCGGGCGCGCCCCCGTGCTTGCCCTCCTGCGCGAGGTGCCGGTCCCCGGTGTCGCCCCGCCCGCCGTTCTTGTCGTCCTCGCCGACGATGTACTCGCCGTCCTTGCCGCCGTCGGACTTCTTCTCCTCGCTCGCGTGGTCGTCGCCCGTGTGGTCGTCGCTCTCGGGGCCGGCCGCCTTCTCGCCCTTCTTCTCCTCCTTGACCGGCCCTCCGGCCACCCAGCCCGCGTCGGTGAGCAGCGCCTGGGCCTCCTTGGTGTCCGGGCCGCCGACGGCGCCGCTGTTGTCGGCGTAGTCGGCCTGGCCGGCCAGGGCGAGGTGGCTGCCGACCGGGACGGCGGGCAGGCCGAGCGGGGTGAGCACCAGCTTGGCCAGTTCCTCGCGGTCCAGGGCGCGGGCGACGGCCCGGCGGACCCGCTCGTCGGCGAGGGGGCCCGCGGAGCCGTTGAGGGCGAGCTGGGTGTAGGCGGGCTCCAGCGACCTGCGCACGTCGAAGCCGCGCAGGGCCTGCTGCTGGTCCAGGTAGCGGGTGATCGCCTTGCGCAGCTTCTTCTTGCCGGTGGGCACCTTGTCCTCGTCGAAGCCGTGCGCCAGCGCCCAGGAGCGCAGCTTCTTCACCGAGGTCTTGCCGGCGCCCTGGAGCGGGTTGGCGGTGCCCTGGGCGGCGAGCCCGATCCGCTCGGCCTCGGCGGAGTCGATGTCGGCGAGGTCCACGCTGCCGTCGGCGAGCGCGGCGGCCCGCTTGTCGCGGGGTACGGCGTGCAGCACGATCTCGTCCAGCTTGGCCGGCCTGCCCCACCAGCGCGGGTTGCGGGTGAGGACGACGTCCTTGGCGGCGGTGTCGACCTTCTCCACCTTGAACGGCCCGGCGGTGACCTTGAGCTTGCGCCGGGCGCCGTCGTTGAAGGCGTCCGGGGTGCCCATGACGTCCTTCGGGTACAGCGGGGAGAACAGCGACTTCCAGTCGGCGTAGGGGCGGGAGAAGGTGACCCGGACCTGGAGGTCGTTGGCGCCGCGCTCGATCTTCTCGATGCGGTCGTAGCCGGCGTTGCGGGCGGTCCAGTAGGCGCTGTCCTTGCCGGACAGGGCGCGCCACTGGGCGACGAAGTCGGCGGCGCCGATCTCCCGGCCGTCGCTCCAGACGGCCTGCTGGTTCAGCTTGTACAGCACCACCTGGCGCGGCTCGGTCTCGATGACCTTGGCCGATTCCAGATAGGCGGGGTTGGGCACCGGCCGGCCGGTCGCGTCGAGCCGGAACATCGAGGGCAGCACGGCCTGGGCGACGCGGTTGGTGCCGGCGTCGGCGTCGGCCTGGAAGGTGTTCAGGGTCTCGGGCACGGCGTCCACGGCCCATTTCAGGGTGCCGCCGTCGGCGACCAGGTCCCGGGCGGCCAGGGCGATGTCCTGCCCGGCCAGGGGCTTGCCGGCCTCGTCGTCGGAGCCGCAGGCGGTGAGCAGGGGCAGGGCGAGCGCGCCGGCGGTCAGCAGGGCGAGGCCGCGCCGGAGCTGCCGGGCGCCGTTGTTCGGCTGCGGCGCCGTTGCGGCCGCTCGCACATCGCTGCGGTCCCGCGCCCCGTCGGGGCGCTCCCCTGCCGTCGCCGAATACGACATCTCTGCTACCTCCGGGAAGCCGCGAGCGTTATGATCACTTTTGGCGGTATATGGAGCTGATCAGATCTATGCGGCCACTGAAGAGGAAAGGTTCCGGCCAGCGCGGGCGACACGGCGACGAGGGCCTGCAAGCCCACCCGAGCGGCGCAACACACCCGGAAGACGCCTCCCCGCCCGCCCGCCGGAGCCGGGAAAGCGAGGGCAAGCCATGACCGTGCACGACGACATCACCACCGTCCAGCGCTGCCTCGACGACCTCGATCGGTCGCTGGGCCGGCTGGAGAACCAACTCGGCAGGGGTGGCCTGGAGCTCCGCCGGGTCCGGCTGGACGCCGACCACCTGCGCGAGAGTGTGGCGCTGCTGCGCGAGGCGGCGACACCGGCCGGATCCGGCCGGCCCGACCTCGTCACCGTCTCCGACACGCCCTACGACATCAGTCTGTGGACGGACGCGGACGACGAGGGCCTGGGCGCCCGCGACCGGCACGCTCCCTGAGCGGTGGAGCATGCGTAGGCCCCGCCGCTGTCGACGGGGCCGAAGCTCAGCAGGGGTGGGTCGAGGGGGTCAGGGGGTGTGGTTCGAGGGGGTCAGGGGGCGTCCTTCGGCGCGGCGGCGGCACGGCCGGGCCGCTGGGCCAGCGTCTGGAGGCCCAGCCCGGCCATGAAGGCGAGCCAGCCGGTCCACGGCACGGGGCCGTACTGGCGGGCGAGCGGACCCAGGAACAGGAACACCGCGCCGCCGGCGGCGGCCAGCAGGGAGCCGTACCCCCACAGGGCCGGGCGCAGCACCCGGGCGCGCCCCCAGGGCACGATCCAGCCCGTGGTGAGGGTCATCACGCCGCTCAGCCCGAGCAGCCCAAGGACGATGGCACCCGCCACCACCAGGAACATGTGCATGACGGTCAGGGTGCCACCGGGCGAAGCTTTTCCGCCAGATCGTGCGCCGCGTTCCCGCGTATGGATTCCGTCAACTCCGGTGATGTGTCGTACGACATGACGGCGCCCCCTGCCGTGCCGTCGTCCATCCCGTCCCCCTGCCCGTCTCGTCCCCCACCCGTATCCGCCCCGCTCGCGAAGCCGTCTACCTGCCCATACGCTCCGAAATGTGACGTCCTCCCTGATTCGGGGCCGCCCCCGGCGCGCCCATGCGCACATATGGGCGCGGGTGACGCATGTCGTGCTGGGCGCGCTGACGGGGATCGGGTGGCTGGTGTTGCCGGTGACGACCGCCGGCCCCCACGAGCCGGTTCCCCCGGCACCGGCCGGACCGGTGGCGAGCGCCCCCGCACAGCAGCAGGGCGGGACGTCCACGGCCGACCTCGTGCTGCCGCTCCTCGCCGGGGTGGCGGCCGTGACGCTGGCCGGATACGGCTATCTGCGCCGCACCCGGCGCGCCCGGACCCGGACGACCCCGGGCACCGTCTCCGCGACGCCGCCCGCCCCGAGCAGCCCGGCCGAGTCCGAGCGGCAGGCGCGGGCCGCACTGCTGCTCGCCGACGACCGGGTGCGGGCGAGCCGCGAGGAACTCGCCTTCGTCCAGTGCCGTTTCGACAAGCCGGAGACCGAGCCGTTCACGCATGCGCTGCGGGCCGCCGAGACCGAGCTGGCGGCCGCGTTCGCGATCTGGCGGCGGTACGAGCAGGGGGTACCGGAGGATCCCGAGGCCCGGCGGCAGGCCCTGGTGGGGGTGCTCGGCCGGTGCGCGGAGGCGAGCCGGCGCCTGGACGCGGAGACCCCGGCCCTGGACCGGCTCCGGGCGCTGGACGGCGCGGGGCTGCGCCCGGCCCTGGAGACCGCCGAGACCCGGTTCCGCGAGCTGGCCGCACGGACGACCTCGGCCGAGGAGACCCTGCGCGGCCTGCACGACCGGTATCCGCCCTCGGCCACCGGCCCGGTCACCGGGTATCCCGAACGGGCCAAGGACCGGCTGGTGCTCGCCACCTCCCACCTCAACGACGCCCGCCAAGCCGCCGACACGGGCGATCCGGCCCGGGCCGCCGAACGCCTGCGCGCCGGGGAGAGCGCGGTGGCGCAGGCGGCCGTCTTCGTCGACGCGGTGGAGCGCCTGGCGTCCGAGCTGCGCCGGGCCGCGGAGCTGGTCCCGGCCGCGCTGACCGGCGCGGAGGCGGAACTCGCGGCGGCCCGGGAAGGGCGTTCCCGCACTCCACTGACCGAGGGCGACCTGCATGCCCGGCTCGCCCATGCGCGCGGGGTGCTGAACGGGGTACGGCAGGAGCTGATCTCGGGCGCGTACGACCCGCTGGACGCGCTGCGCCGGATCACCCGGGCCGTGGAGCGCCTGGCCACGGGCCGCTCCGGCGTCCTCGACACGGCGGCGCTGCTCGTCGCCCGCAGTTCGGTGGCCGGGGCGGAGGGCTTCATCTCGGCGTACGGCTCGGCAGTGGGCCCGGAGGCCCGCTCGGACCTGGCGGCGGCGGTCCGCGCACTGGCCGCGGGGGCGGCAGCCGAGGCCGACACCCTGGCGGCCCACGCCCGCGCCCTGGCCGAACGGGACGTGCGGGCACAGGGCAACCGGGCGTAGGCCCGTGCTTCCGGATCAGGCCGGCGGTGCCTTCCCGGCCGACCCGGGCGCGGACTCAGAACAGGCTCAACAGCGCCTCCGCCGGGTCCGTCAGCCCGCCCTCGCCCCCGGGCAACGGCAGCTCGAACCAGACCGTCTTGCCCCGGGGCGTCCGCCGCGAACCCCACGCCGCACTGAGCAAGCCCACCAACTGCAAGCCCCGGCCGCCCTCGTCGGTGTCCCGGGCCCGCCGTCGCCGAGGCTGCACCAGCCCGGAGTCCCACACCTCGCACACCAGCGTCCGGTCCAGCAGCAGCCGCAGCCGTATCTCCCCCTCGCCGTACCGCAGCGCATTGGTCACCAACTCGCTGACCAGCAACTCGGCGGTGTCGACCAGCGGCTCCAGGTCCCAGCTGAGCAGCTGCCCCCGGGCGTACTCCCGCGCCCGCCCCACACTGCGCGGCTCCCGGGGCAGCGTCCAGTCGCCGACGGACTCGGCCGGCAGCCCCTGCACCCGGGCCATCAACAGCGCGATGTCGTCCTCGCCGTGATGGGTGTCCAGGGTGTTCAGGACGTGGTCGCAGACATCCTCCAGCGGGCGCGAGGAGTCGGTCAGCGCCCCGACGAACGCCTGCAAGCCCTCGTCCAGCGGATGGTCCCGGGACTCCACCAGCCCGTCCGTGTACAGCGCGAGCAGCGCGCCCTCAGGGAGTTCGACCTCGACCTCCTCGAAGGGCTCGCCCCCCACCCCGAGCGGCATCCCGGGCGGCACGTCCAGCATCAGCGCCGGCTCGCCGGGCTCGACCAGAACCGGTGGCAGATGCCCGGCGTTGGCGAACGTACAGCGTCTGGTGACGGAGTCGTACACCGCGTACACGCAGGTCGCGAGGTACACCTCGGACAGGTCGGCGTCCCGCGGCTGCCGGCCCGTACGGCCGGCCTGCCGGACCCCGCCGGGGGTGCCGAGCCCGCGCGCGATCTCGTCCAGCGCGGACAGCACCTCGGCCGGTTCGAGATCGAGCAGCGCCAAGGTCCGCACGGCGGTGCGCAGTTCCCCCATGGCGACGGCGGCGCGCAGCCCGCGCCCCATCACGTCGCCGACCACCAACGCCGTGCGGTGGCCGGGCAGTTCGATCACGTCGAACCAGTCGCCGCCGACCTCGGTCGCCGCGTTGCCCGGCAGATAGCGGCAGGCGATGTCCAGCCCGGACGCCTCGGGGTCGCCGGGCGGCAGCAGCGACCGTTGCAGTATCAGCGCCCGCTCGTGCTCCCGGCGGTACAGCCGCGCGTTGTCGATGCACACCGCCGCACGCGCGGCCAGCTCCACCGCCAGCTCGCGGTCCCGGTCGCCGAACGGCTCGCTGCCCTTGGTCCGCGCGAACTGCGCGAGTCCTACGACCGTGTCGTGGGCGACCATCGGCACGGCCAGCGTGGACTGCACCAGCCCGCCCTCCTCGGCCGGCACCCGCTGCGGGCGGGCGGTGCGCAGGGCGTCCGCGCAGGGCGAGTTGAAGGGGAAGTGGTGGACGGCGCCGACCTCGACGGGTTCGCCGGACCCGGCGAAGGGAGCGCCGGTGACCGCGCTGGCGTAGGCGACCCGGCGCAGTGCCGCGCTGCCGTCGGCGCGGCCGGGAGGGTTCTCGTCGCCGGTCAGCAGCCCCTGGTAGAGGTCGACGGTGGCGAGGTCGCAGAAGCCGGGGACGACGACGTCGAGGAGTTCCCGGGCCGTCGTCTCCAGGTCGAGGGAGTTGCCGATACGGGCTCCGGCCTCGTTGAGCAGGGCGAGGTTGCGGCGGGCGGCGGCGGCCTCGCGGGCGGCGGCGCGGCGGGCGGTGATGTCGGTGCCGAGCCAGGCGATGCCGATGGGCCGGCCGCTGCCGCTGTGCACCCGGTAGAGGTTGACGGACCAGTGCCGGCGTTCCTGCGAGCCCGGGACGAACCCCGTGACATGCATGTCGGTGATGGATTCCCCGGTCTCCAGCACCCGGCGCAGGGTGGCCGAAACCCGCTCGGCCTCACCGCGCACCAGATAGTCGTGCACACCCTTGCCCCGGTGGTCGTCCGGGGTTCCGCCGAAGACGGAGGCGAACTGCTCGTTGGCCCGACGGACCCTCAGATCCGCGTCGATGAGCAGGAATCCGAACGGGGACTGGCCGAAAATCGCCTGTGATGCGGCGAGGTCGGTCTCGATGCTGCGCAGGGTCCGGACGTCCACGACGATGCAGACGGCGGCCCGGTCGCCCTCGGCGGTCCGGGTCGGCATGACGTACACCTCGGCCAGCCCCTCCGCACCGCGCAGGCCGTCCGGCGTGTCGGGCATCCGGAAGGGCACCACACCGGTCCATTCGCGCCCGTCGAGGATCTCGGCCATCTTGCGCTGACCGCGCGCACGGAGATCGGGGTCGATGAACGCCTCGATGGGGTCCATGCCGACGGCCCGGGACGCGGGGATGCCGAAGAGCTGCTCGGCGCGCAGGCTCCACTGCTCGACCAGGCCACCGGGGCCGATGGCGAAGGACGCCACCTTGATGTAGTCGTAGATCGAGCCGGGCGGACTGCTCTGCCACAGGGCGTCTCCGGGCACCGCGGCACCCTCCGCGGCCTGGCCCCTCGCGCCGTCCGACGGGTCCTCGGACTCCGTGGCCTTCGCTGGTATCTCGCTCACGCGAACCGTCCCCTCCAGCTCACCGCGCCCGGCACCGGTCACCGGGGGCGGCTGCCCGCAGTATCCAGCACTACGGCGCCGCACGACACGGTGTTCACGATCACAGCTCGGTCCAGGTGTTTTTCGGACCGTTCCGTGACAACACTTCCCCTCTTCTAACCAGGGAACAGGCCCTCGAATCACGCACTCCCCGGCACCGCCAGCTCGAACCAGACGGTCTTTCCGCTCGCGCCGGGGCGCGTGCCCCAGGCGCGCGAGGAGCCCGCGACCAGTTGCAGGCCGCGCCCGCTCTCGTCCTCGGGCCGCGCGGTGCGTTCCCGCGGCGGGTCCGGGAGCGGGTCGGAGACCTCGACCAGCAGGGCGTCAGAGCGCCCGGTGGGGCGGACCAGCCGCACCCCGATGGGGCCGGCGGCATGCCGCAGCGCGTTGGTGACCAGCTCGCTGACCAGCAACGCGGCCAGGTCGGCGAGGCAGTCGAGGTCCCAGCCGTGCAACTGGCCCCGGACCGCGGCCCGGGCGGAGCGCACGGCGCCCGGTTCCGCGGCAAAGGTCCAGTCGGCGCAGTCGCCATCGGTGTCGATCACGCCGATCACTTCCCAGGCCAGCGAGCCCACCCTTGTCCGGTTTCGTGGGGTTAATGGGCACATACCCGATATCCAGTGGGCAGTACCGTGCGCGAGGGCGCACTGTGGCACGAACGGCGTACGCGCGGCTCGTCTGGTCGGTGAAGAAGCAGGGGGCGCAGAGACCGGGGAGCACACCGGGCGCCCTCGCCGGACAGCGGCTCAGGGGGTACGCCGTTCGGTGTCCGCGGCCAGGCGGGCGGCGGCCTCCCGGACCGCCGGGACGTCCTGGTCGAGCCAGGCCACGTCCCAGATCTCGTCCGGACCGAGCCAGCGCAGGTCGTCGTGGTCCTCGAGGGGCCGGGGCGCGGCGGAGCCGGGGCGCAGCCGGGCGGTCCACACCCGGAAGACGTACGGCGCCCGCAGGGGCCACTCGCCCGGCACCCGCTCGACCGGCTCGGCGTCGACGCCGAGTTCCTCGCGCAGTTCGCGCACCAGGGCGTCCTCGGGGCGCTCGCCTGGCTCCACCTTGCCGCCGGGCAGCTCCCAGCGTCCGGCCAGTTCGGCGGGCGCGCTGCGGCGCGCCGCGAGCAGCCGACCGCCGTCGAACAGGGCGGCGCCCACCACCACGACGGGTTCCGGCACGATCGGTTCCGGCACGATCGGTTCCGGCACGATCGGTTCCGGCCCTGAGTTCACGGACGGCATGGGTGTCATGCGTCGGAGCGTACGGGAGCGTGCGCGCGGTCAGTTCCGGAGGTCGCTCGGGAGGTCGTCCCCGTGCCGGCCGATGCGCTCGACCCAGTAGAGCTGCTTGTGTCCCCGGTCATCGAGGCTGTCGGCGATCCGCTGGGCCTCCGCGCGGGTCGCATAGCGGCCGACGCGGTAGCGGTTGCCGTTGTCGTCCTGCCGTATCACGATCCAGGGCAGGGAGACCGTGCCCTCACTCATCGCCCCCACCGCCCCCGCCCTTTCTCGCATCGCCCTTGCGTCCTGTCCCGGGCCCCCGCCGAGCCGCGTCTAAGGAAACCGCAATCCGCATATGCCCGAGCGTACGCCCAACCTTTACGGAGCGAATACGGGTTTTCACAAAGAGGTACGCAACCAGCCAGAACCCCGGGGGCGCACGGGACTGAACGCGCCGTCGTGAACACCGCTGGCCGGGTCGCGAGGCATGCCCGGGGGAACCGGGGCCACCTGGGAAAACGGCCGGATTGCAGCGGCCAGCCGGGGCTCGGCGCGGGCCGCTCGACCGGGTGCGAGGCAGCGGAGGGGCGTCAGGGGTGTGCGCCAGGGGTGCGCGTCAGAGGTCTCCGTCGCGTCCGGAGACCTCATGCGAGGGCGCGCGGAACGGGAACGGAGTGCGGGGCGGGCCTACTTCACGGGCAGGTGGTAGGCCACCCGGTACCGGTCCGCCGGGATCACCACGTCGGCGGTCTCGACGGGGCGGCCGGAGGCGTAATAGGTGCGCTGGACGACCAGCACCACATGACCGGGGACCCCGCCGAGCAGGTGCAGCTCCTCGGCGAGACCGGGGCGGGCGCCGACCTCCTCGGTGACGTTGTCCACGATGACGTCGATGGCACGCATGCGCTCCACCACGCCCATGCCGCCGAGCGGTCCCTCCTCGGGCAGCATCACCGGGGTCCGGCCGGTGACGGCGAGGGGCTCCCAGGAGGTGGAGAGCATCATCGGCTCGCCGGCCTCCCGGAACAGGTACTTGGTGCGCATGACGCGGTCGCCGGTCTGGAGCCCGAGCCGCTCGGCGATCGCGGCGCCGGCCGCGGTCTGCTCACTGCTGGACTCCCAGGTGCCGCGCACCGAGGGCTCGGCCTGCTCCTGGCGGAAGGGGGTGGCGCCGCCGGCCGGGCGGTATCCCGACCGGGCCACCCGCCGGGGCACGGGCCGCTCGCGCACATACGTCCCCGATCCGGAACGGCCCTCGACCAGCCCCTCGGCCATCAGCACCTTGCGCGCCTCCAGCGCGACCGTGTCCGAGACGCCGTACTCCTCGCGGATGCGGGCCTGGGAGGGGAGACGGGTGTGCGGCGGCAGCGAACCCTCGACGATCTTCTTGCGGAGATCACCCGCGACACGCAGGTACGCCGGCTGCTCACCGAAAGTCACTGGCCGCTCCCATCAGGTTGTACAGACAGCAACAGCCTGGCAACCGTGGGTTGTGCCGTGCAAGTGAAGGCCAGAGAATCACTCGAAGTGATGACATGACGTCCACACGGGCTTTACCCAGCCACTTTCTCCCCCGTACCGGGGGTCGCTCACACCTCCGTATGCTCCTGCCGTATCCCGAAATACCTGTTGGAGGACGACGAGTGAGCAAGGTGAGCGCCGAGACGGTCGGCCGGGTCAACGGGTTGACCGCCCGCTGGGCGCAAGCCCTGCACGAGAACACGGTGTTCTCGGCACCGGGCGTCTGGCCGCTGCTGGCCCATCTGGCCGACGGCGCGGGCGGCCCGGCCCGGGCGGAACTGTCCGCCGCGCTGGGCGTGCCGGCCGATCAGGCGGCCGCCGCGGCACGGGAGTTGCTCGCCGCGCTCCAGTCGGTGTCCGGCCTGGACACCGCGCTGGGGCTGTGGACCCACGCGCAGCTGGCGGTGCGCGAGGAGTGGCGGGCCGGGCTGCCGGCCGGCACCCACGGGGTGTTCGGGGACGACCTCGTCACCGCGCAGGAACGGCTGGACGCCTGGGCGGCCGAGCGCACCGGCGGGCTGGTCGAGCGCATGCCGGTCACCCTGACCCGGGACGCCCGCATGGTGCTGGCCAGCGCCCTGGCCCTGCGCACCGCCTGGCGCCAGCCCTTCCAGGAACTGCCGCACCGCCCGGACACCGGCCCCTGGCAGGGCCGTACCCTGCGCGGACTGCACCGCAGGATCGTACGGCCGGACCGGGTGGGCGTCACCGGCACCCCGGACGGCTTCGTCACCACGCTGACCGTGCCCGGCGACAACGGCATCGACGTCCATCTCGCGCTCGGCGAGGAACGCATGACGCCCGGTCAGGTGCTGGCGGCGGGCGTCGCCGTCGTGGAACGCACGCTCCCGGTCACGGCGGGCGGCGCCCTCCCACACGGCCACGTCGGCCCCGGGCTGCATGTGGAGCAGCAGCCGGCCATGGCGCCGGAGCCCCGCTCGCTCGATGTGCGGACGGTCGGCTTCGAGGTGCGCGCCGACCACGATCTGACCGCGACGGCGGCCCTGTTCGGCCTCACCTCGGCCCTGGACGACCGGTACGGCCACTTCCCCGGCATCAGCGACACCCCGCTGGCCGTCGGCGAGGCCAGGCAGTCGGCCGTCGCCCAGTTCGGCGCGCTCGGCTTCCGGGCGGCGGCGGTGACGGCGATGATGCCGGTGGCCGCGGGCGGCCTGCCCCAGTACCCCTACGAGACCACGGTGGTCCGCGCCTCCTTCGACCGCCCCTTCGGCTTCCTCGCGGTGGACCGCGAGACCCGCCTGGTCCTGATCGCGGGCTGGGTGACGGACCCGGCGCCTTATCCGGTGGCGGTGTCCTGATCACGGGCCCTTGACGACCTCGTGGCCGGGGCCCCGCCGAATCGCTACCGTTGAGCCATGACCGCACTGCCCGACTGGATGCGCCCGCCGCGCGAGGAAGGCTGGTTCGCGGAGGACCTGGACCGCCTCCCCGAGGCACCCCGCCACACCGAGCTGATCGACGGAGCGCTTGTCTTCATGATGTCGCCCCAGCGGTCCTGGCACGGCCGCCTCGTCACCGCCTTCACCACCACGCTCATGGCCATCGCACCCGCTGGTTTCGAGGTCGAACGAGAGATGACCATTCGTCTCGACGCTCGCAACCGCCCGGAACCCGACCTCCTCGTGGCGACCATCCCCTACGACCCCGACCGCACCTGCTACGCACCGGAAGAGGTGCAGCTCGTCGTCGAGGTCGTCTCTCCCGAGTCCGCGCATCGTGACCGCAGAGTGAAACTGCACAAATACGCGCAAGCGAAGATCCCGCACTACTGGTGTGTCGAGGAAGAAGACGGCGCCCCTGTCGTCCATGCCTACGAGCTCGATGAACCCACCGGTGCCTACGCTCCCGCCGGTATCTTCCGGGGCACCTTGAAGCGCCCCGTTCCCTTCGAGATCAACATGGATCTCGACAAGCTCGTCCCGCCGCGGGCCGATTAGCAACAGGAAAGAGGCCGGGCTCCGTCGAGCCCGGCCTCTTCCGTGGAAACGGACCGCTCACACGTTGAAGCGGAACTCCACCACGTCACCGTCCTGCATGACGTAGTCCTTGCCCTCCATGCGGGCCTTGCCCTTGGCGCGGGCTTCGGCGACGGAGCCGGTGGCGACCAGGTCGTCGAAGGAGATGACCTCGGCCTTGATGAAGCCCTTCTGGAAGTCGGTGTGGATCACACCGGCCGCCTCAGGGGCCGTGGCGCCCTTCTTGATGGTCCAGGCGCGGGATTCCTTGGGGCCGGCCGTGAGGTAGGTCTGGAGGCCGAGGGTGTTGAAGCCGACGCGGGCCAGGGTGGCGAGGCCGGGCTCGTTCTGGCCGACCGACTGGAGGAGCTCCAGGGCCTCCTCCTCGTCCAGCTCGGCGAGGTCGGCCTCGAGCTTGGCGTTGAGGAAGATCGCCTCGGCGGGGGCGACCAGGGCGCGCTGCTCGTTCTTGAAGTCCTCGTCGGTCAGTTCGTCCTCGTCCACGTTGAAGACGTAGAGGAAGGGCTTCGTGGTGAGCAGGTGCAGGTCGTGGAGGAGCTCGGCGCGCTCCGAACCCTGGACCACGCCGTGCGCGAAGAGCGTGTCGCCCTTCTCCAGGATCTCCTTCGCCTCCTCGACCGCCTTGACCTTGGGGGCCACGTCCTTCTTGATCCGCGACTCCTTCTGGAGGCGCGGAAGGACCTTCTCGATGGTCTGGAGGTCGGCGAGGATCAGCTCGGTGTTGATCGTCTCGATGTCGTCCTTCGGCGAGACCTTGCCGTCGACGTGGACGACGTTCTCGTCCTTGAAGGCGCGGATGACCTGGCAGATCGCGTCGGACTCACGGATGTTCGCGAGGAACTTGTTGCCCAGGCCCTCGCCCTCGGAGGCGCCGCGCACGATGCCCGCGATGTCGACGAAGTCGACGGTGGCCGGGAGGATGCGCTCCGAGGAGAAGATCGACGCCAGCTTGGCCAGGCGGGCGTCGGGGACACCGACCACGCCGACGTTGGGCTCGATCGTGGCGAACGGGTAGTTGGCCGCCAGCACGTCGTTCTTGGTCAGGGCGTTGAACAGGGTCGACTTGCCGACATTGGGCAGGCCGACGATTCCGATCGTGAGCGACACGTTGCGACTTCCCGTGGATGAGAGGGCCAAGAGCTGCGGGGGTGCCAGGGCCGAGGAGGGCACTCGCCGATCCCCCAGTCTACGGCGTCCCCGGCGGGTGCCTCCCGAGAGCGTCGAACGCCCGGCCAAGCCCTGCCCACCGGCGTGTCTGATGGGCGATTCGGCACATAAGCCGACCTAAGTTGGTCCAGTGGAGCAACACAGGACGCGACCCCCGAACGACGGACGGCGACGCGGCACGCCGCCCACCCCGCTGCCGCCGCAGGGCCGGCGCGGGGCGGCCGGTGAGCGCAGGCCGGGACCGGACGCGGACCGGGACATACGACGGGTGAGGGTGGCGCGCCCGGCGCCGCCGGTGCGGCGGCTGCCGAACCCCCGGCTCACCGGTCTCGGCACCGGGCTGTTCTGCCTGGCCGCGATGGTCCTGCTCGGCTGCCTGGACCAGCTGCTGTTCGACGGCGTGCCGGCGGTGTACGGCGTGCTGTTCCTGCCGGTGTGCGTGCTGACCGCGCTGTGGGTGCGCGCCGGGGACGTACTGACCGCGCCCGTCGTGGTGCCGATCGGCTTCGCCGCCGGGCTGCTGACCGTCGCCGACGGCGGCGGGGGGCTGCTTGGCCGGCTGATGGGGCTGGTCACCGGCCTGGCCACCCAGGCGGGCTGGCTGTACGGGGGGACGCTGGTCGCGGGGGTGATCGTGCTCGTACGACGGGTGGGCTGGGTGCGGCAGCGGCAACGGCAGCGCCGGACCGGCTGAACCGCCGGTCCGGCTCACGGCTCCCGGCTCAGCACTCCTGGGCGGCTCTCATCGCCGCTCCCACGATCCCCGCGTCGTTCTGGAGCTGGGCGGGCACGATCTCGGCCTTGACGCCCTCGATGTAGTGCAGGAACTTGGCCGCCTTGCGGCTCACCCCGCCGCCGATGACGAACAGCTCCGGCGAGAACAGCATCTCGACATGGGCCAGGTACTTCTGGACCCGGCGCGCCCACTGCTCCCAGCTGAGGTCGTGGTCCTCCTTGGCCTTGCTGGAGGCCCGCTTCTCGGCGTCGTGGCCGTGCAGCTCCAGGTGGCCCAGCTCGGTGTTGGGAAGCAGGACGCCGTCCACGAAGACGGCGCTGCCGATGCCGGTGCCGAAGGTGAGCAGGACGACCGTGCCCCGTCTGCCCCGGCCGGCGCCGAACTGCATCTCGGCGACGCCCGCCGCGTCCGCGTCGTTGACCACGGTCACCGGCAGGCCGCCCAGCCGGGAGCCGAACAACGCGCGCGCGTCCGTGTCGATCCAGCCCTTGTCGACGTTCGCCGCCGTACGCACCGTGGACCCGCCGGTAACCACTCCGGGGAAGGTCAGCCCGACCGGGCCGGTCCAGCCGAAGTGGTCGATCACCTGCTTGACCCCGTCGGCCACGCCGTCGGGCGTCGCCGGGTGCGGGGTGAGCACCTTGCAGCGCTCCTGGGCCAGCTCGCCCTTGTCCAGGTCCACAGGGGCGCCCTTGATCCCGGATCCGCCGATGTCCACGCCGAAGATCTGCATGGCCCTACGTTACGACGGACGACTGACAGTCACGCCCCGATCGGTCCGCGAGCGTCGGCTCAGACCTCGGAGGTACCGCTTCCGCCGCGCGCGGCCACCAGGGCGGCGGCCTCCTCGCGCAGGTCGCGGCGGAGCTCCTTGGGCAGCGAGAAGGTGATGGACTCCTCGGCCGCCTTGACGATCTCCACATCGCCGTAGCCGCGCTCGGCGAGCCACTGGAGGACCTCCTCGACCAGGACGTCCGGGACGGAGGCGCCCGAGGTGACACCGACGGTCGTCACGCCCTCCAGCCAGGCCTCCTCGATCTCGCTGGCGAAGTCCACCAGGTAGGCCTCGCGGGCGCCGGCCAGCTTGGCGACCTCGACCAGGCGCTTGGAGTTGGAGGAGTTGCGCGAGCCGACCACGATGACCAGCTCGGCCTCGGAGCCCATCTGCTTCACGGCGAGCTGACGGTTCTGGGTGGCGTAGCAGATGTCGTCGCTGGGCGGCGAGACCAGCCCGGGGAACTTGGTCTTCAGGGCGTCGACGGTCTCCATGGTCTCGTCCACGGAGAGGGTGGTCTGCGAGAGCCAGACGACCTTCGACGGATCGCGGACCTCGACCTTGGCGACGTCCTCGGGGCCGTCCACCAGCTGGATGTGGTCGGGGGCCTCGCCGGAGGTGCCGATGACCTCCTCGTGGCCCTCGTGGCCGATCAGCAGGATGTCGTAGTCCTCGTTGGCGTACCGGACGGCTTCCTTGTGGACCTTGGTGACCAGCGGGCAGGTGGCGTCGATGGTGGCGAGACGGCCCTGCCTGGCCTCCTCGTGCACGGCCGGCGCGACACCGTGGGCGGAGAACATGACGATGTTGCCGGGCGGCACCTCCTCCGTGCGCTCGACGAAGATCGCGCCCTTCTTCTCCAGGGTCTGCACGACGTACTTGTTGTGGACGATCTCGTGCCGGACGTAGATCGGGGCCCCGTACTGCTCCAGGGCCTTCTCGACGGCGATCACGGCGCGGTCCACACCGGCGCAGTAGCCCCGGGGGGCGGCGAGCAGGACACGGCGGCCAGAGGAAGCGGTCATGCGCCCCATCGTAAGGGCCGCCCGCGATCGGCCGCACAGAGATCGCGTCGCGGGGTACCGGCGGAAAGACTAGGAGGGGTACGCCGACCGGGAGGTGCGCATGTTCGCCGGCACGCATACGACGCCGACGCCGTCCCCCGCCGACGAACACCACCGGCTGCGGCGCAGCCTCGGCTTCCGCGACCTGGTGGTCTACGGGCTGCTGTTCATCGCGCCCATGGCGCCGGTCGGCGTGTTCGGCACGCTGGACGCCAGGTCGCACGGCGCGGTGGCGCTGGTGTACCTGGTGGCCACGGTCGCCATGGCGTTCACCGCGTTCAGTTATGCGCAGATGGTGCGGGTGGTGCCGCAGGCCGGGTCGGTGTTCGCCTACGCGCGCGCGGGGCTCGGCCCGGGCGCGGGGTTCATCGCGGGGTGGATGGCGATGCTGGACTACGTGCTGATCCCGGCGGTGGCCTATCTCTTCTCCGGGATCGCCCTGCACGCGCTGGTCCCCGGGGTGTCCCGGTGGGCGTGGACCGCGCTGGCCGTGGTGGTCACGACGCTGCTGAACCTGTGGGGGGTGCGGGCCGCCGCGCTGGTCGGGTTCCTCGTGCTGGTCCTGGAGGTCGTGGTCCTGCTGGTGTTCGTGGTGTCGGCGGTCGTGGTGCTGGCGCGGGACGGGGCGCAGCGGGGGCTGTGGTCGCCGCTGTCCGGGGACGGCAGCCAGGGCGCGTTCGCGCTGTCGGCGGTGCTCGGGGCGGTGTCGGTGGCGGTGCTGTCGTATCTGGGCTTCGACGCGATCGCGACCTTCGCGGAGGAGGTCGGCGGGGGCTCGGCGAAGGTGGCTCGGGCGCTGCTGTGCTGTCTGGCGCTGGCCGGGGTGCTGTTCGTGGCGCAGACCTATCTGGTGGCGCTGCTGGAGCCGACGACGTCCGCGCGGCTGGCGGCCGAGCCGGTACGGCAGGGGCCGGCCTTCTACGACGCCGTGGACGCGTCGGTCGGTGGCTGGCTGCATGATCTGGTGGCCGCGAGCAAGGCGGTCGGGGCGGCGTTCGCCGCGCTGGCGGGGCAGGCGGCGGCCGGCCGGCTGCTGTTCGCGATGGGCCGGGACCGGCGGCTGCCGCGGGCGCTGGCGCGCACGGATGCGGGGGTTCCGCGGGTCGCGTTGCTGGTCTCGGCGGTGATCACCATGGTTGCGGCGGTGTGGGCGGCGGGGCGCGGGGACGGGCTGGACAAGCTGGTGTCGGTGGTCGACATCGGGGCGCTGACCGCGTTCACGCTGCTGCACGCGAGCGTGGTGGGGTATTTCGGGCGGCGCCGGGCGGGGTGGAGCTGGTGGCGGCATGGGGTGGTGCCGGTGGTGGGCGCGGGGGTCACGGTGGCGGTGATCGCGGAGGCGAGCAGGGCGGCGCAGGTGGTGGGGGCGGTGTGGCTGGTGTGCGGGCTGGGGGTGCTGGTGGCGCAGTGGCGCGGGAGCGGCGCCCCTTAGGGGCGCGGGGAACTGCGCGAACGGCCACGAGGGAGCCGCACTCCTCGGACGACCGCGAGCCCCACGGCGGGAGGGACCCGGTGCCAGAGAGGCCGACGGCGCGGGGCTGCGCCCCTTAGGGGCGCGGGGAACTGCGCGAACGGCCACGACGGAGCCGCACTCCTCGGACGACCGCGAGCCCCACGGCGGGAGGGACCCGGTGTCACAGGGGACCGTTACGCTCGGCGCATGGCTGTGAACACGTCCCCCGAAGCCCCGCTTCCCGTCGGGGAGGTCTCCCGGATGATCGGGGGCTGGATCGACCGGCTCGGCGCCGTCTGGGTCGAGGGGCAGATCACACAGTTGTCGCGGCGGCCCGGTGCCGGGGTCGTCTTCCTGACGCTGCGCGATCCGTCGCACGACATCTCCGTGAGCGTGACCTGCTACCGGCAGGTGTTCGACGCGGTCGCGGACGTCGTCGGGGAGGGCGCCCGGGTCGTCGTCCTGGCGAAGCCCGAGTGGTACGCGCCACGGGGGCAGCTGTCGCTGCGGGCCGCCGAGATAAGGCCGGTCGGCGTCGGCGAGCTGCTGGCCCGGCTGGAGCAGCTGAAGAAGGCGCTCGCGGCCGAGGGGCTGTTCGCGCCGGAGCGGAAGAAACCGCTGCCGTTCCTGCCGCAGCTGATCGGGCTGGTCTGCGGACGCGCCTCCGCCGCGGAGCGGGACGTGCTGGAGAACGCCCGGCACCGCTGGCCCGCCGTCCGCTTCGAGGTGCGCAACGTCGCCGTGCAGGGTGTGCACGCGGTGCCGCAGGTCGTGCAGGCGGTGAAGGAGCTGGACGCCCTGGAGGACGTGGACGTCATCATCGTCGCGCGGGGCGGCGGCAGCGTGGAGGACCTGCTGCCGTTCTCCGACGAGCAGCTCGTCCGGGCGGTGGCGGAGTGCCGTACGCCCGTGGTGTCGGCGATCGGGCACGAACCGGACAGCCCGCTGCTCGACCACGTCGCCGATCTGCGGGCCTCGACGCCGACGGACGCGGCCAAGAAGGTCGTACCGGACGTCGGTGAGGAGCTCGAGCGGGTGCTGATGCTCCGGGACCGCGCCCGGCGCTGTGCGCGCGCGTTCGTGGAGCGGGAGGAGCGGGGGCTGGCGCATGCGCTGGGCCGGCCGTGCATGGAGGATCCGCACCGGATGCTGGACGAGCGCGCCGATCAGGTGGCCGCCCTGGCGGAGCGGGGCCGGCGCACCCTCGGTCATCTCCTCGACCGGGCGGACTCGGAGCTGTCGCACACGCACGCGCGTGTGGTGGCGCTCTCCCCCGCGGCCACGCTCCGGCGCGGCTACGCGGTGCTGCAGAAGGCCGACGGGCATGTGGTGCGCGATCCGGCCGAGGTGACGGGCGGCGAGGCGCTGCGGGCCCGCGTCGCCGACGGTGAATTCACAGTGAAGGTGGGCGAATGACGAGCAAGGTGGACGAGGCGCTGTCGTACGAGCGGGCGCGGGACGAGCTGATCGAGGTGGTACGGCGGCTGGAGGCGGGCGGTACGACGCTGGAGGAGTCCCTCGCTCTGTGGGAGCGCGGCGAGGAGCTGGCCAAGGTGTGCCGGCGCTGGCTGGAGGGCGCGCGGGCCCGGCTGGACGCGGCACTGGCCGAGGAGGAGGAGAGCGAGTAGGGCGCCGGCGGGACTCGGTCCGCGTGAGGCGGGTCACCCTGGCCAGAGGTTGGTTGAAGGTTAAACCTCATTGCCGTAGGGTCGTACCCGTCAGCCGGTCCGCACCCCGGACCGGACGCGCATCCGAGGAAGGCACGCATGTCTCTCGTTCTTGACCCCGCCGCCCAGGACCTGCTGTTCCGCGAGGCCCGCACCGCGAACACCTTCACCGACGAGCCGGTGACCGAGGAGCAGGTCCAGGCGATCTACGACCTGGTCAAGTACGGCCCCACCGCCTTCAACCAGACCCCGCTGCGCATCACCCTGGTCCGCTCCCCCGAGGCGCGTGAGCGTCTGGTGAAGCACATGGCCGAGGGCAACCAGCCGAAGACCGCCGCCGCCCCGCTGGTCGCGATCCTCTCCGCGGACAACGAGTTCCACGAGGAGCTGCCGACCCTCTTCCCGGCCTTCCCGCAGGCCAAGGACCTCTTCTTCGCCGAGCGCCCGGCCCGGGAGAGCGCCGCCGCGCTCAACGCCGCGCTCCAGGCCGCCTACTTCATCGTCGGCGTGCGCGCCGCGGGTCTGGCCGCCGGCCCGATGACCGGGTTCGACTTCGAGGGCGTCCGCAAGGAGTTCCTGGACGAGGACCACACCCCGCTGATGGTCGTCAACATCGGCAAGCCGGGCCCCGACGCCTGGTACCCGCGCTCGCCGCGCCTGGCCTACGAGGACGTCGTCACGACCGTCTGAGCCACCACGGCACAACGAGAACACGGCACACGAGAAGAGGCCCCCAGCACCGCCGGGGGCCTCTTCTCGTGTGTGCGCGTGCGCCGGTTCTCGTGTGTTGGCGTGCGCCGGCGGGCGGGTCACCCGGTCTTCAGCGCCGCCGCCATCTTCGTCAGCTCGGCGAAGGACGCGGTGCCGGCCACCACCGTGGTGGAGCCGGGCGTCTTCTCCAGGACGAGCGCGTCGTAGCGGCCGCCGGTGTAGCGGGTCCAGGTGCGGCCGGCGATCTCCTCGGTCCGCTGGGTCGCCGAGGCGCCCTGGCTGGCGTCGTCGATGAACCCGGCGCGCTTCTGCGTGGACTGCTCGACCTGGACGTACTGCCCGTCCGGGGTCTGGAAGCCCAGGTGCCAGCGGTCGCCGCTGTCCTCCTGGAAGCTTACGGAGGTCGCCTTCCAGGTACTCGGCAGGCCCTCGGGTGCCGCGACCGGGTAGCCCGCGGCCCGGCGGGCCGTGAGCAGCTCGACCCGGTAGTCGACCCGCTTGAGTTCCGGAGCGTGATCGTCGTGCGGGACACCGACGAACCAGATGCCGGCCGCCACGACGGCGATCAGGGCCAGGGAGAGAACCATGTCCCGGGCCGTCTTCTGCTTGCCTTTCGAACCTGCCACGCCCTCTATCGTCGCAGGTGCCCCAAGCGCTCATCCGTGGGGTCCCCTGCTCATTTTGTCTGCCTAACGATAGAGTCAGGGGCACTACCCTCATCCGGCCGTCGTCGTATCAGAAAGGTGCGCTCCGATGACCGAAAATCATCATCTGCCGTCCGAGCTTGACGTTCCCTCCGAGGCTCCCGACCGCAACCTCGCCCTGGAACTGGTCCGGGTGACCGAGGCCGCGGCGATGGCCGCGGGCCGCTGGGTGGGGCGCGGTGACAAGAACGGCGCCGACGGTGCCGCGGTGCGTGCCATGCGGACCCTCGTCTCCACCGTCTCGATGAACGGCGTCGTCGTCATCGGTGAGGGCGAGAAGGACGAGGCCCCGATGCTCTTCAACGGGGAGCACGTGGGCGACGGCACCGGCCCCGAGGTCGACATCGCCGTGGACCCGATCGACGGCACCACGCTGACCGCCAAGGGCATGCCGAACGCGATCGCCGTGCTGGCCGCCGCCGAGCGCGGCGCGATGTTCGACCCGTCCGCCGTGTTCTACATGGACAAGCTGGTCACCGGCCCCGAGGCCGCCGAGTTCGTCGACATCGACGCGCCCGTGGCCGTGAACATCAAGCGCATCGCCAAGGCCAAGCGGTCCGCGCCGGAAGACGTCACCGTCGTCATCCTCGACCGGCCGCGGCACGAGGGTCTGATCCGCGAGGTCCGGGAGGCCGGCGCGCGGATCAAGCTGATCTCCGACGGCGATGTCGCCGGCTCCATCTACGCGCTGCGCGAGGGCACCGGCGTCGATCTGCTGCTCGGCATCGGCGGTACCCCCGAGGGAATCATCTCGGCCTGCGCCGTGAAGTGCCTCGGCGGCACCATCCAGGGCAAGCTGTGGCCCAAGGACGACGAGGAGCGGCAGCGGGCCATCGACGCCGGGCACGACCTGGACCGGGTGCTGACCACCGACGACCTGGTGTCCGGCGAGAACGTCTTCTTCGTCGCGACCGGCATCACCGACGGTGAGCTGCTGCGGGGTGTGCGGTACCGGTCGGAGACCGCGCTGACCGAGTCGATCGTGATGCGGTCGAAGTCGGGGACGGTGCGCAGGATCGACTCCGAGCACCGGCTGCGGAAGCTGCGGGCCTACAGCGCGATCGACTTCGACCGGGCCAAGTAGCACCTGCCGGGACGTGCGGCGCCCCCTGTGCGGAGGGGGCGCTGATCTCGCCCGGCCGGGCGGCGGCTCTGCCTGCGGCTACGCGGCCGGGCTCATCCCGCTATGCGGTTGGTGGTCGCCCGCGCCGCCTTCTTCAGCTCCAGGTCCCGCCGGCGGCGCCTCGCCAGCACCACGCGGCGCTCCGCCGCCGTCAGGCCGCCCCAGACGCCGTAGGGCTCGGGCTGGAGGAGGGCGTGTTCGCGGCACTCGACCATGACCGGGCAGCGGGCGCAGACGCGTTTGGCCGCTTCCTCACGGGACAGCCGGGCCGCGGTCGGCTCCTTCGACGGGGCGAAGAACAGACCCGCCTCGTCGCGCCGGCACACCGCCTCGGTGTGCCACGGGGCGTCCTGGTCCCGGTCCCTGCCTCGATCCCTGTCCTGTGCCGGCATCCGCTGGGCCGGAACGGCAGCTACATGCAGGGACGAATGCGGCGGTTGCAGCACGGTCTACTCCTGACGACGGCTTCGCGGGCGAGACACGATGCAGCAAGGCCTACCCGCTGTGCGCGGGCCTATGCACAGCGTTCCCAAGCGCAGGCGCACGGCGGCTCGTTCGCGCCCCCCGGCACGGCGCCACCGGCGCAGCGCCCCCGGCGGTCCGGCCGTCCGCCCGGCGGGCGATACGCGGCCGTCAACGCCCCAGGTGCTTGCGCAGCTTCCGGTCGACCTTGTCCTGGACGCGCTCCAGCTTCCGGTCGACCTTGCCCTGCACCCGCTCCAGGATGTCCGCCACTCGTCTGCCGCGCTTGGCCCGCGCCTCCACATTGCCGAGTACGGCCCAGCCGTCGACGTAGACGACCGGCGCGTTAGCGTCGACCGAGTCCAGCGTGTCCACCTCGAAGTTGCCGAGGACGCCGCCGCCGGTGCCGCGCAGCGACACGTTCTCCGGCACCCGGATCTGGACGTCGCCGAAGACCGACACGGCCTTGATGACGACCTGCTGGTACTCGAAGATCGCCTCGCTGAGGTCGATCTCGACGCTGCCGAAGACCGAGTACGCGTGCAGCCGGCGCCCGGCGCGCCAGCGGCCGCGGCGGACGGCGCTGCTGAAGACCGCGACCACGCTGGCGTCGGCCTCGGCGGGCAGCGCGTCCGGGGCGGGCCGGGGCGCGGCCGCGGTGTAGGCGGAGGCGGCCGGCCGCTGGTGGGCGCCGGGCAGGTCCTGGAGGAAGACCTCCAGTTCACCCACGGTCTTGGCGCGCAGCACGCCGTCCACGCGCTCGGCGTGCTCGTCGGCGGTCAGGCGGCCCTCGGCGAGGGCCTCGCGGAGGATGTCGGCGACCCGGTCACGGTCGGCGTCCGAGGCGCGCAGCCCGCCGGGGCCCGGGGCACCCGGGGCACTCGGGGCGGCGGCGACCGTGTCGGCCGTGTCGGTCGCGTCGGGGGTTCGGGCGGGCTTCTGAAGGTCCACGGCAGCAGCGTACCGAAACGCGATAGATCGCGACTAGGGGCTGTGGAAAACCCCGGCGTGTCGAACTGAGCCTTACCTCACAGCTTTCGTGTCGGCGGCAGGTTCTAGGCTGGTGAGGCCCGCCAGCGTCGGCGGGCGGCCGTCCGTCAGAGTGAGGAATGGGCTGAGATGCCTGAGTTCGCGTACACCGACCTGCTCCCCCAGGGAGAGGACACCACCCCGTACCGGCTGGTGACGTCGGAGGGCGTCTCCACCGTCGAGGGCCCGGACGGGCGGACGTTCCTCAAGGTGGAGCCGGAGGCGCTGCGCACGCTGGCCGCCGAGGCCATCCACGACATCCAGCACTATCTGCGCCCCGCCCACCTCGCCCAGCTGCGCCGGATCATCGACGACCCGGAGGCGTCCGGCAACGACAAGTTCGTCGCGCTGGACCTGCTGAAGAACGCGAACATCGCGGCGGCCGGCGTGCTGCCCATGTGCCAGGACACCGGCACGGCGATCGTGATGGGCAAGCGCGGCCAGAACGTGCTCACGGCCGGCGAGGACGAGAAGCACCTCTCCCACGGCATCTACGACGCCTACACCAAGCTCAACCTGCGCTACTCGCAGATGGCTCCGCTCACCATGTGGGAGGAGAAGAACACCGGCTCCAACCTGCCGGCCCAGATCGAGCTGTACGCCACGGACGGCGGCGCCTACAAGTTCCTGTTCATGGCGAAGGGCGGCGGCTCCGCCAACAAGTCCTTCCTCTACCAGGAGACGAAGGCCGTCCTGAACGAGGCCTCCATGATGAAGTTCCTGGAGGAGAAGATCCGTTCGCTCGGTACGGCCGCCTGCCCGCCGTACCACCTGGCGATCGTCGTCGGCGGCACCAGCGCGGAGTACGCGCTGAAGACCGCGAAGTACGCCTCCGCGCACTACCTGGACGAGATCCCGGCGGAGGGCTCGGAGCTGGGCCACGGCTTCCGTGACAAGGACCTGGAGGAGAAGGTCTTCGAGCTGACCCAGAAGATCGGCATCGGCGCGCAGTTCGGCGGCAAGTACTTCTGCCACGACGTGCGGGTGATCCGGCTGCCGCGGCACGGCGCGTCCTGCCCGGTCGCCATCGCCGTCTCCTGCTCGGCCGACCGGCAGGCGGTCGCGAAGATCACCGCCGAGGGCGTCTTCCTGGAGCAGCTGGAGACCGACCCGGCGCGGTTCCTGCCGGAGACCACGGACGAGCACCTCGACGAGTCCTCGGACGTCGTCAAGATCGACCTCAACCAGCCGATGGACACGATCCTCGCGGAGCTGACCAAGTACCCGGTCAAGACCCGTCTGTCGCTGACCGGCCCGCTGGTCGTGGCCCGTGACATCGCGCACGCCAAGATCAAGGAGCGGCTGGACGCGGGCGAGGAGATGCCGCAGTACCTGAAGGACCACCCGGTGTACTACGCGGGCCCGGCGAAGACGCCCGACGGGTACGCCTCCGGTTCCTTCGGCCCGACGACGGCCGGCCGGATGGACTCCTACGTGGAGCAGTTCCAGGCGGCGGGCGGCTCCAAGGTGATGCTCGCGAAGGGCAACCGGTCCAAGCAGGTCACCGACGCGTGTGCCGCGCACGGCGGCTTCTACCTCGGCTCCATCGGCGGCCCCGCCGCCCGTCTCGCCCAGGACTGCATCAAGAAGGTGGAGGTCCTGGAGTACGAGGAGCTGGGCATGGAGGCCGTCTGGAAGATCGAGGTCGAGGACTTCCCGGCGTTCATCGTGGTGGACGACAAGGGCAACGACTTCTTCCAGGATCCCGCCCCCCAGCCGACGTTCACGTCGATTCCGGTTCGCGGGCCCGGGCTGGCGTAGTACCTCGGGCGCGGCGGGGGACGGATCTCGCCCCCGCCGCCCCTACCCGTCCCCTCCCCAGGGGCTGCCGCCCCTTCGACCCCGCTCCCAGGGGGCCCGGCCCCCTGGACCCCCGATCGGCCCCGAAAGGGCCTCGTCCTCAAACGCCGGACGGGCTGAGAGGCGGCGGGACGGGCGGTTGCCGGAGGCGCCGTCAGCCCCGGCGGTAGCCGGCCCACAGGGGGCCGCCGGCCAGGTCCAGAGCCTCCCGGACCGCCGCCGCGAAAGCGTCGGCCCCCTCCGCCGTACCGGCGACCGCCGCGGCCGCGGCCGCCGTCAGCCGGCCGTGCAGGCCGGGGTCGGCCATGGCCAGACGGCGGGAGAGCCACTTGCCGCCGCCCAGCCAGTGGCCCCCCGCGAGCAGCACCAGCTCGGCCACCAGATAGGTGCGCTCCAGCGGGTCGGTGCAGCCGCGGAGGTCGTCCAGGGTGTCGGTCAGCGCGTACCGCCGGTCCGCCAGCTCGGCGGGCGGGACGGGCGGCGGGCCCGCGGCGAGGCGTTCCCGGGCCTCGGTGCGCAGGGCCGCGCCGAGGCCGTCCGCGTCGGCCAGCAGCATGCCGTGCGCGCACATGTGCAGCAGCGGGGAGCTCCGCCCGGCCGTCTCCCGCTCCGCGAAGGCCCGCCAGTCGGCCTCCGTCTGGACGAACAGCTCCACCGGCCATCCCCGGTGCACCAGGCTCTCCCGGAAGGGCGCGGGCGGCCCCGCCAGCAGCACCACGATGTCCAGGTCCGAGGTGGGGGTACGGCGCTCGGTCAGCACGCTTCCGGCGAGGAACGCGGCGCGCGCGTCGGGGAAGCGGTCCCGCACCAGGTCCCGGGCGATCGTCACATGATCCATCGGCCCAGTGTGGCGGACCGCGGCCCGCAGCCAACCGGCCCAGCGCCCGGAACATACGCGTGCGTCCGATCGCTGTACCCGGCATGAGCGACTACCGCATCGAGCACGACTCCATGGGCGAGGTCAGGGTTCCGGCGCACGCGAAGTGGCGGGCGCAGACCCAGCGTGCCGTCGAGAACTTCCCCGTCTCGGGGCAGCGGCTGGAACGCGCCCACATCGAGGCGCTGGCCCGGATCAAGAGCGCCGCCGCCAAGGTGAACGCCGAGTTGGGAGTGGTGGACAAGGACATCGCCGAGGCGATCCAGGAGGCGGCCCGGGAGGTCGCCGAGGGCAGGTGGGACGAGCACTTCCCGGTGGACGTGTTCCAGACCGGCTCGGGGACCTCGTCCAACATGAACACCAACGAGGTCATCGCCACCCTGGCGAGCGAGCGGCTCGGCCGGGACGTGCACCCCAACGACCACGTCAACGCCTCGCAGTCGTCCAACGACGTCTTCCCGTCCAGCATCCACATCGCGGCCACCGCCGCCGTGACCCACGACCTGATCCCGGCCCTCGACCACCTCGCCGCCGCGCTGTCCCGCAAGGCCGACGAGTTCGCCGACGTCGTCAAGTCCGGGCGGACGCACCTGATGGACGCCACCCCGGTGACCCTGGGGCAGGAGTTCGGGGGGTACGCGGCCCAGGTGCGGTACGGCGTCGAGCGGCTGCGGGCGTCCCTTCCCCGGCTCGCCGAACTGCCGCTCGGCGGGACCGCGGTCGGGACCGGGATCAACACGCCGCCCGGGTTCTCGGCCGCCGTGATCGAGGAGGTCGCCCGGGTCACCGGGCTGCCGCTGACCGAGGCCCGCGACCACTTCGAGGCGCAGGGCGCCCGGGACGGGATCGTGGAGACCAGCGGACAGCTCAGGACCATCGCGGTGGGCCTGACGAAGATCGCCAACGATCTGCGGTGGATGTCGTCGGGGCCGCGGACCGGGCTCGCGGAGATCCGGCTGCCCGATCTCCAGCCGGGCTCGTCCATCATGCCGGGCAAGGTGAATCCGGTCGTACCGGAGGCGGTGCTGATGGTCGCCGCGCAGGTGATCGGCAACGACGCCACCATCGCGACCGCCGGTGCCGCCGGCAACTTCGAACTCAACGTCATGCTGCCGGTCATCGCCAAGAACGTGCTGGAGTCGGTCCGGCTGCTCGCCAACGTCTCGCGGCTGCTGGCCGACCGGACCGTCGACGGCATCACCGCCGACCGTGAACGCGCCCGGGAGTACGCCGAGTCGTCCCCGTCCGTCGTCACCCCGCTGAACAAGTACATCGGGTACGAGGAGGCCGCGAAGGTCGCCAAGAAGTCGCTCGCCGAGCGGAAGACGATCCGCGAGGTGGTGCTGGAGGGCGGATACGTCGAGCGGGGCGATCTGACGGCGCAGCAGCTGGACGAGGCGCTGGACGTGCTGCGGATGACCCGCCCGTGACGGTCCGGTGACCGGGCACGTCCCCGGCGGCGAACGTTTCCGGCCACCGCCGGGGACCGTGACCCGCACCGCAGCGGCACGGTCCCGGGGCACCTAATATCTGTCCATGACGGACGACGGAGCGATGACACAGATGGCAGCCGGACCCGTGACCTACTGGGCCCCGGGGACACCGATCCTGTGGCGGTACCGGGAGAACTCCGGTGCGCACTTCCACATCGCACGGCCCGTCACCGTCGTCCGCGACGACGCCGAGCTGCTCGCCGTCTGGATGGCCCCCGGCACCGAGTGCGTCAAGCCGGTGCTGGCCGACGGCACCCCGGTCCACCAGGAGCCGCTGGAGTCCCGCTACACCAAGCCCCGCGCGGTGCAGCGGGGCCGCTGGTTCGGCACCGGTGTGCTGAAGCTGGCCCAGCCCGGCCGGCCCTGGTCGGTGTGGCTGTTCTGGGAGGCGGGCTGGCAGTTCAAGAACTGGTACGTCAACCTCGAGGAGCCGCTGGCCCGTTGGGCGGGCGGGGTGGACTCCGAGGACCACTTCCTGGACATCACGGTCGATCCGGACCGCAGCTGGCAGTGGCGCGACGAGGACGAGTTCGCCCAGGCCCAGCGGGACGGGCTGATGGACGCGGTGACCGCCGAGCGGGTCCGGGCGGCCGGGCGGGAGGCGATCGGGGTGATCGAGGCGTGGGGGGCGCCGTTCTCCGACGGCTGGCAGCACTGGCGCCCGGACCCCTCCTGGGCGGTACCGTCACTCCCCGAGGACTGGGACCGCACCCCCGCGCACGTGTCCTCATGAGACCCTTGATGCGCCCCCGGGCAAGAAACGTAGGATCGTCCTCCGCAAGGGCGTACAACAGCAGCAACTACCGGACCAAGCACCGGGCCTGACCGATCGTCACCGAGGGGCGTCAGCACGTGAACGAGGGGTACCAGGGCACCATCACCGGCCGCGCGGGCCCCGCCGGTGGCACGGCGACAACCGCTCAGCACGCGGAAATTCCGTTCCTGGGGCACGTATTGCGGGTATCGGGACTTCTGCGGGACCAACTGCGCGCCCGGCGCGCAGCCCCGGACGGATGGATGCGACACGCGTGACGGAGCAGCCCACCTCCTTCGAGCGCCCTCAGGGCGCCGACCCCGCGGAGGCCCGCGGGGCGCTCTTGCGTACCCCGACCCAGCTCGGCATGCCCGCCTTACCGGTCCAGGCCCGGTCCGACGGGACGCCCTCCGGCCCCGGGACGGCCACGTCCCGCGGCCCGGGTGACCAGGGGAAGGAGCCCGCAGTCAACGGTCCAGAGCACTCCCAGCCGGCCACCGCCGAACCCGGCGCGCACCGCCCGCGTCCCGCGGCGGAGGGGATTCCGCCGCAGCCCGGTGCCGAGCAGGACCGGACACCGGGCGCCGCGGAGCGCCGTACCGGGCGGGGACTGCCGCCGGGGCGGCCGATGCCGATGCGGCGCGACGGCGACCGGCTCCGGTTCGTCGGCGCGGCCACCCGGCGGATCGCCCGCGGCCTCGACCTGGACGAGATCGTGATGGGCCTGTGCCGGGCCACGGTACCGACCTTCTCGGACGCGATCCTGGTCTATCTGCGCGATCCGCTGCCGGTCGGCGACGAGCGGCCCACCGGTCCGGTGATGCTGCGGCTGCGCCGCACCGACCGGATCCCGGAGGAGCGGGACACCGACGGTGTGCTGCTGCCGCCGGCCTTCGAGCCGGAACCGGATCCCTCCCCGCTGGCCGATCTGTCGGCGCTGACCACCGAGCTGTGCGAGGTGCTGCCCGGCGGTGCGCTGAACGAGGTGCTGCGCGGGGTGCGCCCGGTGTTCGCCGACGCGCCCGCCGCCCGGGCCGCGCTGCCCGAGCTGCTCGGCGAGGACGGCGAGGCGCTGGTGCCCTCCGGGCAGCACGCGATCCTCGCGCCGCTGCGCGGCCGGCGCCGGGTGATCGGCGCGGCGCTGTTCCTGCGCCGCCCGGAGCGGCTCGCCTTCGAGGCGGACGACCTGCTGGTGGCCGCGCAGCTGGCCACGCACAGCGCGCTCGGCATCGACAAGGCGGTGCTGTACGGCCGGGAGGCCTACATCGCCGACGAGTTGCAGCGCACCATGCTGCCCGAGACGCTGCCCCGGCCGACCGGTGTGCGGCTCGCCTCCCGGTACCTGCCGGCCGCCGAGACGGCCCGGGTGGGCGGCGACTGGTACGACGCGATCCCGCTGCCCGGCAGCCGGGTGGCGCTGGTCGTCGGGGACGTCATGGGGCACTCGATGACCTCGGCGGCGATCATGGGGCAGCTGCGCACGACCGCGCAGACCCTGGCCGGGCTGGACCTGCCGCCGCAGGAGGTGCTGCACCACCTGGACGAGCAGGCGCAGCGGCTGGGCACCGACCGCATGGCGACCTGCCTGTACGCGGTCTACGACCCGGTGACGCACCGCATCACCATCGCCAACGCCGGCCATCCGCCGCCCGTGCTGCTGCATCTGGGCGGGCGGGCCGAGGTGCTGCGGGTGCCGCCGGGCGCGCCGATCGGCGTGGGCGGGGTGGACTTCGAGGCGGTGGAGCTGGACGCGCCCGCCGGGGCCACGCTGCTGCTGTACACCGACGGGCTGGTGGAGTCCCGGCTGCGGGACGTGTGGACCGGCATAGAGCAGCTGCGGGAACGGCTGGCCGCGACCGCCCAGTTGACCGGCCCGGACCATCCGCCGCCGCTGGAGGCGCTGTGTGACGAGGTCCTCGACATGCTCGGCCCGGGCGACCGGGACGACGACATCGCGCTGCTCGCGGCCCGCTTCGACGGGATCGCGCCGAGCGATGTGGCGTACTGGACGCTGGCGCCGGAGGACTCGGCGCCGGGCCAGGCCCGCCGGCTGGCCCGGCGTGCGCTCGCCCGCTGGGACCTGGAGGAGCTGACGGACTCGGTGGAGCTGCTGGTCAGCGAGGTCGTGACGAACGCCGTACGGTACGCGTCCCGGCCGGTGACGCTGCGGCTGCTGCGCACGGACGTGCTGCGCTGCGAGGTCGGCGACGATGTGCCGCAGTTGCCGCGGCTGCGGCAGGCGCGGGCCACGGACGAGGGCGGGCGCGGCCTGTACCTGGTGAACCGGCTGGCCCGGCGCTGGGGTGCGACCCGGCTGAGCGTGGGCAAGGTGGTCTGGTTCGAGCTGAACCGGAGCTGAGGGCCGTACGCACGCGAAGGGCGCCCGGTGTGCACCGGGCGCCCTCCGTGTGTCCGCTTCCCTGCCGGGCCTACTGGTTGGCCGGGTCCAGCGGGTCCTCCGGGGTGATCGGATCCGTCGGCTCCTGGCTGGTCGGCGTCTGGGTCGGCGGGGTCTGGGTGGGCGTCCGGGACGGCGGCGCGCTGGTCGGCGTCTGCGTCGGGGTCCGGGACGGCGGCGCGGACGACGTCGGTGCCTTGCTGGTGGGCGTCTGCGAGGGCGTCCGGGTCGGGGTGTGGCTGACCGTCGGCGGCGGGGTCGGGGCGACGGCGGCGCCCTGGGTGGTGTCCAGCTCGAATGTGGCCGCGTGGGTCACGCCGAAGGTGTACTGGGCCCAGATCTGCGCCGGGTAGGTGCCGCCGTTGACGCGGCCCGAGCCGGGCAGTTGTCCGGTCGCGCCCGTCAGGGAGACATGGCGGCCGGTGCCCTTCTCCTCGCCGAACAGGCCGACCGAGGTGACCAGGTCGGGCGTGTAGCCGGTGAACCAGGCGGACTTGTCCTCGTCGGAGGTGCCGGTCTTGCCGGCCACCTGCTGACCGGCGCGCAGCGGGTTGTCGGCCACGTGCTCCTTCGCCGTGCCGTCGTCGACCACGCCGGTGAGCACCGAGGTGACGGTGTCGGCGGCGCTCCGGCTGAGCACCGAGGCGCCGAGCGAGTCCGGCTTGACGGTACGGCCGTTCAGCTCGGCCGACTTGATGATCGACGGGGTGACCCGGTCGCCGTGGTTGGCGAAGGTGGCGTAGATGCCGGCCATCTCCAGCGGGCTCGCGCCCATGGAGCCCAGGGTCTGGGCGGGGACGGCCTGCATGCCCTTGGTGTCCATGCCGAGCTGCTTGGCGGTGTCCATCACCCGGGTCATCCCGACGTCCACGCCCATCTGCGCGAAGACCGAGTTGACCGAGTTGTTCATCGCCTGCTGGACGGTGATGGGCCCGTAGTCGACGTCGTCCTCGTTGGGCGGTGCGAACCCGGCCTTGCTGCCGTGGTCCACGACCGGGCGGCCGCTGGTGCCGTCGTAGACGGTGTCGGCGCTGATCGGGGTGCCGTCCTGGGTGGTGGCGCCGTTCTGGAGCGCGGCGGCGAGGATGACGGGCTTGAACGTCGAGGCCGGCTGGTAGTCCCGCCGGGTGGCGTTGTCGATGTAGTGCTTGTAGTAGTCCTGGCCGCCGTACAGCGCGACGATCTGGCCGTTACGGGGGTTGACCGAGACGGCTCCGGCCTGGACGTTGCGGTCGACCTTGCGCTGCTTGGGCTCGAGCTTGCCGGTCAGCTGGGTCTTGACGGCCTGTTCCAGCGCGGCCTGCTTCTTGCGGTCGACGCTGAGCGTGATGGTCCAGCCCTTGCGTTCGACCGCGGTCTCGGCCTGGGCCTGGGTCAGGCCGTCGGTCTGCATGAGCCGCTGTTCGAGCTGCTGGTTGGCGAGTTCGACCAGATAGCCCTTCTGCCCGTCGAGGCCCGGGGCGCCCTTGGGGGCCTTGGGCTTGGGGAAGTGCATGGCCTGCCGCGCGGCGGGGTCCAGCCAGTGCTGCTTGACCATGTTGTCGAGGACGTAGTTCCAGCGCTCCTTGACCAGCCGCTTGCCGGTGTCGCTCGCGACGGCCCAGTCGTACTGGCTGGGCGCCTGGAGCAGGGCGGCGAGATAGGCGCCCTGCTGGACACTGAGCTTCTTGGCGTCGATGTGGTAGTACGCCTGGGCCGCGGCCTGGATGCCGTAGGCGCCACGGCCGTAGTAGCTGGTGTTGATGTAGCCGGCGAGGATCTGGTCCTTGGTCTTCTCGCGGTCCACCTTCAACGAGATGACCAGTTCCCTCAGCTTGCGGGTGACGGTCTGGTCCTGGTTGAGGTAGTAGTTCTTGACGTACTGCTGGGTGATCGTCGAGCCGCCCTGCTTGCCCTTGCCGGTCAGCGTGTTGAGCATGGCGCGGGCGGTGCCCTTGAAGTCGATGCCGACGTCGTTGTAGAAGCTCTTGTTCTCGGCGGCCACGAAGGTCAGCTGGACCTTGCGGGGCACCTTCGACAGGTCGACGATCTCGCGGTTGGTCTTGCCGTCGCGGGCCAGCACCGTGCCGTCGCTGAACTTGTAGACGTTGCTCTGCTGCTGTGCGGCCGCGTTCGCCTGGGGGATGTCGACGGACAGGTAGAGCGCGATGAAGCCGCCGATCAGCAGCAGGCACAGCCCGAAGAAGGTGCCGAGGACCTTCTTCCAGGTGAACAGCCGGCGTATGAGCGGCCTGCGGCCGGTCTCGGGCCCGGAGCGGCGCGGCTGGGGCGCCGCGCGGCGGCCACCGCGCTGCCGCGCTCGTCTCTCTTCCGCTCGTCCCATGAGTCCCTACGCTCGCTTCCGTCTCTGGATGGTCAGCTCCGAAAGCTAACACCCGTCTCTATGACAAAGGGCGTCCGATCCGCCCTTTTACGGACGTGACAATCAGCACCCGCCCCAACGGAACCGACGGCTGTGACGGTTGCAGGGTTGCTTGACAGAGAAAAGTGATATCACTTAGCTAGTCACACACCAGGCGCCCCGACGGGCGCCGTCGAGCACGACCAGGAACGGGGGACACGACCATGTCCACGCACACCACCGCCGACGTACCCGAGATGCCCGCCCCGCGGGTGCGGGAGTTCTCCGCGCACAGCATCGGCGGCGGGCTCGCCCTGCTGCTCGGCCTGCTGGGGCTCGGCGGCACCGCGGCGCTGCTGGCCGCCGCCGCGAACGTCTCCGCGGCGGGCCCCAAGGCGGGGCTGATCATCGCCGGGATCGTCGTCTTCCTCGCCGCGGTCATCTCGCTGCGCGGCCTGAACACGGTCGCGCCCGGCGAGGCCCGGGTGGTGCAGCTCTTCGGCCGCTACCGGGGCACCATCCGGCAGGACGGCCTGCGCTGGGTGAACCCCTTCACCTCGCGGACCCGGATCTCCACCCGGGTGCGCAACCACGAGACCGCCGTACTGAAGGTCAACGACGCCTACGGCAACCCGATCGAGCTGGCCGCGGTCGTGGTCTGGAAGGTGCAGGACACCGCCCAGGCCGTGTTCGAGGTGGACGACTTCGCCGAGTTCGTCGCCACGCAGACCGAGACGGCCGTACGGCACATCGCGATCGAGTACCCCTACGACGCGCACGACGCGGACGGCCTCTCGCTGCGCGGCAACGCCGAGGAGATCACCGAGAAGCTGGCCGTGGAGCTCCAGGTCCGGGTGGAGGCGGCCGGTGTGCAGATCGTCGAGTCGCGCTTCACGCATCTCGCGTACGCTCCGGAGATCGCCTCCGCGATGCTCCAGCGGCAGCAGGCGGGCGCGGTCGTGGCGGCCCGCCGGGAGATCGTGGACGGCGCGGTCGGCATGGTGGAGGCGGCGCTCGCCCGGATCTCCGAGGCGGACATCGTGGAGCTGGACGAGGAGCGGAAGGCGGCAATGGTGTCGAACCTGATGGTGGTGCTGTGCGGGGACCGCGCCCCGCAGCCGGTCCTCAACACCGGGACGCTCTACCAGTGACCGACCCGGCCGAGGGCGCGGCCCCGCGGCGCCGGCCTCAGCAGCGCAAACAGGTGCTGCTGAGGCTCGACCCGGCGGTGTACGACGCGCTCGCCCGGTGGGCCGGGGACGAGCTGCGGTCCGCCAACGCGCAGATCGAGTTCCTGCTGCGCAAGGCGCTGGCGGAGGCGGGGCGACTGCCGAAGGACACCGGGCCGCTGCCCCGCCGCGGACGGCCGCCCGGCAGCTCCTGACCGGCCGACAACCCGGGTGACCTGCGACTTCGCGGGTATACCCGGGTTCTATACATACCGCGTATACACGGTGTGTAGAGTGCTCCGCATGTCCATCGGTCACACCCTTCTGGGTCTCCTGGAGTCCGGCCCTCGGCACGGCTACGACCTCAAGCGGACCTTCGACGAGAAGTTCGGTCAGGACCGGCCGCTGCACTACGGCCAGGTCTACTCGACGATGTCCCGGCTGCTCAAGCACGGCCTCGTGCAGGTCGACGGGGTCGAGGCCGGCGAGGGCCCCGAGCGCAAGCGGTACGCCATCACCGACGCGGGCATCACCGACGTCGAGCGCTGGCTCGGCACGCCGGAGAAGCCCGAGGAGTACCTCCAGTCGACCCTCTACACCAAGGTCGTCCTCGCCCTGCTCACCCACCGCGACGCAGGTGTCGTCCTCGACACCCAGCGCGCCGAGCATCTGCGCAGCATGCGGATCCTCACCGACCGCAAGCGCAAGGGCGACCTCGCCGACCAGCTGATCTGCGACCACGCCCTGTTCCACCTGGAGGCGGACCTGCGCTGGCTGGAGCTGACCGCGGCCCGGCTGGACCGGCTGCGCGAGGCGGTGGCCCGGTGAACGCTCCCGCAGGCTCCCTGCTCGTCGCCGACGACCTGCGCAAGAGCTACGGCCCGACCGTCGCGCTCGACGGCGCCGAGTTCTCCATCCACCCCGGCGAGGTCGTCGCCGTGATGGGCCCGTCCGGCTCGGGCAAGTCGACGCTGCTGCACTGCCTCGCCGGCATCGTGCCGCCGGACTCCGGGTCGATCCGCTACAACGGCCGCGAACTGGCCGGGATGGGCGACGCCGAGCGCAGCGCGCTGCGCCGCTCCGAGTTCGGGTTCGTCTTCCAGTTCGGCCAGCTGGTGCCCGAGCTGACCTGTGTGGAGAACGTGGCGTTGCCGCTGCGGCTGAACGGCGCCTCGCGCAAGGCCGCCGAGAGGACGGCGCTGGGCTGGCTGGAACGCCTGGAGGTGGACGATCTCGCGGGCAAGCGGCCCGGCGAGGTCTCCGGCGGCCAGGGACAGCGGGTCGCGGTGGCGCGCGCCCTGGTCACCAGCCCCCGGGTGGTGTTCGCCGACGAGCCGACCGGCGCGCTCGACTCGCTCAACGGCGAGCGCGTGATGGAGCTGCTGACCGACGCGGCCCGCTCCACCAACGCGGCCGTCGTGCTGGTCACGCACGAGGCCCGGGTGGCCGCCTACTCCGACCGGGAGATCGTCGTACGGGACGGGAAGTCGCGGGACATGGAGCGCACCGTATGAGCATCCGGCAGTGGAGCCGCGATCTGGGCATGGGGGTCAGGTTCGCGTTCACCGGCGGGCGCGAGGGCTGGGTCCGGGTGCTGCTGACGGCGGTCGGGGTCGGACTCGGCGTGGCGCTGCTGCTGCTGACGACCGCGATCCCGAACGCGCTGGCGGTACGGGACCAGCGCGGCCAGGCCCGCCAGGACCACACCTACGGCCCCTACCGGCCGAAGGCGTCGGACACCCTGGTGATCTCCGACGCCGACAGCAGCTTCCGCGGCAGTGACCTGCGCGGCCGGCTGGTGCAGCCCGAGGGGCCGCGGGCACCCCTTCCCCCGGGGCTGACCCGATATCCCGCGCCGGGCGAGATGATCGTCTCCCCCGCGCTGCGCGACCTCCTCGGCTCGGCGGACGGCAGGCTGCTGCGCGAGCGGCTGCCGTACCGGATCGTCGGCACGATCGCCGAGCCCGGGCTCATCGGCTCGCACGATCTCGCCTACTACGCCGGGGCGAAGAACCTGGACCGGCAGCTCGACGGGTGGCGGACGGCCCGGATCACGCACTTCGGGCCGGAGGAGCAGACCCAGTCCGACCCGACGGACCCGGTCCTGCTGCTGCTCGTGCTGGTCGCCTTCGTGGTGCTGCTGACGCCGGTCGCCGTGTTCATCGCCACGGCCGTACGGTTCGGCGGCGAGCGGCGCGACCGCAGACTGGCCGCGCTGCGGCTGGTCGGCGCCGACGGCCGGATGACCCGGCGGATCGCGGCGGGCGAGGCGCTCGCCGGCTCCCTGGTCGGACTGGTCTTCGGCACCGCGTTCTTCCTGCTCGGGCGGCAGGTCGCGGGCTCCGTCGAGATCGTGGGCATCAGCGTGTTCCCCAGCTATCTCAACCCCTCCCCGGCGCTGGCCGCCCTCGTCGCCCTCGCCGTTCCGGCGGCGGCGGTGCTGGTGACGCTGTTCGCGCTGCGCGGGGTGGTCATCGAACCGCTCGGCGTGGTCCGTACGGCCCGGCCGGCGCGCCGCCGGCTGTGGTGGCGGCTGCTGCTGCCACTGGCCGGACTGGCGTGTCTGGCCCCGCTGATCGGAGACATCCGCGGCAACAGCGACTTCAACCGGTATCTGGTGGTCGCCGGCATCCTGCTGCTGCTCCTCGGTGTCACCGCCCTGCTGCCGTGGGCCGTCGAGGCGGCCGTGGCCCGGCTCGGACGGGGTGGTGTCGCCTGGCAACTGGCCGTACGACGGCTCCAGTTGAACAGCGGATCCGCGGCCCGCATGGTGAACGGCATCGCGGTCGCGGTCGCCGGGGCGATCGCGCTCCAGATGCTGTTCGCGGGCATCCAGGACGACTTCACCAAGTCCACCGGACGGGACACCGACCAGGCCCAGATGCAGGTCAACCTCTCCCGCGGCGTTCCCTTCCTCCCGGCCACCGCGCGGTTCGCCCGGACCGAGGGCGTACGGAAGGCCACCGCACTGGGCAGCACCGAGCTGGGCGACGGAACCTGGAGTTCCGAGCAGGGGCCGCAGCACACCGTCGGTCTCACCGTCGGCACCTGCACCGCGCTGCGCACGGTGGCCGAGCTGCCCTCCTGCCGCGACGGCGACGTCTTCGCCGTGACCGGCGGCGACCGGGACGCCGATGTGGCGAAGCTCGCCCGGCCCGGCCGCACCCTGCACCTGAACCCGGGCAGCGGGCGGCCCCACCTCCCCGACACGACGTGGACGGTACCGGCCGGGCTGAAGAAGGGCCGCGCGCTCAAGGGCCCGGACGGGCTCGCGGAGAGCGAGGTGCTGGTCACCCCGGGCGCGATGTCGGCGCGGATGAGCCGCACGCTGGTCGGCGCGGTGTACCTCAAGCTCGACGAGAAGCGGCCGGACGTGCACGAGTACGTCCGCAACACCGCGGCGCGGATCGATCCGCTGGCGGACGCGATGGTGCTGGCGGCCACCGAGCGGTCGGCGCAGTTCTCCTCGATCCGCACCGGTACCTTCGCGGGCGCCGTCTGTGTGCTGGCGCTGATCGGGGTGAGTCTGCTGGTCTCCCAGCTGGAGCAGCTGCGCGAGCGCCGGAAGCTGCTGTCGTCGCTGGCCGCCTTCGGCACCCGCAAGCGCACCCTGGGCATGTCGGTGCTGTGGCAGACGGCGATCCCCATCGCCCTGGGCCTGCTCCTCGCCGCGGCGGCCGGACTGACGCTGGGCGCGGTCCTGCTGCGCATGGTCGGCGCGACGGTGTCCGTGGACTGGCCGGGCGTGCTGTCGATGACCGGCGCGGGGGCGGGGGTGATCCTCACGGTCACCCTGCTGAGCCTGCCGCCGCTGCTGCGGCTGATGCGGCCGGAGGGCCTGCGCACCGAGTAACCGGGCGCTTCGCCGGCCGTCAGGCCACCACCCGCACCGGCAGGGCCCGCATCGCCTCCCGCAGTGCCGCCGCCAGCTCCTCGTACTCCGCGGAGCGCGCCGCGCCGGCCCGCATGGCGAGCGCGACCCGGCGGCTCGGCGCCGGGTCGGCGAAGTACCCGGTGAGCAGCTGGCTGCTGCGGGTGGTCTCCAGCTTCAGAGCGGTGCGCGGCAGCAGCGTGCAGCCCAGCCCGCCCGCCACCAGCTGCACCAGCGTGGAGAGGCCGGCGGCCGTCGTGGTCACCGGGGCGTCCGCGCGGCCGGCCTCCCGGCAGATGTCGAGGGCCTGGTCGCGCAGGCAGTGCCCCTCGTCCAGGAGGAGCAGCTTCAGCTCCTTCAGCGCCTCGCGCGGAATGCCCTCGCGCCCGCCGAGCCAGTGGTCGAGCGGGGTGAGCAGGACGAAGTCCTCGTCGTACAGGGGGAGTTCGACCACGCCGGGCATACCGAGCGGGACGGCGAGCAGCAGCAGGTCGAGCCGGCCGGAGTGCAGGCCGTCGATCAGGCTGGCGGTCTGCTCCTCGTGCACCTGGAGGTCGAGCTGCGGATAGCGCTCGTGGACCAGCCGCAGCACGGTGGGCAGCAGGTACGGCGCCACCGTGGGGATCACCCCGAGGCGCAGGGCGCCGGTGAAGGGGGCCCGGACCGCCTCGGCCTCCTCCAGCAGCGCGCCGACCGCGTCCAGCACCGCCTTCGCCCGGACGGCCAGCCGCTCCCCCGCGGGCGAGAGCAGCACCTTGCGGGTCGTACGCTCGAGGAGGGTCACCCCGAGGGCCTCCTCCAGCGCGGAGACCGCGCCGGACAGGGCGGGCTGGCTCATCCCGATGGCGGCCGCCGCGTCCCGGAAGTGCAGGTGCTCCGCGACGGCGGCGAAGGCACGCAGCTGTGCGAGGCTCGGCTGCCTCCGCTTTCCGTTACCCATGGTCACTGATAACTACCTCCGATCAACATGACCGAGTGTAGCTATTTCACTAATCAATGCACCCTGTGCCACCATCGACGACGTCCAACCCAAGGGGGCAAGACCCTCACAAAGGGTGTCCCTAGCTGCAAGGAGAGCGCGTGCTCACTGTCGGTGACAAGTTCCCCGAGTTCGAACTGACCGCCTGCGTCTCGCTGGAGAAGGGCAAGGAGTTCGAGCAGATCCACCACAAGTCCTACGAGGGCAAGTGGCTGGTCGTGTTCGCATGGCCGAAGGACTTCACCTTCGTCTGCCCGACCGAGATCGCCGCGTTCGGGAAGCTGAACGACGAGTTCGCCGACCGCGACGCCCAGATCCTCGGCTTCTCCGGTGACTCCGAGTTCGTCCACCACGCCTGGCGCAAGGACCACCCGGACCTGACCGACCTGCCGTTCCCGATGATGGCCGACTCCAAGCACGAGCTGATGCGCGACCTCGGCATCGAGGGCGAGGACGGCTTCGCGCAGCGCGCCGTCTTCATCGTCGACCCGAACCGCGAGATCCAGTTCACCATGGTCACCGCCGGTTCCGTGGGCCGTAACCCCAAGGAGGTCCTGCGGGTCCTGGACGCCCTCCAGACGGACGAGCTGTGCCCGTGCAACTGGACCAAGGGCGAGAACACGCTGGACCCGGTCGCGCTGCTGGCCGGTGAGTGACCCATGTCGCTCGACTCCCTGAAGTCCCGCGTCCCGGACTACGCCAAGGACCTCAAGCTCAACCTGGGCTCGGTCATCGGCAACTCCGACCTCCCCGCGCAGCAGCTGTGGGGCACCGTGCTGGCGACCGCCATCGCCTCCCGGTCCCCGATCGTGCTGCGTGAGCTGGAGCCGGAGGCGAAGGCGAACCTGACGCCGGAGGCGTACACGGCCGCCAAGTCGGCCGCCGCCATCATGGCGATGAACAACGTCTTCTACCGGACGCGCCACCTGCTGTCCGACCACGAGTACGGCACCCTGCGCGCCGGTCTGCGGATGAACGTCATCGGCAACCCGGGCGTGGAGAAGGTCGACTTCGAGCTGTGGTCGTTCGCGGTGTCCGCGATCAACGGCTGCGGCATGTGCCTGGACTCGCACGAGCAGGTGCTGCGCAAGGCCGGTGTGGAGCGCGACGTGGTCCAGGAGGCGTTCAAGATCGCCTCCGTGGTCCAGGCCGTCTCCGTCACGCTGGAGGCCGAGGCGGTCATCGCCGAGTAGGCAGACGTCCGTCCGAGGACCCCGCTCACCCTTCCTGGGGGGCGGGGTCCTCTGCGTTCTCCGGCGCCGGACGGACCTGGCCCGCCTGAGCGGCGGCGTACGTCCGCAGATACCCCACCACCGTGTTCGTCACCGCCACCAGCGGTACGGCCACCACCGCGCCGCCGATGCCGGCCACCATGCCGCCGGCCGCCACGGTCAGCACGACCGCCAGCGGATGGACGCGGACCGCGCGGCCGAGGATGAACGGCTGGAGCACATGCCCCTCGATCTGCTGGACCGCGAGGACGACGACCAGGGTCATCACGGCCGCGAACACACCCTGGGTCACCAGTGCCACGATCACCGCCAGCGCTCCGGAGGCGACCGCGCCGACCAGCGGGATGAAGGAGAACAGGAAGATGAACACGGCCAGCGGGACGGCCATCGGCACATTGAGGAAGTAGATGCCGATGCCGATGAAGATGGCGTCGATGAGCGCGACCAGGACCGTGCCGCGTACGTAGGCGGTCAGCGTGCGCCAGGCGCGCGGGCCGGCACCGGCCACGCCCGGACGGGCGGCGGAGGGCACCAGCTTCAGGAACCACTGCCAGATCCGCTTGCCGTCGTAGAGCAGGAAGAGCGTCGAGAAGAACACCAGCAGGATGCTCGTCAGGCCCTCGACAATGACCTGAACGCCCTCCAGCCCGGCGGAGGTTATCTGGTCGGCGTTGGCGCCGATCGCCTCACGGAGGTTCTGGGCGATCTTGTTGATCTGCTTGTCGGTGACGTGGAAGGGGCTCTTCAGGAGCCAGTTGCGCAGGTCGTCGATGCCGGACTGGATCTGGGTGGAGAGGGTGTCGATGTTCTCCATCACCTGCCAGCTCACGAACCAGCCCATCAGGCCGATGACCGCGAAGCCGGAGATGGCGGTGAGCGCGGTCGCCGGTCCTCGGGGCACCCCCCAGCGGGTGAGCCGGGCGACCGTCGGCTGGAGCAGCGCGGTGATCAGCAGGGCGATGACGAACGCGAACACCACCAGCTGGATGGCGCTGATGACCCGCATCAGCACCCACACGGTGCCGGCGAGGACGAGCAGCCGCCAGCCGGCCTCCGCCGCGACCCGGACCCCCCAGGGCACGGCCTCGGCGGGATCGGGGCGCGGACCGGCCGACGGCGCGGGCGCCACCGGCCGGGCGGGGCGATCGGTGTCGGTGGCCTGTCCGGGCACGGCGGCGGCGGGTTTGACGGACCCGGTGGGTTCGTCGTCCGCCTCGCGCTCCTGCTCCACCTCGGCGCGCAGCTCCTCCAGGCGCTCGCTCATCTCGCTGAGCCCGGCACCGAGTCGGCCGAGCCACCCTGGCACTCGCGACATGATCCGTCCTCTTCCCCCGCGCCCCGCGCGCTCGCCACCACTCCCCCCTGGAGTCGTCGGTTACGACCGTACAGGGCGAAAGCCCCTGCCCCGAGGACGGGGAGGGGCTGCGCGAGGCCGTGCGAGTACCGGGTGGCCTAGTACCAGTGGTTGGCCGCCCAGAAGGACCAGGCCTGGCAGGGGCTGCCGTAGCGGCTGTTCATGTAGTTGAGGCCCCACTTGATCTGGGTGGCCGGGTTGGTCTGCCAGTCGGCACCGGCGGAGGCGTACTTGCCCGCGGGCAGCGCCTGGAAGAGGCCGTAGGCACCCGAGGAGGCGTTCACGGCGTGGTAGTTCCAGCTGGACTCGTGGTCCACGATGTTGCTGAAGCACTGGAACTGGTCGCCGGCCACCATCTGGCGCGCCATCGCCTGGATCTGCGCGACGGTGTAGTTGGACTGGACCGGGAAGCTGGAGGAGTCGCGGACGTCGTCGCGGCTCGCCGCCGCGGCCTTCGTCTCGGCGCGCTCCTTGGCCTCCTTGGCAGCCTTCTCCGCGGCCGCCTTCTTCGCGATCGCGGTGTCGGCGGCTGCCTTGCGGGCCGCCGCCTCGGCGTCCTTCTTGGCGCTCGCGTCGGCCGCGATGGCCTGGGCGTCGGCCTGGTGCGTCAGGGACGCCGACTGGACCTGCGCCTGCTGACCTGCGGGTATGTCGGCGAGGAGCGTGGCATCGGCTGCCGTCGCCTCGGCGTCGTTGTTGTTCTGCGCGACGCTGCCCGAGGCAACTCCGACGACGCTTCCGACGGCGGTGACCGCGGTGGCCGAGGCCACTGCGAGTCCCCGGACCGAAATCCGGCTCACACGGGTTCCTTCCAGCATCGCCCGCTTCGGTGACCCTGGCGGACGCAATCGTGCCCCTGACACTGGCCTCCCAACTTCTGGGTCACGGGAGGCGCGGGCCCGGTGGGCAACTCCCCTGGAGGGAGCGCCGCGTGGTGCGCGGGCGGCATACGACGGGTCTATGGAGTTGGTGATGCTTCTGAGGTGCCGTACCGCTGGGGGTACGGCTGTGTCGTATGCGGGGCCTGACAGGACTGAGACTCTGCCGTAACCGGACGCCGGGTGGCAATTCTGTGTTGCGTGTGAAAGCTCACATCCCGTTTGGCCCTGGGGATTTCCGGAAACCTCCGCACGCCAAGGCGCCGCCCGGCTAGGCTCTTCGCCTTTGCCGGACGGCGCCAACAGGCCGTACCGCTATGTCAGATGACGTCCATCCATGTCAGATGTGTCCGTCCTCCAGCATTTCGGTGACAAGCGCGGCGATCTGGGACCTTTCGGACCGGGTCAGGGTGACATGCGCGAAGAGGGGATGCCCCTTCAGCTTCTCCACGACGGCCACCACACCGTCGTAGCGGCCGACGCGCAGATTGTCCCGCTGTGCCACGTCATGGGTGAGAACCACCCGGGAGTTGGCGCCGATCCGGGACAACACGGTCAGCAGGACGTTCTTCTCCAGGGACTGCGCCTCGTCCACGATCACGAACGCGTCGTGCAGGGAGCGGCCGCGGATGTGGGTCAGCGGCAGCACCTCCAGCATCCCGCGCGCGGTGACCTCCTCGATGACCTCGCGGCTGGTGACGGCCGACAGCGTGTCGAAGACGGCCTGCGCCCACGGGCTCATCTTCTCCGCCTCGGTGCCGGGCAGATAGCCCAACTCCTGCCCGCCGACCGCGTACAGCGGCCGGAACACCATCACCTTCTGGTGCTGACGGCGCTCCAGGACTGCCTCCAGCCCGGCGCACAGCGCCAGCGCCGACTTGCCGGTGCCGGCCCGCCCGCCCATCGACACGATCCCGATGTCCGGGTCGAGCAGCAGGTCGAGCGCGATGCGCTGCTCGGCGCTGCGGCCCTTGATGCCGAACGCCTCCCGGTCGCCGCGCACCAGCCGGACGTTGCCCTCGGCGGAGACCCGGCCGAGCGCCTTGCCCCGCTCGGAGTGGATGGTCAGACCGGTGTGCACGGGCATCTCTGCGGCCTCCGGGACGTACAGATGGCCTTCCTCGAAGAGGATGTCCACCTGCTCGGCCGGGAGGGTGAGTTCGCTCATCCCGGTCCAGCCGGAGTTCTCCGTGATGGCGAGCTCGGCGCGGTACTCCTCGGCGAGGAGACCGACCGAGGACGCCTTGATCCGCAGGGGCAGGTCCTTCGATACGACGGTGACGTCGAACCCCTCCGCCTGGAGGTTGCGGGCCACCGCGAGGATGCGGGAGTCGTTGTCCCCCAGGCGGTAGCCGGTGGGCAGCACGCTGGGGTCCGAGTGATTGAGCTCGACACGGATCGTGCCGCCGAGGTCCCCGATCGGGATGGGGGCGTCGAGACGGCCGTGCCGGACCCGGTAGTCGTCGAGCAGGCGCAGGGCCTGCCGGGCGAAGTAGCCGAGTTCCGGATGGTGCCGCTTGGCCTCCAGCTCCGTGACCACCACGATGGGGAGCACGACCTCGTGCTCCTCGAAGCGGCTCAGGGCGTTCGGATCGGCCAGCAGGACGCTGGTGTCGAGAACATAGGTGCGCCGGTCGGGCTTGTGGCGCTTTGTGCTGGTCACCACGGAAGGACGTACCCCCTCGGATGAGGTCGGGGAGCGACGAAGTGGAGCTGGACCGGTGTCTGGCCCCCGCGTACGGCGGGCCGTGGACCGGCCCTCCGCGGCTCTTTCCGTGCCGTGACCGGACGGTCGGGCTGGTGCAAAGGGCCTCCCGGGCGGGACGGCCCCGTGCCGCCCGCTGAGAACCGACGCCCGTGGTTCGGGTGTCGACCTGCTTGGCTTATGCCCTCGAACTGTCGCCGCCATGCAAAAGCGGCCAACAGCGCGCTGGTGAACTCCTTGTTACGCGTGCGCGAATCGGGGTATACGGAACCGCCCCGGCGCCGGGTGGCGACGGGGCGGTGCGGTGCGGTGTCCGGGGTCAGCCGCCGTAGCGGCGGTGACGTGCGGCGTAGTCGCGCAGGGCGCGCAGGAAGTCGACCTTCCGGAAGGACGGCCAGAAGACCTCGCAGAAGTAGTACTCGGAGTGCGCGGTCTGCCACAGCATGAATCCGGACAGCCGCTGTTCGCCGCTGGTGCGGATGACGAGGTCCGGGTCGGGCTGGTCACCGGTGTAGAGGTGACGGCCGATCATGTCGATGTCGACGGACTCGGCGAGGTCCTCCAGGGACACCCCGCGGTCGTGGGCGTCCAGCAGCATCGAGCGCACGGCGTCGGCGATCTCCTGCCGGCCGCCGTAGCCGATGGCCACGTTCACGACTATCCCGTCGATGTGCCGGGTGGCCTCCTCGGCCTCCTTCAGCGCCGTCTGCATCTGCGCGGGCAGCAGGTCGGGGGTGCCGACGTGGTGCACGCGCCAGCGGCCGTCGGCGGCGAGGGTGCGGACGACGCCCTCGATGATGCCGAGCAGGGGGCCGAGTTCCTCCTGCGGGCGGTCGAAGTTGTCCGTGGACAGCAGCCAGAGGGTGACGACCTCGACGTCGGTCTCCGCGCACCAGCCGAGGAACTCCTCGATCTTCTCGGCGCCGGCCCGGTGGCCGTGGACGGTGGTGGAGCCGGACGCCTTCGCCCAGCGGCGGTTGCCGTCCATGATGACGCCGATGTGCTTGGGCACCTGGTCGTGGTCCAGGTGTCCTTCCACCCGGCGTGCGTAGAGCCTGACGAGCAGGCTGCGCAGCTTGTCACGCAGGTTCACGTGGCCCTCCGGGGTTGGCACGGGGTACGGGTTCGGGGGGTGTTGAGCCTACCGCTGCCCGGGGCCCGGTCCGGGTCCGGGGCTCGGCCTGCCGTCCGGGCTCGGGATCCGGGGCCGCGGAAACGTTCCTGGCGGCCCGGCAAAAAAACGGGCCGGTCCGTGGGGGGGAGACGGACCGGCCCGAGGGGGGGTTTCCACCATAACCCTTCGTAAGGGCTGATGGGTGCATCGGCGCGAGACAACTACTCTCCGGAATCATCCGGCGACGCCCCGGGCGACCCGGAATGTGAGATTCAGGGGCCTCTCATGGCCGATTCCCCGCCGATTCCCAGGGGAATCCGGTCGGATACAGACACATTCGGAGGCATTCGAATGCTTTGCGGCGCCTTATGGACTCTTCGGCGCGTTGTCCGAGGGTCCCTCCGATGGGGGACCCGGCCCGCGAACGGTGATTTGACGGTTCCGGTACGGCCCCGCACCCGCCCCACCCGGTCTCACGGCACCGCGCAGCCCCCTCCACTGCGCGGTACCGTCCGCGCAGCTTTGCTGACGCGAATTACCTTGGTCTGAACTTACGTGACGGGTGAGGCGTGTGTGAACCGCAGCGCATAACAATGTGGAAACTGCGGACGAACGGCAGATGAACGACGTCTGTTTTCAGCCCTTACGCGGCTTGCGGACCTCGAAGAGATGCCGGGAGCTGTGCGCCACGAACGGCCCCTCCCGCTCGATCCGCTCGTGCAGGGCCCGGAGTTGGGGCTCGTACGCCTCCACCGTGAAGCCGGGGACCATCCAGACGACCTTGCGCAGGAAATGCACGACCGCGGCGATGTCGTGGAACTCCATCCGCAGCCGCTCCGCCCGCAGTCCGGCCACCTCCAGGCCGGCCGCCTCCGCCTCGGCCCGCTCCCGCTCGGGGTCCCGGCCGGAGCGCACCTCCTCCGGCTGCGGCCCGAGGAAGTACTCGACCAGTTCGAAGACGCTCGCCGGCCCGACGTGCTGGGCGAAGTAGGTGCCGCCGGGCCGCAGCACCCGGGCGATCTCGTCCCAGTACGGGCGCACCGGGTGCCGGCTGAGCACCAGGTCGAAGGCCTCGTCGGCGAAGGGCAGCGGCGCGTCGTCCGGGGCGGCGACCACCACGACCCCGCGCGGCCGCAGCAGCGCGGTGGCCCTGGCCACGTTGGGCGGCCAGCCCTCGGTGGCGGCGGCCAGCAGCGGCCGGGCGGGCTCGGCCCGGCCCAGCGCGAAGTCCAGCACCTCTCCGCCGCCGGTCTGGATGTCCAGCACGGCCTCGGCACCGGCCAGCCGCCGCCCCGCCGACTCGGCGTACCGCCACGAGGGCCGCGCCTCGGTGGCCCGCCCCTCGAACCACGAGAAGTCCCACCCCTCGGTGGGCACGGCGACCCCCTCGGCGACCAGGTCGTCGAAGGAGCGGTGAGGGGAGGTGTGGGGGTGGTGGTGCTGCGCTGCCATGGCAGTCATCGTCCCAGGGGCGGACCGTCACGTCCTGCCGATTTCCGCCGCTTCCGTCTCCTCCGCTGGGTGAAGGGCGAGCAGGAGGTGGGTGTCCGTGCCGTGCCGGACCGTGCCGGTGCGCCGGAAGCCGAGGCGCTCCAGCAGGCGGACGGAGGCGGTGTTGCCGGCGAACGGGTCGGCGTACAGGGGGCGGACGGGTTCCTCGCGGAGGAAGAGGGCGAGGGCGCGACTGCCGACGCCGCGCCCCCAGTACGGCCGGCCCAGCCAGTACCCGAGGAACCGCCGCCCGTCCGCCACCGTCCAGGAGACGACGTGCCCCGCCGGCTCCCCCGCCACCACGACCGTCCGCACGAGCACGTCCGGGACGCCGAGGATGCCGGTCCGCCAGTGCGCGAGGAAGGCGTCGCGCGGGCGCGGGGCGAACCTAGACCGGCGGACGGCCTCGGGGTCGTGCTCGTAGGCGAGGAACGCCTCCAGGTCGGCCTCGTCGACCTCGCGCAGCCACACGTCTGTCATGGCACGGAGTGTGGCAGGCGGCACTGACAACGGCGTTTACCGGCGGGGTGAGTTGGTGAGCGAGAGACAGTGAGGGGCGGACGGACGGAGGGCAGGCGGGCATGGGCTGGGGACGGCGGCTGCGGGACGGGCGGGGGCGGCTGGTGGTACGGGGGCCCGGCGGGGGTGAGCCGGTGGGGGTGCCGTTGGAGATCGCGGCGTCGTACCGGGCCCGTACGAAGGGGTTGCTGGGGCGGGACTCGGTCGACGGGGCGATGCTGCTGTCGCCGGCGAGCGGGGTGCACACCTTCGGGATGCGGATCCCGATCGACGTGGCCTACCTGGACCGGCGCCTGACCGTCATCGCCGTCCGCACCATGCGCCCCGGCCGGCTGGGCCTGCCCCGGTTGCGGGCCCGGCATGTGCTGGAGGCGGCGGCGGGGGCCATGGCGGGGTGGGGGCTGCGGGCCGGGGCGGAGGTCCGGGTGGAGGTCCGGGTGCAGGACGGGCGGCCGGAGCGGCCGTAGGTCTCCCTGGCCGCCGGGGTTCAGTTCTGGGTGCGGGGGAAGGAGACCTCGACCCTTCGGTTCTTCCTGCGGCCCTCCTCGGTGGAGTTGTCGGCGATCGGGAACTGTTCGCCGTAGCCGCGGACCTCGAAGGTGATGCCCGGGTCGTCGAGGTCCTGGTCCAGGACGGCCTGGACGGCGTTGGCGCGCTGCCGGGACAGGATGTCGCCGTGGGCGGCGGAGCCGAGGTCGTCGGTGAAGCCGAAGACGCGGACCTGGGTCGCGTGCTGCTTTCTGATCTCCTCGGCGATGGTGGCGATGCGGGCCTTCGCGTCGTCGCCGAGCCTGGCGCTGTCCTTGCCGAACAGCACCTCGGCCTGGAGGGCGAAGGTCACGTCGGCGTTGGTGTCCTCCCGGCGCTCGTCCCCGCTCTGGTCCTCCACGACCGACTTGATGTCCAGCACCTTGGGCGCGGCGAGCGTGGCCCCTTCGGGCAGCTTCAGGTCCGGATCGGTGGGGTCGATCTTCACCGGCGCGGCGGCGGACGGCGCGGTGCCGGGGGGCCCACTGGGGCCGGTGCCGTCGGCGTGGGCGGAGGCGGGGAGGGCGAGGGTGAGGAGGAGGGTGGCGGTGGTGAGGGGCAGTGCGAGGCGGGGTGTGGTGGTCACGGGGGCCTCACCCGGAGATCTGGATGGTGGCCGTCGAGAACCCAGGAAGCTGGAAGCCGACCTGGGACGTATCGGCCGGCGGGGAGGGGAACTGCATGAAGACCGGCAGGGACGCCCCTGACTTCAGTTCGGGCAGGCCCGTCGTGGTGAGGGGCCGTCCGTCCGTGTCGCGTAGGACGTAATAGCGCTTCTTGCCTTTCGGGTCGACGAGGGTCGCGCCACCGAGCGAACTGCCGTTCTTGATGATCTCGGTCTCGTTGCCGCTGAGGTTCGAGGGAATGACGGCCTCGCTGCCGCTGTCGTTCTTGAGGTCGCCGTTGACCGTGACAAAGCCACCGGTGTCCCGCTTCGCGGAGGTGATCTGAAGGAGCAGACCATTCGGGCCCTTGAGTTCGGCCAAAGGCGCGTCCGCCTGACCTTCCTGAGGACTGGCATCGGAACCACTGCTCTTGGACGCCGGTGCCGAAGGCGTCGGCTTCTTGGCGTCGTCCTTTCCCCCACCGCCACCGCAGCCGGCCGCGCCCACGGCCATGCCGGCCGCAATGGTCAGTGCGACCACTCCGTTGCGGGCTCTCGCAGTGAACCGCATGCTCATCGCTCCGCTTCCCTCTTCCATGGTCGTTCGCTTGTCAGTCGGCCAGGTGGACATCGAACAGATCCTGCGGCTGCGGCAATTCCTCCGGGCGACCCGGATCCGGGTTCCAGACCTTGCCGTCGCAGGTGAGCCGGGGAAGCGGGCTGTCGCCCGTTTCCAGGTCAGGCGGGTTGACCTTGCAGCGCAGCTCTACGACGGCCGTGGCGGACTCCGTCGACCTGATGTCCTTCACCCCGGGGACGACGGAATCGCCGACCGGCTTGTTGGTCCTGACGTCCACGGTGACTTTCAGCGGCTGGGATTCGTCGCACCGTTGCACCTGGCCGTCGTTCTGGGCGGCGAGCTCGTCGGCACGCCAGCACGACGAGGTGAGATCCGCCTTTCCGGCGAAGATGTCCTGCCACTTCGCGGGGTCTTTCAGGTTCTCCAGCCACTTTCCGGTGAGCTGGTCACGCTGGTCCTGGGCCGCCGCCAGCGCGGCCGCGTCCGCCGCGGTCTGCGCGCCGCTCCGGTTCACCGAGGCCTGGCCGACCGCCAGATAGGCGAGCGCAAGAAAGAGCAGGCCCGCCACCACCGTGAGGTAGATGGGGAAGGCCTGCCCGGAATCGCTGCGCCGACGTCGGCACATCAGGTGATTTCGGCGATCTTTTCCCTGATCTTGTCCAGGATGGTCTGCCCGATATCCGTGCCCGTGATCGCCAGCACGATCGCCACCACCACCGCGATGATGCCGAGGTACTCGACGGCGGTCTGGCCCCTGTCGTCGGTGCGGCGTTCCATGGCCACCAGCAACTTCAGCATCCAGTCGCTCATGGTGCTCCCCTCCGGCTGCGCTGCGGATCCCGGAACGGTAGGCGCCGGAGCGGGTCGGGGTGGAGGGTCCCAGGGCCCAATCGCGGGCCCATTCCGGGGTGGTGGGGGCGGGCATTCAGGCCACCCCCAGCCATTTCGCCGTCGCCTGGGACCTGGTGGTGGAGTGCAGCTTGGCGAAGATGCGGTTGATGTGGTTCTTGACCGTCTTCTCGCTGATGAAGCAGGTGGCGGCGATCTCCTGGTTGCTCATGCCGGACGCGATGAGGTCCATGATCTCCGCCTCCCTGGTACTCAGCCGGAACCGAGAGCGGAACGACTGTCCCACGGGTGGTTGCATCTGCGAAAGAGGATGGGGTGGGAATTTACCTTCAATGCAAGGGGCTTGGGGTTCGCTATGTGCGGGTGCATAAGGAAGAAGGGTCGGCAGTAAGGCCCTTGTCGCGCCCGGGGTCACATGCGGCCGCCCCTCCCGCACGTCCCGCACCGCCCGTACCAGCTGCTCCGTCGTGAACTCGCCGTGCACCAGGTATCCCCCCGCCCCCAGCCGCAGCGCCTCCCGTACGGTCTCCGGCTCATGGCTGTAGGTGAGCATCATGACGGGGGCCAGCCGCACCAGGTGGGGCAATGCCGCGATTCCGTCGACGCCGGGCATGCGGACGTCGAGGAGGACGACGTCCGGCCGGTGCCGCAGCGCCGCCTCGTACGCCTCGCGGCCGTCCGCCGCCTCGGCCACCACCGTGGTGTCCGTACGGCCGGACAGCAGCGCCGTCAGGCCCGCGCGGACCACCGGGTTGTCGTCGGCCACGACCAGGCGCAGCGGGGCCGCGGGTGCGGGCGGCAGCAGGTCGGGGTGGTACATCGGGGGGCCTCCTCTCAGGGGGCGTCGGTGTCGGTGGTGAGGTGGGGCAGGGGCAGGTCCACGCGTACCTCGGTGCCCCGTTCGTGCGTGCCGCGGCCGATCCGGATGCGGGCGCCCGCCGCGGCCGCGCGCTCGACCATGCCGAGCAGGCCGAAGTGGCCGGAGCGGCGGAGGTGGTCGAGGGTGCTGTCGGGGGGCAGCCCCTTGCCGTCGTCGTACACCGTGAGGCGGAGCAGGCCGTCGTGCACCCCGGCGGTGATCTCCAGGCGGCTCGCGGCCGCATGGCGGTGCGCGTTCTCCATCGCCTCCGCCGCGATGGCCAGCAGATGCCGGGCCGGCGGGTCGGGGACGGGCGGGAGGGGGGAGTCACCGGTGTGGCGGAAGGTCGTCGGCAGGCCGGTGCGGGCCGCGAAGTCGGCCGCCTGCGCCTGGAGTTCCGGCCAGAGGTGTACGACGTCCGGTCCGCCCTCCCTGCGCAGGTCCGCCAGGAGTTCCCGGGACTGCGCCGCCGCCCTGCGGGCCGAGCGGGAGACGAGTTCCGCCTGCTGCCGTACCCGGGCCGGATCGGGCGCGTCGGCCCGGGCCGTGGCCGCCAGGCCGTCGGCGGCGAGGGCCACGCCGTACAGGGTCTTGGCCACCGAGTCGTGCATCTCGCGGGCGAGCCGGGCCCGTTCCGCGCCGACCGCCTCCGTCGCCGCGAGCCGGGCCTGGACCGCCGTGAGCGCCTGGGTCGCCGCGCCGAAGCGGAGCATCAGGTTGCGCAGGGTGGAGCCCATGGCTCCGGCGATCACGCACAGGCCCGGCAGCAGCAGGGCCTCGGCCACCGGGGCGTGCCGGCCGGCCTTCAGGGTGGCGTGGACCAGCAGCAGGATCAGGGACTGGAGCGAGGCGAAGCAGGCCGCGCCCCGCCAGCCGTAGACGAGCCCGGCCAGCAGCGGGGTGCAGACGCTGACGTAGGCGAGGGTGGTGTCCGGGCCCGCCGAGACGAGAAGGAGGGAGCCGAAGAGGGTGTCGGCGGCGAGCAGTGCGGGGTGGCGCAGCAGGAGGGGGCCGAAGCGGGCCCAGTCGCGGAAGAGGACGTAGGACACCATGAAGGTGACGACCACCGCCGCGCCGACCAGGCGGACGCCGAGGCCGGGGCGGGCGTTCAGCAGGGCGGCGGGGGCGGCCAGGACGATCATCGCCAGCCGGAAGCCGAAGACCTGCCGGCACATGGCCTGGAGCGCCCGCACCTGGAGTTTCTCGGAGGGCTCGGGCGTCCCGTCCCGTTCCCTGACCGGCCCGGCCCACGGCAGGGGCCACCTGGCCCGGGACAACAGCCGCCCCACCCACGGCAGTAGCCGTCCCGCCCACGACCGCGGCCGCCCGGCCCAGGACAGCAGCCCACCCGCCCGGAACAGCGGCCGCGCGGCCCGGGACACCCACTCTCCCGCCCACGACAGGGGCCGCCCGGCCCAGGACAGCAACCCACCCGCCCGGGACGGCCGTCGCCCCGCCCAGGAGACCAACCGTCCTGCCCAGGACGGCCGTCGCCCCGCCCACGACCGCGGTCGCCCGGCCCGGGCAAACAACCCTCCCGCCCAGGACCGCGGCCGCCCCACCCAGGACAACAACCCACCCGCCCACGACCGCAGCCACCCCACCCAGGACAACAACCCACCCGCCCACGACCGCAGCCACCCCACCCAGGACAACAACCCACCCGCCCACGACCGCGGCCGCCCGGCCCGGGCAAACAACCCTCCCGCCCACGACCGCGGCCACCCCACCCAGGACAACAACCCGCCGGCCCACCACAGCAGCCGTACCGCCCACGACAGCGGCCCGCCCCGCAGGGCTGCTGCCCCGCCCCGCCCCACCGTCAGCCCCGGCACCGTCATGGCCGCCCCTACTTCCCCGTGAGGGAGCCGAAGTCCACCCCGGAGCCCAGGATCAGGCCCGCGCCCAGCAGCAGCATCGTCGCCGGGACCATGAAGGTGGTGATCAGCAGCGTGGCCTTGGGCACCGCGCGGGCAGCCTTGCGGCGGGCGTTCTGGGCGTCGGTGCGGCGCATGTCCTTGGCCAGGGAGACCAGGGTGTCCACGATCGGCGCGCCCAGCTCCTCGCCCTGCTGGAGGGCTGTGACGAACATGGCGACCTGTTCGGAGTCGTTGCGCCGGCGCAGCTCGGCGAAGGCCTGGCGGCGGCTCATGCCCAGGTCCATCTGGCGCAGGGTGATGCGCAGTTCGTCGGCCCACGGGCCCTCGTAGCGGGTGGCCACGCGGTCCAGGGCCTGGCGGAAGCCGAGCCCGGCGCTGACGACGACCGCCAGCACGTCCAGGAAGTCCGGCAGCGTGCGCTCGATGACGTCCTTGCGGACCCGGATCGCCGACCAGATGCCGACCTCCGTCCAGAACGCGCCGAACAGGAGCAGCAGCAGGGCCACGAACCACTGGCCGCGGAGCAGGAAGACCAGGCAGCCCACGGCGCCCAGCGCGCCGTACACCGCGCGGCGGGCCGCGTAGCGGTCGAGGGTCAGGCCGCCGGGGTTGCCCGCGAGGTCGATCCTGCGGCGGACCCTGGCCACCAGGCGGGGGCCCATCAGGCGGAGCACGGCGGGCGCGTAGCGCATGCCCATGCGGTCGATGACCGAGTCCACCGCGCCGGTGCGGGTGGCGCCGACCTCCAGGGCGACGGCGAGATCGCCGGGGAGCTTGGCGTCCGCCCGGTACATGCGGATGCCGGCGAGGGCGCCGCCGACGCCGAGGGCCGTCAGCAGGGCGAGCAGTAAGGCCATGGCGTGCCCCTCACACGTCGATCCGGCTCATCCGCCGGATGAGGACGAAGCCGACGGCGTACAGCACGAACGCCACGAGCACGCACCCCTGGCCGACCGGTGAGCCGGTCATCCGGGCCAGCGCGCCGTCCCTGACGCCGTTCATCAGGAACAGCGCGCCGACGCCGAGGACGGGGACGGCGTACGACGTCATGGTCACCTGGGAGAGCTGGGTGCGGATCTCGCGCCGGGTCTCCTTGCGCTCCTCCAGGGTCTCGGTGAGGTTGCGCAGGGCCGACACCACCTGGCCGCCGGCCCGGTTGGACAGCACCAGGGTGGTGACCAGGACAACCAGTTCGCGGGAGGGGAGGCGGCCGGCGAGTTCGCCGAGCGCGTCGTCCAGGGAGTGGCCGACGGCCAGCTGGTCGGCGACCTTGGAGAGTTCCTCGCCGGCCGGGGCCTCCAGCTCCTCCGCGGCCATGCCGATGGCGGTGCGCAGCGCGAGTCCGGCCTGGGTGGCGTTGGCGAGGATGCGGGCGAGTTCGGGGAGCTGGTTGATGAACCGCTCGATGCGTTTCTGCCGCTGCCAGTTGAGGAACTGCACCGCCGCCCAGACGCCCAGCAGCCCGGCGATCGGCCCGAAGAAGGGGGCGAGGGCGGCCTGGCCGATCAGCCAGAGCGCGGCGACCGTGCCGAGCATGGCGGCGAAGAACTCGCCCGGGGTGACGTCCAGGCCGGTGGTGGCGAGCCGGTGTTCCAGCCAGCGGCCCAGGCGGATGCGGCGCAGTCGCCGGTCCAGGTCGCGGAAGCGGCGCCGGCGGCCGGTCCGGGCGGACGGCGGGCCGGTGTGCGCGAGCCGGTCGACCAGGGCGGCGCGCCGGGCCCGGCCGGCCGCGTAGACGTGCACCCCGGCCACGGCCAGGACGCAGGTCAGCAGGGCGGCGCCGGTGGTCAGCAGGGTGAGGGTGTGCAGTTCCATGGGCGGCTACCTGGCTTCTCGGGTGGCGAGCTGGTCGGCGGTGCGGGCGACCCCGAAGGCCTGCGGGACCGGCTGGCTCGCCATGTAGAGGCGGTCGGCGGTGCGGCGGGGCAGCGGGAAGTACCGGAAGGTGCCGTGCACACGGCCGTCGGCGGCCATCGGTTGGGCCTCGAAGCGGGCGGCGGTGGCCAGCCGGTACGGCTCTCCGCCGTGGCTGTCGAGCAGGGCGATCTCGGTGATGCGGCGGGCGCCGTCGGCGAACCGGGTGAGCTGGACGAGGACGTCGACCGCGCTGTTGATCTGGTCGTGCAGGGCGATGAAGGGCACCTCGACGTCGGACATGGAGGCGAGCGTCTGGAGCCGGGTGAGCGCGTCCTCGGCGCTGTTGGCGTGCACGGTGGCCAGTGAGCCGTCGTGGCCGGTGGACATCGCCTGGAGCATGTCCAGGGACTCGCCGCCGCGGACCTCGCCGACCACGATCCGGTCGGGCCGCATGCGCAGCGAGTTGCGGACCAGGTCGCGGATGGTGATCTGGCCCTTGCCCTCGACGTTCGGCGGCCGCGACTCCAGCCGGACGACGTGCGTCTGCTGGAGCTGGAGTTCGGCGGAGTCCTCGATGGTGATGATGCGCTCGTGCGCCGGGATCAGCCCGGACAGGGCGTTGAGCAGGGTGGTCTTCCCGGTGCCGGTGGCGCCCGAGACGATGATGTTGAACTTGGCCTGCACCAGGCCGGCCAGCAGGTACACCATGTGCTCGTCCAGCGAGCCGAAGGAGACCAGTTCCTGGAGGGTGAAGGAGCGCGGGAAGCGGCGGATGGTGAGGATGGGGCCGGTCAGGGAGAGCGGCGGGATGATGACGTTGACCCGCTCGCCGGACGGCAGCCGGGCGTCGACCATCGGATTGGACTCGTCCACCCGGCGGTTGACCGTCGACACGATCCGCTCGATGGTCTGCATCAGCTGGTCGGCGGAGACGAACCGCAGCGGCAGCTGCTCGACCCGGCCGCCGCGTTCGACGAAGATCGCGTCCGGTCCGTTGACCATGATCTCGGTGATGGAGGCGTCCTCCAGCAGGGGTTCCAGGATGCCGAGGCCCAGCGCCTCGTCCACCACCCGGCGGATCAGCTGGGAGCGCTCGACGGTGGACAGCACCGGGCCCTCGCGGCTGATGATGTGCCCGAGGACGCGTTCGAGCCGGGCCCGGCGCTCGGCGGCGGCCAGCGAACTCATCTCCGCGAGGTCGATCTCCTCCAGCAGCTTGGCCCGGTAGGAGGCGACCAGGTGCCCGTCCTCGCCCCGGCTCGCGTGCTCCTCCGGAGTGCTGATGCGTGCCCGCAGGCTCATGGGTCGGCTGCTCCTCGGTCAGTGGTCGAGCGGCATGGTGGCGGTCTTGGTGGCGGTGCCGAGGTCCCAGACGATCTCGGGGATGCGGACGGTCGCGGTGACGGTCACGGTGGTGCCGTCCTCGGCGGAGGAGCAGCTCACCGTGATCCCGCCGCTCACCGCGTCGGCGCAGGCCTGCGCGGCGGACTGCCGCAGCGACGCGGCCCGCGCCCCGGCCCGGGCGGCGGTGCCGGCCTGTTCGGCGGCGTAGGCGACGGCCCCGAGCTGGAAGCCGGCCAGCCCGACGATCAGCAGGACCGGTACGAACCCCAGGTACTCGATGGCCACCTGGCCGCGGTCCTCGCGGGTCTTGCGGCGGTACGGCATGTCAGTGCTTCACCTCCTCCACGGCGCCGGCGTGGCCGTGCACCGTGACCGGGAAGTCGATCGAGCCGGGGAAGAGGACGGGGACCTTGACGGACACGTCCGCGGTCACATAGCCGGTGCCGCCGCAGTCGTCCACGGCGGCGCCCTTGCGCCACGCGTCCGACAGATGTCCCAGCGCCGCCTGCTCGCACACCGCTCGCCGCTCCCCCCGGGGCGCCGCCGTGCCCGCCCGCACCCCTTCGTCCGCAGCATTCCCCGCGAGGGTGTAGGCGTACCCCACGAGCACGGCCTGCCACATCAGCACCAGCGTCAGGATGATCAGCGGGGCCATCCCCAGGAACTCGATGCTGACCTGGCCGCGATCCCCACCCCTTCTCATGGGCCGTTCACTCCTTCCGCCGCCGGAAGCCGGCCATGCCCCGTCCCCCGCCCCGGTGGGCGGCGCCCTCGGCCGCTCTGGCGAGCCCCAGTTCCCCGGCGAGCGCCCACAGCGCCTGCTTCACCGCGCTTTTGCCGTCCAGTTCGTGCAGCCGCCCGGCGTCCACGACGCCTTGCAGCTCCTTGAAGCCGGCCGGGATCGCGGTGCGGGCCAGCGCGGTCCCGGTGATGCGCTGCACCAGCGGGGGCTGGATCTCCGTGCTGCGGGTGTGCCGGTTGACGACGACGGTCGTCTCCTCGGCCTTGCGGATCTGGAGCCGGTCCCACATCCGCACGGTCCGCTTGGCGGCGCGTACGGCGATGACGTCCGGGGTGACGAGCAGCAGCGCGGTGTCGGCCATCTCGACGGCCGCCGCACCGGCCCCGCCGAGCTGGGCGCCGCAGTCCACGACGACGACCTCGTAGCGGGAGCGCAGGGCGCTGACGATCTGGCGGGCGGCGCGGTCGGTGACCTCCTCGCCGCGTTCGCCCTCGGCGGGGGCGAGCAGCAGGGCGAGCCCGGTGTCGTGGCGGAAGACGGCGTCGGCGAGGACCCGGGGCGAGATGTCGGTGATGGCGGCGAGGTCGGCCACCGAACGGCGGAACTGGATGTCCAGGTAGGAGGCGATGTCGCCGGTCTGGAGGTCGAGGTCGACCAGGGCGGTGGGCCGCCCGGAGGCCTGTGCGGCGAGGGCCAGCTGGACGGCGGTCAGCGTCGCGCCGACGCCGCCCTTGGCCCCGCTGACCGTGACGACCGTGCCGCCGGCTCCGCCGATCGCCTCGGCGGCGTGCCCGAGATGGCGCCGTACCCCGGTGGACCACTGGGCGACGGCCTGGACGCGGCTGGCGAGTTCCTCGTACGACAGCGGGAGCGCGACCAGGCCGCGCGCGCCGGAGTCCATGGCGGCGGCGAACAGTCCGGGGCTCGCGTCGGTGGTGACGAGGATGACGCCGACGGCCGGGAAGCGCAGCGCGACCTCGCGGATCAGCTCCAGCGCGGGGACCGGGCCGATCCGCTCGTGGACGACGACCACTTCGGGGAGTTCGTCCACGGACTCGGCGGCGAGCCGGGCGAGGCCGTCGACCAGCTGGGTGGAGTCGGCGACCGGCGGCTGGGGTTCGGCGTCCGGCAGCTGGCTGAGCAGGGTGACGAGGGAGCGTACGGCGTCCGGGTCGGCTCCCGCCGGAAGGATCCTGGTGGGCATGCGGGCCGCCTCTCACTTGTCCGTGGCGAGTTCGTAGGTGCGGTCCTTGTCGGGGACGCCGGTGTCGCCGCCGGGTGCCACCAGCGCGAGGCGGACGCGCTGGGCGAAGGACTCGGCGTAGGTGATGCGCTGGGCGTCCAGGGTGGACAGCGCGAAGGTGATGGGGACGGCCTCGGTGGGCTGCTGCTGGCTCTTGGTGCTGTCGGGGTCCAGAGCGGTGATGCGGCCGACGTCGAGGACCCGGGCGTCGGTGACGATGATCTTCGACTGGTCCGGGTCGCCGTCCTTCTTGCCCGCGAAGGTGGCGTACACGTTGACCCGCGAGCCGGGGGTGATCTTCCCGGCCACGCCCGTCGCCGCGTCGATCATGATGGCGACCTCCTGCTGCCCGGGCTGGAGGGCGGGCTGGTCGACGATCATGTCGGTCTGGAGCAGGGACCCGGCGCGCAGCGTGGTGACGGCGATCTTGCCCTGGATCTTCCGGAGGTCGGTGACGGCGGTGCCGGACAGCCACCGCCGGGGCATCTCGATCTTCTCGAACTGCCCGGCGTCCAGGGCGGTGTACGGCTGGACGTCGGACCGCACCCGGTAGGCGGTGACCTCGGGCCCGACCTTGGAATTGACGTCGTGGACGACGGACAGCACGCCGGCGAACGCGCCGAGAGCGCACAGGACCGAGAGGATCAGCAGTATCACGCCGCGGCGCTGACGGGAGTTCATGAACCGTGCAACCTCATTGGGGGAGTCGGCCGAGCGGGACGTGGGTCACGAGCGGGCGGATCGGGCGGGGGCGCGCCGTTCCAGTGCGCGGGGCGCGGCGGGTTCGGGGACGGGTGGGCCGGCGGAGCAGAAGACGCAGCGGTCGCCGATGACGTCGAGGCCGCACCAGTGGCAGCCGGTCTGCCGTACGGAGGTGACGAGCTGGTAGAGCACGGAGAGGTCGGCGAGATAGGCGCAGAACTCGACCAGCCGGCCGGTCCCCCACCACAGCGGTGACTCGGCGGGCAGCGGGGTCTCGCGCAGTCCGTGCACGCCCCACCGGGCGCCCAGGTCGGTGACCCAGTCGGTCGGTGCCTGCCCGTGCGCCTGGTTCTTCGCGACGAGCAGCCAGGTGTTGAAGTCGGGCCCCTTGAGGGTGACCCCGGGGGCGACCCTGACGAGCTGCGGTTCGGGGTGGGCGAGGACGGCGAACTGGCTGCCCGGGACCCAGGATCTGGCGTGTGCGGTGAGCCCGACCGGCACCCGGTCCAGCCGGGCGACGGAGCCGAGGACGGCTCCGGCGTGGATGTAGTGGCTGAGCAGCCGCCCCGCCGAGGCGAGCACGCCGGGGCTCAGATCGCAGGAGGCGAGCTGGCGCAGCTGCCGGGCCAGTACGGCGACGCCCAGCGGGGGCAGCTCCGGCCGCAGGAAGGCGATGCGGTCGCTCTCCAGCAGGGCGCGCAGGGTGTGCAGCCGGCGCAGGACCGGCTCGGGGGTGACGGGTGAGCAGACGACCACGGCATAGCCGTACTGCTCGGTCAGCGCGTGGAGTTCGGTGAGGGTCTGCTCGATCGGCCGGCGGTCCAGGTCGTGCAGCACGACGGCGGGCATGGTGCGTTCGTCCTGGGCCGGCAGGGCCAGGTCGGCGCCGGTCACGGCAATGGCAGTTGGCACGCGCAGCTCCCCGCTCTCCACACCCGCCGGCCCACCGGTGTCACGGTCACTCCAATGCGCCAGGACGACTTCACTGCGTGACTACGTGAGCACTGTATCCACGGCCGTATGACCAAAGAACAGCGTTGGTGAAGCTCGCGTAGAACTCCCCTGCCACAACTGTCCTCAAACCAGGACAGGTTGCGCCGCGAACCGTTCCCCCATTTGGTCTGGACCTCTTGACAGGGGAATTGGTCTGGACCAACTTGTTCCTCCAACGGCGGCCACCGCCCGAGCACCCCCTCTCCCCGTCGACTCCCCCACCGGAGGCCCCAGTGGACCGCGCTCCAGGCATACCCAGACCCCGTGGACGGCGAGGTGCGGCCCGGGCCGCCACCACCGCCCTGGCCCTCTCCCTCGCCGGACTCGCCACCGCCGCCCCGGCGTCCGCGGCGGACGTGAACAACGTCCGCAACGCCGGCTTCGAGTCCGGCCTCTCCGGCTGGACCTGTACGGCGGGCAGCGGTACGACCGTCTCCTCCCCGGTCCACTCCGGCACCGCCGCCCTCAAGGCGACCCCGGCCGGCCAGGACGACGCCCAGTGCACCCAGTCCGTCGCGGTCCGGCCCAACGCGACGTACACGCTGAGCGCCTGGGTCCAGGGCGGCTACTCCTACCTGGGCGTCACCGGCACCGGCACGACCGACGTGTCCACCTGGACCCCCGACACCGCGAGCTGGAAGCAGCTCACGACCACCTTCACCACCGGCGCGTCAACCACCTCCGTCACGGTCTACACGCACGGGTGGTACGGCCAGGCGGCCTACTACGCCGACGACCTCTCGGTCTACGGCCCCGACGGCGGCGGAGGCGGCGACCCGGCCCCGACCGTCCCGGCCGCCCCCACCGGCCTCACGGTCTCCGGTACGACCTCCTCCTCCGTCTCCCTGTCCTGGACCGGCGCCACCGGCGCGACCGGCTACAACGTCTACGAGAACGGCACCAGGGTGACGGCGTCGACCGGCACCTCCGCGACGGTGACCGGCCTGTCGGCGTCGACGTCGTACAGCTTCCAGGTGACGGCGACCAACGCGGCGGGCGAGTCGGCGAAGTCGGCATCGGTGACGGCGACGACGGCCTCCTCCGGCACGGGCGGGGGCGGCACCGGCGGCTCCCTGCCCAAGCACGCGGTGACCGGCTACTGGCAGAACTTCAACAACGGCGCGACCGTGCAGAAGCTGTCGGACGTCCCCTCGTCGTACGACATCATCGCGGTGGCCTTCGCCGACGCCACCTCGACGCCGGGAGCGGTCTCCTTCACCCTGGACTCGGCCGGTCTCGGCGGCTACACGGCCGACCAGTTCAAAGCCGACATCGCCGCCAAGCACGCGGCCGGCAAGAAGGTGATCATCTCGGTCGGCGGGCAGAACGGCACGGTGTCGGTGAGCGACTCCGCGTCGGCGGCCCACTTCGCCGACTCGGTCTACTCGCTGATGCAGACGTACGGCTTCGACGGCGTCGACATCGACCTGGAGAACGGCCTCAACGCGACCTACATGACCCAGGCGCTGCGCGCCCTGTCGGCCAAGGCGGGCCCGTCCCTGGTCATCACCATGGCGCCCCAGACGATCGACATGCAGTCGACCTCGACCGCCTACTTCCAGACCGCGCTGAACCTGAAGGACATCCTGACGGTCGTCAACACCCAGTACTACAACAGCGGTTCCATGCTGGGCTGCGACGGCAAGGTCTACAGCCAGGGCTCGGTGGACTTCCTGACCGCCCTCGCCTGCATCCAGCTCCAGAGCGGCCTCGCCCCCTCCCAGGTCGGCCTCGGCCTGCCGGCCTCCACGAGGGCGGCAGGCAGCGGCTATGTCTCTCCGTCCGTGGTGAACAACGCCCTGGACTGCCTGACGGCCGGCACCAACTGCGGCACCTTCAAGCCCGCGCAGACCTACCCCGGCCTGCGGGGCGCGATGACCTGGTCGACCAACTGGGACGCGGCCTCGGGCAACGCGTGGTCGAACACGGTGGCCCCGCATGTCCACGCCCTCCCCTAGCACCCGGTGACCCAACGGCGCCCGGCCCTCTGAGAGGTCCGGGCGCCGGTGGTATGACTGTCCCCCCATCTGCGGTCGCCAGCGAGGAGACAGACGTGTTCGACGAGGCCGGTGAGGACGAGCTGCTGCTCGCGGCGCTGATGCAACTCGGCGCGAAGGGCGGCCGGCTGGGCGCCACGGCCGGCGGCGCGCTCACCGGCGTCCACGGCACGGGCGGAGCCGGCGCACGCGGCGGGGCGCGGGGCGCCGCCCGGGGCTTCAGATGGACGAAGAAGGACGTCGGCACCGGGCAACTGAGACTTCCCGGACCGGTGGCGGCCGCGTCCCACCTGGTCCACCGGACGCTGGCCGGCGCAGGCACCCTGACCGGAGCGGAGGCGCACGCCGACGGAGGCGTCACCGTACGCGCCGTCATCGGCGTCGGCATCGGCGGCATGAACCCGGCCGTCGTCACCGCGGTGGTGACCGCGGACCCCGAGGGCGCCCTGGTCCACCTCCGCGCGGCGGCCCGCGAGGGCCTCATCAGGCAACACCCTGCCGACAAGGCCCTCGCGAAGATCACCGAGCTGCTGCACGCCGCCGCGCGGTAGGGGCGGAGGCCGGCTCCCGGACGAGGAGCAGCCCCGGGGACGGGCCCGGCCTTAGGGCCTCTCTTTCGGATCTTGCCGGCGTCGCGCGCCCTGGCACGCACATCTGCCGCGTTGTCGTCCCTCGCCGACTCCCCCACGCTCGGCTTCGCTCGCGCGGGGGGACCCCCATCGCGTCGACTCGGTCCTCCGCCTTGCAGCTGCACGCACCAGACCCCGCTCGGGTCGGCCGATAAAGCGCCGACGCCGCAGCCGACCTGATCCGAAAGAAAGACCCTAGTCCCCGTCCTCGAAGTACGCGTCCAGGACCGCGTCCAGCTGCTGGTCCCACTCCGCGAAGCGGGACCGGGCCGGGGCCTCGATCTCGATGGGGTACCAGCGGCGGTCGGGGGTGTGCACGGTGATCGTGAAGCGCTTGCCGAAGCGGGCGGACTCCGTCTCGACGGCCGCGATCTCGTCCCAGCGGAACTCGCAGGCCTCCTCGTCCAGGCTGAGCCGGACGCCCTTGCGGTCGGCCACGATCCGCGCGCGGCGGTCGGACGCCTCGAAGACCGGGCCGTCGGCTGCCGCCTCGTCGTCGGCCTCGTCCGTGTCTTCGGCGGCTTCGGTGTCCTCCTCCCGTTCCGCCTCCGGCTGGGCGTCTTCCGGTCCGGTGTCGGCCTGTTCGGTGTCCGCCCGCTCGGCGGGCTCGGCCGGGGCCGGGACCGTGATGCCCGGGATGTAGGCCGGGTCGAAACCGGCGCCGGTCACCGGCTCGGTCGTCAACGGCTCGGCCTCGGACGGCTTGCTGCTCGCTCCTATGCGCTGCTCCACGGCGGCAGTATGGACGACTTCCCTGTGCCGGAACCAGTCAGCCCGCCCGTCCCGCAGGCATCAGCCGAGGACCGCGAGCGCGTCGATCTCGATGAGGAGGCCGGGCGGCAGGCCGACGTACACCGTCGTGCGGGCGGCGGGCGGCTGGGTGAGGGACTGCTCCGCGAAGTAGGCGTTGTAGAGGTCGTTCATCTCGGCGAAGTGGTCGACGTCGGTGAGGTAGACCCGGATCATCAACACGTCGTCCCAGGTCGCGCCGCCCTCCTCCAGGACGGCCTTGACGTTGGCGAGGGTCTGGAGGGTCTGCTCGCGCAGCGTCGGGCCGGCGGGCGTCGGCGGCTTGCCCTCCTCGGCCGGCAGGAAACCGACCTGCCCGGCGACCTGGAGGATGTTGCCCTTCCTCACACCGTGGGAGAACCGCGCGGGCGGGGTGGTGTGGGTCTTGGGGGTGAGGGCGGTCTTGTCCGTCATACGGGGTCCTTTGCTGGGGTTCTGCCGGAGTACTCGCCGCTGACGGCGTCGGCCGTACGGCGTACCAGCGGGAGCAGGGCGAGGAGTTCCTCGGCGGTGACGACCACGTTCGGCGCGGAGAGGGACATCGCGGCGACCACCCGGCCGTCCGCGCCGCGCACCGGCGCCGCGACGCAGTTGATGGACTCCTCGTGCCCGCCGAAGTCTGTGGCCCAGCCCTGCGCGCGCACCCGCTCCAGCTCCCCGAGGAACGCGGCGGCGTCCGGCGTCGAACGGGCCGTGTAGCGCGGGTAGTCGAGCTTCTCCGCGACCGCGCGGCGCTCGGCCTCGGGAAGGTCGGCGAGGAGGAGCTTGGCGACCGCGGCCACCGTGATGGCGACCGGTCTGCCGATCCGGGAGTACATCCGGACCGGGTAGCGGCTGTCCACCTTGTCGATGTAGAGGACCTCGCCCTCCTGGTACACGGCGAGATGGACGGTGTGACCGCACTCCTCGTTCAGCCGGACCAGGTGGGGGTGGGCGATCTCGCGGACGTCCAGGTTCTCCATCGCCTCCTGGGCGAGGGCGAAGAGCCGGGCGCCGAGGCGGTAGCGCTGGTCGGACTGGCGGTAGACCAGCCCGTGTTCGTGCAGGGTGCGCAGCAGGCGCAGGGCCGTGGACTTGTGCACCCCGAGCGCGTCGGCGACCCGGCCCAGGTCGGCGGGGCCCTCGGCGAGCAGCGGCAGGACGCTCAGGGCGCGGTCGACGGACTGGCTCATGGGGTGCTCGTCTCCTCCTCGGCCGCCCCGGCCCGGGTCCAGCCGGGGCCGAGTCGCAGTCTGCCCCATGCGGCCGGGGAACGGGCAGCGAGCCGGTCGGCGTGCCCGCGGGAGGGCGGTACGGCGAGGTCGCCGGGGGCGGTGAGGGCCGCGGCGGCGAAGAGGTGGCCGTGCCGCAGCCGGGTCTCGGCCGGCAGCCCGCGCAGGGTCGCGGAGAGGAAACCGGCGGCGAAGGCGTCGCCCGCGCCGGTCGCGGCGACGACATCGACGCGGGGGGCGGGCACAGAGGTGGCCACGTCCTGGGTGTCCGGCCGCCTGGCGAACGCCGTCGCCCCGGCGCTGCCCTGCTTGACCACCACCTCTCCCGGTTCCGGCAGCGCCGCCCGCACGCCGCGTGCGCCGTGCAGTCCCCAGAGCTGCCCCGCCTCGTCGGCGCCGACGAACACGATGTCGGCCCGGCGCGCCAGTTCCCGCAGCACGCGCGGGCCGTCCGCGTCCCGCCACAGCGCGGGCCGGTGGTTGACGTCGAAGGAGATCAGCGGGCGGCCGGGGCGGGGCGCGGTCAGCTCGTACAGCAGGCGCCGGCAGTCCTCCGAGAGGGCCGCGGTGATCCCGGACAGATGCAGCACCCGGGCCGCGAGGACCGCGTCCAGGTCCAGGTCGGCCACCGACATCGCGGAGGCCGCGGAGCCCGCCCGGTAGTACGCCACCTCGTGCCCGGCCGTCGCCCGGTCCTGCGCCGTACGGAAGTACACGCCCGTCGGCCGCACCGGATCGCGGCGCACATACGTCACGTCGACGCCGTGGGCCGCGATCGCCCCGACCAGATGGTCGCCGAAGCCGTCCGCGCCGACCCGGCCGACCCAGCGCACCGAGTGCCCGAAGGCGGCCAGCGCGCAGGCCACGTTGGACTCGGCGCCGCCGATGGCGCGGTGGAAGGCGGGCACGTCCGCGAGGCGGCCGGGCCGGGCGGGCAGGAAGGTCACCATGGACTCGCCGAGCGTCACCACGTCCACCACCCGCGGTGGGGCTGCAACGGCCGGGGTGTCAGCAGCGTCGTTCATGATGGCTCCTGTTGGACTCGCGGGTCCGGGGGCCGTTTCCGTTGACCCTGGGTCGGCGAGATGCTAGACACCGGTAGCAGTGTGCGCAACGACCGTTGCAGAGAGTGCAACGAGGAGAGGGGCGGCTCGATGAGCGGCGAAGCGCTCGCCCGGCTGGGCGAGGAACGGATCGACCACCGCTTCAAGGGCCTCCCGCCGGACGCCGACGGCCTGACCGTCGCCGAGCTGGCCGCCCAGCGCCGGAACCTCTTCAGCGCGGACGACGGCTTCACCACCCCGGTCCTCGCGCTGTCCGCCGAGCGCCTGGCACACAACCTCGCGCTCATGGAGTCGTACACCGCCCGGCACGGCCTCGCCTTCGCCCCGCACGGCAAGACCTCCATGGCCCCACAGCTCTTCCACCGCCAGATCGAGCACGGCGCCTGGGGCATCACCCTCGCCCTGCCCCACCAGGTGCGGGTGGCCCGGGCGTTCGGGATCCGGCGGATCTTCCTCGCCCATGAGCTGGTGGACGCCGCCGCCCTGCGCTGGATCGCCGCCGAACTCGCCGCCGACCCGGAGTTCCGGTTCATCGCCTACGTCGACTCCGTGCGCGGGGTCGAGCTGATGGACGCGGCCCTGCGCGGCACCGCCCGGCCGGTGGACGTGGTGGTGGAGCTGGGCGCCGGCCCGGGCGCGCGGACCGGGGCGCGGACGGACGCGGTGGCCCGGGACGTCGCCGAGGCGGTGTCGCGCACCGGGACGCTGCGGCTGGTGGGCGTGGCGGGGTACGAGGCCCAGGTGCCGGACGCGGACCCGGAGCGGGTGCGGGGCTGGCTCACGCGGCTGGTCGCGCTCGCCGTGGAGTTCGACCGGGCCGGGCTGTTCGAGGCGGCGGACGAGATCGTGCTCAGCGCCGGGGGCAGCGAGTGGTTCGACGCGGTCGCCGAGGTGTTCGCGGGCGTCCCCGGGCTGTCCGCGCCCGTGCTGAAGCTGCTGCGCTCCGGGGCGTACGTCTCGCACGACGATGTGCACTACCGCTGGCTGACCCCGTTCAACCGGGTGCCCGAGGAGGGCGCGCTGGAGCCCGCGTTCCGGCTGTGGGCCCAGGTGGTGTCCCGGCCGTCCCCCACGGAAGCCTTCGTCAACGCGGGCAAGCGGGACGCCGCCTACGACCTCGGCCTGCCGGTCGCGCACGTGGTCCGCCGGGCGGGCGCCGAGCACCCGGCGGCGGGGATCGAGGTGACCGCCCTGTCCGACCAGCACCTCTGGCTGCGCACCGGCCCCGAGGCGGACGTCGAGGTCGGCGACTGGGTCGGGTTCGGGCTGTCCCACCCGTGCACCGTCTTCGACAAGTGGCAGCTGATCCCGGTGGCCGAGGCGGACGGAACGGTGGTCGACTACATCCGGACCTTCTTCTAGACCGCCCTTCCAGACCACTCTCGCGGAGGAGGCACCGGCGGTGGAACAGCTCGTCATCCGGGACGCCGACGTCGTGGACGGCAGCGGCGCCGACTCCTACCGCGCCGATGTCGTGGTCGACCGCGGCCGGATCGTCTCCATCGTCAAGGAGGCCGCGGCGGCGGGGTGCCAGCGACCGCGGGCGATGCGGGAGCTGGACGCGGAGGGCCTGGTCCTCTCCCCCGGCTTCATCGACATGCACGCCCACTCCGACCTCGCCCTGCTGCGCGACCCCGACCACAGCGCCAAGGCGGCGCAGGGGGTCACCCTGGAGGTCATCGGCCAGGACGGACTGTCGTACGCGCCGGTGGACGACCGCACCCTGGAGGAGGTGCGCCGGGCGATCACCGGCTGGAACGGCTACGGCGACGACCTCGACGGCGGCTTCGACTGGCGGACGGTCGGCGAGTACCTGGACCGGCTGGACCGGGGCATCGCGGTGAACGCCGCGTACCTGGTCCCGCAGGGCACCGTCCGCGCCCTCGCCGTCGGCTGGGAGGACCGCCCGGCGACCCCCGGCGAGCTGGACCGGATGCGGCGGCTGGTGGCCGAGGGGCTGGAGCAGGGCGCGGTCGGCCTGTCCTCGGGGCTGACCTACACCCCGGGCATGTATGCGCCGGACGCCGAACTCACCGAGCTGTGCCGGGTGGTGGCGTCGTACGGCGGCTACTACTGCCCGCACCACCGCTCCTACGGCGCCGGCGCCCTGGCCGCCTACGCCGAGATGGTCGAGGTGGCACGGGAGGCGGGCTGCCCGCTCCATCTCACCCACGCCACCCTGAACTTCGACGTGAACAGGGGCCGGGCACCGGAGCTGCTGGACCTGCTCGACCGGGCCCTGGCCGCGGGCGCGGACATCACGCTGGACACCTACCCCTACACCTCCGGCAGCACCACCCTGGCGGCCCTGCTGCCGAGCTGGGCGGGCGAGGGCGGCCCGGAGGCGCTGGCGGCCCGGCTCGCCGCCCCGGCGACGGCCGAGCGCATCCGGTACGCGCTGGAGGTGACCGGCTCGGACGGCTGCCACGGCGTGCCCGTGGACTGGGGGACGATCGAGATCTGCGGCGTCGCCGACCCCGCCCTCGGGGACCTCGTCGGGTGCACCGTGCGGGAGGCGGCGGACCGGCGCGGCGAGACGCCGTGGACGACGGTCCGCCGGCTGCTGGCCGAGGACCGGCTCGGTACGACGGTCCTCCAGCACGTCGGCCACGAGGAGAACGTCCGCGCGATCATGCGGCACCGCGTGCACACCGGCGGCTCCGACGGCATCCTCCGGGGCGCGAAGCCGCATCCGCGCGCCTACGGCACCTTCCCGCGCTACCTCGGCCACTATGTGCGGGAGTTGGGGCTGCTGTCCCTGGAGGAGTGCGTCGCCCGGCTGACCTCCCGGCCGGCGGCCCGGCTGCGGCTGCCGGACCGCGGGCTGGTGCGCGAGGGGTACCGGGCCGACCTGGTGCTGTTCGACCCGGCCACGGTGGCGCCGGGCGCCACCTTCGCCAAGCCGCGCCGGCTGCCGACGGGGATCCCGTACGTCCTGGTCGACGGCCGGTTCGTGATCGAGGACGGCAGGCGGACGGACGTCCTCGCGGGCCGCTCCGTCCGCCGTACGCCCTGCTGACCCCTCGCCCCTCGTTACGGCTTGGGCAGGGTGCAGCCGGACGCGCCGAGGTTCAGCTTGTTGCCGGTCGTGAAGCAGGCCGGGATCTGGTAGGTCTCCTCGGCGTAGTTGGTGCCCTGGTGGACCGTGACGTTGCCGTTCTGGTCGACCTCGCACGGGTTGTTCTCGGTGCAGCGCTCACCGTCCTCGTTGCCCGTGTTGTTCACGGCGACCACCTTGCCGGTGGCGGTGTCGACGACCGGGGAGCCGGAGGTGCCGGGGATGGTGTTGCAGGCGGAGGTGTAGCGGACCGAGTCCTTCCAGGTCCAGTCGCTCTCCTGGAGGCGGTAGACGAACCCGTCGATGGAGCAGCTGTAGGTCCGCTTCCAGTAGCCGGAGGGGATCTTGATGGTGGTGCCGGCCGTGGGGTGGGTGTCCTGGACGGTCAGCGCGCTGATCCCGTACGCGCTCTTGATCTGGGCGTAGGTGCTGGTCAGCCGGTAGATCGTGACGTCCGTGTCGGTCATGGTCGAGTAGACGACCTGGTTGGCGCGCAGGGTGGCGACCTTGCTGCCGGAGGAGTTCAGCAGGCCGAAGGAACGGCTGGAGGACTGGCCGGTGACGACCTCGCCGGGCGCCGTGAAGCCCGTCTCCAGGCAGTGGCCGTTGGTCAGGACGAGCGCCGGGTCGGTGTCCGCGGAGTTCGCGAAGCGGACGAGGGAGCCGGAGCAGTCGCTGAGCGAGACGGTCCCGGCGAAGTCGACGGTGACGGCGGCGGTGCGCGGGGCGTGCGGTACGGCGAGAGCGGGAGCCGCGCCCAGGCCCACCAGGGCCAGGGAGGAGAGAGCGGCAAGGAGAGGCTTGTTCATGTGGGGGTCCCCTCGTGTGTGATTGTCATGCACATCTTCAACGCGGCGGAGGGGCGGGAACAAGGACCCGGGCCGGATGGTAGGGGTTTCCCTCTGTCGGCCAACCGGGCGAGAGCAGGCGGGAGTTGGACCAGCCGGGCGCGATCAGTGGGGCCGCTTGGTCGCGCCGCGACCGTGGCCGCGCGTGGGGAACGTCGGCGCGGTGGTGCTCACGGTCGGGGCCGTACTCGTCACCGTCGGCGCGGGCGCACCGGTCGTCGCACCGGTCACGGCGGAGGCAGAGGGCGCGGCACTCTCGCTCGGCGCGTCCGTGGCCGCCGCACTGGACGCGGGCGCCGAGGACGGGCCGGTGGAGCGGGGCGGCGAGACGGCCACGGAGGTACTCCGGGAGCCGGCCGAACCGGTGGCGGACGGAGCCCCCGTGCCGGCCGTCGGCGTCTCCACGGCCGTACCGCCGCGGTCGCTGCCGCTGCCGGCGGGCCGGGAACCGCCGTCCGGCGAGCCCGAGCCCGAGCCCGCCACGGCGGCGATCACCGCGACGGCGCCGACCACGCCGGCGACCCCGGCGACGACCCCGATCCGGCGGCGCCCGCTCGCTCGCCGCCGCTCCTCCCGCCGCCGCCCGGCCCGCCCCCCACCCGGCTCGACGGGCACCACCTGCGGGGCCGTCTGCCAGGTCTCGCCGTAGGCGTCCTGCCAGCCGTGGGCGGCGGCGGGGTCGGCGTACTCGTCGTACGCCGGCGCGGCGTCCGACTGGGGCAGATACACGTTCGGCACGGCGGGGTCCGCGTGCGGCGCGGGGGCGGGATAGGGCGCTGCGGCGGCTGTGGGGAGCGGCTGGGTGAGGTCGGCGTGCGACACGGCCGAGGGAAGCGGCTGGGTGAGGTCGGCGTGCGACACGGCCGAGGGAAGCGGCTGGGTGAGATCCGCTTGCGGCACGACCGGCGGAAGCGGCTGCGTGAGATCCGCTTGCGGCACGACCGGCGGAAGCGGCTGCGTGAGATCCGCTTGCGGCACGACCGGCGGAAGCGGCTGGGTGAGGTCGGCATGCGACACGCCCGGCAGGGGATGGGTGTGACCCGGGGGCATGCCGCCCGGTCTGTCCCCGCCGTCCGGTATCTGTCCGCCGTCCATCCCCATCCCTCTGTGTCTCCCCGCCCCGCCCAGGACCCCCGCGCCCCGACGCGGCGCACCGCATTCTAGGGAGGCGAGTGACCGCCGAGACACCCAGCTCGGATATCGGGGCAAACCGATCTGTCTCACGTGTCGGAAAACACGACCCATGAGGCGTTACCGAGCCGTAAGCTCACGTGCATGCAGGTGATCCAGTCGACCAAGCTCGCCAACGTCTGTTACGAGATCCGGGGCCCGGTGCTCGAGGAGGCGATGCGGCTTGAGGCGGCAGGGCATCGGATCCTCAAGCTGAACACCGGCAACCCGGCGGCGTTCGGCTTCGAGTGTCCGCCCGAGATCCTGGAGGACATCCTCCGCAACGTCTCCACGGCGCACGGCTACGGCGACGCCAAGGGCCTGCTCGCCGCCCGCCGCGCGGTCGTCATGCACAACCAGACGCTCGGCATCGAGACGGACGTCGAGCACGTCTTCATCGGCAACGGCGTCTCCGAGCTGATCGTGATGGCGATGCAGGGCCTGCTGGACGACGGCGACGAGGTACTCGTACCGTCCCCGGACTATCCCCTGTGGACGGCGGCCGTCTCCCTCTCCGGCGGTACGGCGGTGCACTACCGCTGTGACGAGCAGTCCGACTGGATGCCCGACCTCGCCGACATCGAGCGCAAGGTCACCGACCGGACCAAGGCCATCGTCGTCATCAACCCGAACAACCCCACCGGCGCGGTCTACGACGAGGCCGTGCTCAAGGGGCTGACGGACATCGCCCGGCGGCACAACCTGCTGGTCTGCTCCGACGAGATCTACGACAAGATCCTCTACGACGGCGCCACCCACACTCCGACCGCGAAGGTCGCCCCGGACCTCCTCACCCTCACCTTCAACGGCATGTCGAAGGCGTACCGGGTGGCCGGGTACCGCGTCGGCTGGATGGCGATCTCCGGGCCGCGCGCGCACGCCGACTCCTACATCGAGGGCCTGACGATCCTCGCGAACATGCGGCTGTGCGCCAACATGCCGGGCCAGCACGGCGTGGTCGCGGCGCTCAGCGGCCGGCAGACCATCAACGACCTGGTGCTGCCGGGCGGCCGGCTGAAGGAGCAGCTGGACACGGCATACGAGCTGTTGACGCAGATCCCGGGCGTGAGCTGTGTCCGGCCGAAGGGCGCGCTGTACCTCTTCCCGCGCCTGGACCCGAAGGTCTTCAAGATCAAGGACGACCGGCAGATGGTCCTGGACCTGCTGCGGCAGGAGAAGATCATGGTCGTCCAGGGCACAGGCTTCAACTGGCCGGAGCCGGACCACTTCCGGGTGGTGACCCTGCCGTCGGTCGGCGATCTGCGGGACGCGATCGGCCGGATCGGCAACTTCCTCGAGGGCTACGGCCAGCCGTAGCGGAGCGAGCCCCCCGGACTTCATTCCGTGACTCGACTCAACTTTAGACGAAATCCAAGCTAGGATGGTTTCCTGTCAGCGCACAGGAGGCCATCCCATGTACGAACCGATCCGGACCAAGTCGGTCCACAGCACGATGGCCGGCCCCACCTCCGACTTTCCCCACCGGTCGCGCGAGGAGGAGCTGGACATCCAGCTCGCCGGCCACCTCGCCGCGCTCCTCGCGGTCACCGACGAGCTGTGCGCCCTGACGCCCTCCCCCGACCTGGACACCGCCGCGGAGCGCCTCGCCGCCCAGGTGGGCCGGCTGCGCGGCGGCCGTACGCCGCTGCGCGCGACACCGGACCCCGCCCCGGCCGGTGACCCGGCGGCCCTGCACCGGCGCGCCCACGCGCTCGCCGGACGCGCCCTGGTGGTCGCCGCGTCCCGCGCGGACACGGCCGCGGCGATCCTCGCCGCCGAGCGGATGGACGCGCACACCGCCGCCCTGGCCGACCCGAAGGAACTCAGCGCGGCCCACTGACCCCACCCGGGGTCCCCTCGACGGCCCCGGTCCGCGTGCACCCACCGAGACGCGCGGACCGGGCGCCCCACACCCGAAAAGGGCGAAGGCCCGCCGCGATTCGCGTCCGTCGGGGCAGACGGAAGCACATCGCAGCGGGCCCTGGCCACGCACGCCGTTGTGCGCGGCCTCGCCATCCGCACCGCGGCCGGCCGTGACGATCACTGGTCAGGGCGCATCCCAACCGGCCGCGGAGTCCGTACGGGCTCAGCCCAGGCGCTCGACCAGCGCCTGGTACTGCTCCCACAGCTCCTTCGGCGTGTGGTCACCGAAGGTGTTGAGGTGCTCGGGGATCAGCGCGGCCTCCTCGCGCCAGACATCCGTGTCGACCTTGAGCAGGAAGTCCAGGTCGGACTCGGAGAGTTCGAGGCCGTCCGTGTCCAGCGCCTCCTTGGTCGGCAGGATGCCGATCGGGGTCTCGACGCCCTCGGCCCTGCCGTCGAGCCGCTCCACGATCCACTTCAGGACGCGGGAGTTCTCGCCGAAGCCCGGCCAGACGAACTTCCCCTCGTCGTTCTTGCGGAACCAGTTGACGTAGTAGATCTTCGGCAGCTTGGCCGCGTCCGCGGACGCGCCGACCTTGATCCAGTGGGCCATGTAGTCGCCCATGTTGTAACCGCAGAACGGCAGCATCGCGAACGGGTCGCGGCGCAGCTCGCCGACCTTGCCCTCGGCGGCGGCGGTCTTCTCGGAGGCGACGTTGGCGCCCAGGAAGACACCGTGGTTCCAGTCGAAGGACTCGGTCACCAGCGGCACCGCGCTGGCGCGCCGGCCGCCGAAGAGGATCGCGGAGATCGGCACGCCCTTGGGGTCCTCCCACTCGGGCGCGATGATCGGGCACTGCGAGGCGGGCACCGTGAAGCGGGCGTTGGGGTGGGCGGCCGGGGTCTCGGAGGCCGGCGTCCAGTCGTTGCCCTTCCAGTCGGTCAGGTGGGCCGGGGCCTCCTCGGTCATGCCCTCCCACCACACGTCGCCGTCGTCGGTCAGGGCGACGTTGGTGAAGACCGCGTTGCCCCAGAGGGTCTTCATCGCGTTGGCGTTGGTGTGCTCACCGGTGCCGGGCGCGACGCCGAAGAAGCCTGCCTCGGGGTTGATCGCGTACAGCCGGCCGTCCTCGCCGAAGCGCATCCAGGCGATGTCGTCGCCGATGGTCTCCACGGTCCAGCCGGAGACCGTGGGCTCCAGCATGGCGAGGTTGGTCTTGCCGCAGGCGGAGGGGAAGGCGGCGGCGACGTACTTGGCCTCGCCCTGCGGCGGGGTGAGCTTGAGGATCAGCATGTGCTCGGCCAGCCAGCCCTCGTCGCGGGCCATGACGGAGGCGATGCGCAGCGCGTAGCACTTCTTGCCGAGCAGGGCGTTGCCGCCGTAACCGGAGCCGTAGGACCAGATCTCGCGCGACTCGGGGAAGTGCGAGATGTACTTGGTGGAGTTGCACGGCCACGGAACGTCGTCCTGGCCCTCCTCCAGCGGCGCGCCGAGGGTGTGCACGGCCTTCACGAAGAAGCCCTCGTCACCCAGTTCGTCCAGGACGTCCTGGCCCATGCGGGTCATGGTGCGCATGGAGACGGCGACGTACGCCGAGTCCGTGATCTCCACGCCCAGCGCGGACAGCGGCGAGCCGAGCGGGCCCATGCAGAACGGGACGACGTACATGGTGCGGCCGCGCATCGAGCCGCGGAACAGGCCCTTCTCGCCTGCGAAGATCTCCCGCATCTCGGCGGGGGCCTTCCAGTGGTTGGTCGGGCCCGCGTCCTCCTCCTTCTCGGAGCAGATGAAGGTGCGGTCCTCGACGCGCGCGACGTCGGTCGGGTCGGAGGCGGCGTAGTAGGAGTTGGGGCGCTTGATCGGATCGAGTTTCCGGAAGGTCCCCTTGGCCACCAGCTCCGCACAGAGCCGGTCGTACTCGGCCTCGGAGCCGTCACACCAGACCACCCTGTCCGGCTGCGTCAGTTCGGCGATCTCGTCGACCCACGAGATCAGTTCCTGATGGTTGGTGGGAACGCCTGAAGCCGAGTTGTCGCGCGCCACGGTTGCTCCTAAGTGAGGGATTTTGTCCTTTGTTGCCCCGTGGGGGCTGCGACCCGGATGCTTCGCGATGCTCATCCGGTGCCGACCGCACTCATTTGATCATCCGACGTACATGCGCATATGTCCAGGGGGCCTCACAGGTGAGCGAGGTGAGGAAGACCACGCCTTCCAGGGGTGTTTGCATTCCCTTTGCGTACGGCTTTGCTTCACCTGAAGGTCTTTTTGCGTTCGAACGACCAAGGCCCTCGCTCACGCCTGATTTACGGCGGCGTGGGTACCATGCCCCGCATGACTGCGTCCGTCCCCGACGCGCCCACCGAGACGCCGGCCAGCGGCCGCGGTCTCGGCGCGCTCTCCTTGCCGCATCCGGTCAAGCCCAGGCTGCGCGGCTGGCTGCACCTCGGCATGTTCCCGGCCGTACTCATCGCGGGCCTGGTGCTCACCGCTCTCGCCCACTCCCCCAGAGGCCGCATCGCGTGCGGCATCTACGCCCTGACAGCCTGCCTGCTCTTCGGGGTCAGCGCGTTGTACCACCGGGGCAACTGGAGCCCCCGGATGGACGGCGTGCTGCGCCGGCTGGACCACGCCAACATCTTCCTGATCATCGCGGGCACCTACACCCCGCTGACCCTGCTGCTCCTGCCCGGCGCGCAGGGCCAGTGGCTGCTGTGGGGCATCTGGGCCGCCGCGGCGGCCGGGATCGTCTTCCGGGTCTTCTGGGTGGGCGCCCCGCGCTGGCTCTACACCCCCTGCTATCTGGCGATGGGCTGGGCCGCCGTCTTCTTCCTGCCGGACTTCATGCGCGCCGGCGGCATCGCCGTCCTGGTGCTGGTGATCGTCGGCGGACTGCTCTACAGCGCCGGCGGCGTGATCTACGGCATCAAGCGGCCGAACCCCTCCCCGCGCTGGTTCGGCTTCCACGAGGTCTTCCACTCCTTCACCCTCGCCGCGTTCGTCGTGCACTACGTCGGCATCTCCCTGGTGGCCTACCAGCACGCCTGACCCCTGCCCTGCGGCCACGGCTCACCCCGAGTCGTGGCCTTTTCTCGTGCGGCCGACACCGGTCGCCGCCGCGCGCGGCCCCCCAGGGCGATGCCCGACAATGACCGGCATGACGGCCGCACGCACCCCCAGCACCTCCCCCGCCGACCGCCCCCGCCTCGGCCTGCGGGAACGCAAGAAGATCAAGACCCGCGAGGCGATCCGCGCGGCGACCTACGCACTCGTCGCCGAGCAGGGGTACGACGCCACCACGATCGACCAGATCGCCGAGCGGGCCGAGGTGTCGCCGTCGACCGTCTTCCGGTACTTCCCGACCAAGGAGGACATCGTCCTCACCGACGAGTACGACCTGCTGATGGCGGACGAACTGCGTGCCCGCCCGGCCGGCGAGCCGCTCATCCAGTCCCTGCGGTACGTCATCCACCGGGCGGTCGACCGTGCGCTGGCCGAGGACCCCGAGGTGGCCCGGCTGCGGGTGCGGCTCGGGGTCGAGGTCCCGGCCGTCCGCGGCCGGATGCTGGAGAGCATGGCGAGCACCGGCGCCCTGCTCCGCCGGGTCATCGCGGACCGCACCGGACTCGACCCGGAGGCGCTGGAGGTGCGGGTCCACGCCATGTCGCTGATCGGCGGGCTCATGGAGGTCAACCGCTACTGGGGCGAGACCGGCCAGCAGGACGACCTGGGGGCGCTGATGGAACGCGCCCTGGACGTCCTGGAGCACGGGCTGCCCGTCGAAAACCGCTGAGGCACGGGCCGTACCGCGTGCGATGCTGACGACGTGAACCGAGCCGAGATCCGCGTCGAAGTCGCCCCCGCGCTCCATCTGTTCGTGCCGCACGCCCGGCGGGCCGGCGCCACCCCGCTCGGCACCGACGGCGTCTCGACGCTCGGCCATGTCGTCGAGTCCCTCGGCGTGCCGCTGACCGAGGTCGGCGCGCTGGTCGTGGACGGCCACGAGGTGCCGGTGTCGCACATCCCGAAGGCGGGCGAGACGGTCAGCGTCCGCGCCGTGGAACGCCCCCAGCGGGTCCCCGGCGCCCCGCTCCGCTTCCTCCTCGACGTGCATCTCGGCACCCTCGCCCGCCGGCTGCGGCTGCTCGGCGTCGACGCGGCGTACGAGTCGACCGACATCGGCGACCCGGCACTCGCCGCCCGCTCGGCCGCCGAGAAGCGGGTCATGCTCAGCCGGGACCGGGGGCTGCTGCGCCGCCGCGAGCTGTGGGCCGGGGCGTTCGTCTACAGCACCCGGCCCGACGACCAACTCCACGACGTCCTGGACCGCTTCGCCCCCGAGCTGCGCCCGTGGACCCGCTGCACCGCCTGCAACGGGCTGCTGCGCGACGCCACCAAGGACGAGGTCGCCGACCAGCTCAAGGGCGGCACGCACCGCTCGTACGACGTCTTCGCCCAGTGCACCGCGTGCGGCCGCGCCTACTGGAAGGGCGCGCACCACGACCAGCTGGTGGCCATCGTGGAGCGCGCCCTGGCAGAGCACGGCTAGAGCCTCTCAAAAGGCCCTAACGCCCGGTCAGGTCTCCTCCCTGGCAGGCGATGCCGTTGCGGTCGTGGTCCAGGCCCAGCGGGTCGTCCCCGCCGTTGACCCGCAGCCGGCCGTAGTGGTTGTGCCGCAGCCAGGCGCACCGGGCCGCCGCCGTCCTGCGCACCTCGGGCGGGAAGACCGTGGGCACGCAGACGTTGGCCGAGCCGTAGTGGCGGTCGCAGCCGGAGAGGGTGGGGCTGACCGGCTGGGCGGCGCGCCTCCTGCCGGGGCCGGTGACCTTGCCGGACAGGTCGTCGGCAAAGGCGTGGACGTGCGGGGCGGCGGCGGTCATGGCCGCGGGGCCGGTCAGATGGACCCACTGGGCCACGGACGGCACCCCGTTCGCGTCGACGGCGAACAGCATGTACCAGCCGGGCGGGGCGATGTTGGGGTTGTTCGTGACGTTGAGGTCGACGTTGTTCCCGTCCACCGACAGCGGCAGATCCACGAACCGCTGGTTCGGGTCGGAGGAGTGCGTCACCGCGGCCGGCCGGATCAGCTCGGCCCGTGCGACGGGCCGGTCCACGGTGATCCGCTGGGTGTCGCCGTACTTCCACTCCTGGCTGATCACCGAGGTGATCGTCGGGCGGGTGCCCTTGTAGAGGTAGGGCGGGGTGTAGACGGACACGTTGTGGTTCCAGCTGCCGTTGCCCGGGTTGTCGCCGGTGGCCATGACCCGGCCGTCGGGCAGCAGGAACGCGGAGGAGTGGTAGCCGCGGTCCTCGGGGTCGGCAGCGACCGGGGCGAAGGTGTTGCTGCCGGGGTCGAAGAGCGAGGACTCGTGCACCGGGTCGGCCCGGTTGTGCAGGGCGCCGCCGGTCTCCAGCACCGTGCCGTCGGGCAGCAGCACCGCGGAGACGTACATCTTGCCCTGGCCGCCGGTCTCCGGCCGGGTCCCGGTGCCGAGGTCGACCGTGCCCTGCGGGAGCGGCGGCCCGGCGACATAGGACGGGTTCGGCTGCTTGAGGTCGATCAGGTCGGTGAGGCGGCCCGCGTCGGGGTTGCTGTCGATGTTGCCGCCGCCGATGGTGAGGACCCGCTGGTCCTGGGCGGGGGGCAGCAGCACCGACGCCGACTGGTCGCGCTGGTCCTTGTTCTGGAGCCCCGGGATCTGGGTGATGGTGTTGGCGTCGTAGTCGTAGACCGCCGCGCCCGTGCCGGGGATGTTGTTGCCGAAGACATGGCTGCCCGTGTAGAAGAGGCGGCCGTCCTGCATCAGGACCATCGCCGGGTACAGGCCCCAGTAGGACCAGGTCTGGTGGACCTGGGACAGCGGCAGCCACTGGTTCTGCGCGGCGCTGAACCGCTCCGCCGTCACCGAGCCGGTGGAGTCCTCGCGGAGCCCGCCGAAGGTGATGACGTCACCGTTGCCCAGCTCGGTCGCCGACGGGTACCAGTGGCCGTCGTTGAGATCGTTGACCTTGGTGTAGGTCTCGGTCCTCGGGTCGAAGACGTAGGAGTCCCGGTAGCCCTCGTAGCCGTGGCCGCCGGGGACCGGGTACGCCTTGTTGCCGCTGAGGACGAGCACCCGCCCGTCCTGGAGCTGCACATGGCCCGCGCAGAACATGTCCTTCGGGGTGGGGACGAGCCGGTAGGTGCCGTTGGCCGGGTCGTAGACCGCCGAGGTGAAGGTCCCGGCGGCGAAGCTCTCCTCGCTGTTGCCGGATCCCGCGATCAGCAGCACCTTGCCGTTGTTCAGCACGACGGAGTGCATGGAGCGGACCGGGTTCTGCGTCGGCAGCACGGACCAGCCGCCGTTCGCGCACTGGTCGGCCGTGCCGGTGCACTGCGCGGGCGGAACGGTGTCCGGCACCTGCTCCATGGTGTAGTCGTCGGTGGTCGCCGACCCGGTGCCGTACACCGACACGCCCCAGGTGATGCGGTCGGTGCCGGCCGGGATCTCCGGGGTGCGGACCGTGGCCCGGGTCCAGTCGGCAGCCGTCTCCAGGGTCTTGACGTCGGTCCAGTACTGCCAGCCGGTCGTGCTGTCGTGCCGGAAGAGGGTGACGTTCGCGTCCGGGGTCGTGGTCTTGTACCAGAGCCCCAGGTCGTACTGCTTTCCGACGCTCACGGCGGGCGCGCAGTCCGTGGACTCCAGGAACATCGCCTTGCGGTCGCCGTCGACCCGGCGGGTCAGGGTGACCTTCATGGCCTTCGCGCCGGAGTGCGCGTCGGAGGTGGTCTCGTAGCTGAAGTCGTTGTCGCCCCAGCCCGCCTTCTCCCAGCAGGACGGCATGTCACCGCTGCCGGTGGTCTCGAAGCCGGGGTTCTTGATCAGGTTGGCGGCCTCGGCGCTCTGCGGCGAGGTCAGGAGCAGACCGGCGGTCAGGGCGCCCACCCCGACCAGTGCCTTCCGTCTGCGGTACGTGCTCACACGGCTCTCCTTGCGGTCGTACGATCCCCGCGGCGGCGTCGCGGGAGATAGACCAGCGCTTCGGTGCCGACGAAGCGCAGGACGAAGGTCAGCACCAGCGCCAGCGCGGTCGCGGCCAGGACGCCCATACCGAACCGGCCGACGAGCAGCGCGATCAGCGGGATGCGCAGGACGAGGTCGGCGTTGGCGAGCAGCGCGAACCGGCCGAGCCGGTCCCACCAGCGGCGGTGCGCGCGCCGGTCGCGGAACAGCAGCTGCTCGATGAGCAGGAAGTTCCAGCCGACGCCGAGCTGGTTGGCGAGGATCTCGGCGGGGACGTAGTGCACGCCCAGGGCGGTCAGCGCCCACAGACCGATCAGGTTGGGGGCGAACCCGCTCGCGCCGATCAGTCCGAAGCCGATCATCCGGGCGGCCGGGGAGGCGCTGCGCAGCCCGGCCAGGTGGCGCAGGAAGCGGAAGCCCTCCCGGGCGGTGGACTTGGACTCCCCCGCGAACCGCTCCTGGAACACGAACGGCACCTCGGCGACCCGGCGCGGCCGGCTGCGGACGGCCAGTTCGAGGAGGATCTTGTAGCCGAGCGGCCGGAGCACGTCCGCGGTGACGGCGCTGCGCCGGACGGCGAAGAAGCCGCTCATGGGGTCGCTGATGCCGTGCAGCCGGCGGGGGAAGAGGGCCTTGGCGAGCCAGGTGGCGGCGCGCGACACGGCCACCCGGTAGCCGCCGGCGAGGCCGGCCCGGCTGCCGCCCGCGGTGTAGCGGGAGGCGACGACGAGCCCGGCGTGCGTCCGTTCGCCGGTGGCCACCAGCTCGGGGATCAGGGCGGGCGGGTGCTGGCAGTCGCCGTCCATGACGACGATCCACTCCGAGGTCGCGGCCCGCAGCCCCTCCACCACCGCCCCGCCGAGTCCGCCGACCGGTTCCGCCCGGTGCAGGACGGACACCGGGAACGGGCAGTCCTGGGCGGCCTGCCGGATCACCTCGGGGGTGTCGTCGGTGGAGTCGTCCACGAAGACCACCTCGCAGGGCAGCCGGGCGGGCACCGCCTCGGTGATCCGGTGCAGCAGCTGCCGGACGTTCGCGGACTCGTTGAAGGTCGGTACGACGACGGTGACGGCCCCCGGCTCGGGCACCTCGACGGCGTCGAGACCGGGTACGGGCGCGGTGTACTCGCTCATCGGGTGCCTCCCGTGGGCTGGATCCGCCGGATCTCGATGCGGTCGGGTCCGCTGCCGAAGGCGGCGACCGGTGTGGAGTGCTTCAGGGCGGCCCGCACGGTGGGCAGGTCCTTGGCGTCGCGGCGGACGGTCGGCGAGGCGACGACGTAGTCGAGGTCCTGCCAGCCGTGCGGCAGGGTCGTGCCGACGGCCGGGTCGAGGTCGGCCTTGTAGAACCAGATCGCGCCGAGCCCGGGCCGGTATCCGGCGTGCACGAGGTCCAGCCAGAGGGCGTCGTCGACGAGGACCCGGGTGTCTGCCGGGTGGGCGACCCGGGTGCCGAGCCAGTGCGACGCCTGCCGGTAGGGCCGGTTGGCGTCGGCGGTGACGGCGGTGCGGTCGCCGTCGTACCAGCGCGGTACGACGTAGGCGCCGGCCGCGAGGGCGAGGACCGCGGCGAGCGCGTACCGGCCGCCGGTGACCCGGCGGCGCTCGTCGGGGCGCCGCCGGCGGTGCAGTACGGCGTGTGCCACGGAGGCGGTGGCGCCGGCCAGCACCAGGGCGAGGAAGGGCAGCGCGCCGATGATGTACATGGCGGGCAGATAGCCGCCCGGGCGCAGGGCGACCGCGGTGAGGACGGCGACCGCGAGAGCGGGTCCGGCGAGGGCCCGGGCGGTGACCGACCAGCGCCGGATGAGCAGCAGGAGCAGCGCCCCGGCGAGGCCGCCGAGGGGCAGCACCCGGTCGTAGTAGAGCCAGGAGTGCAGCACCCCGTAGGCGCCGGAGCCCGGGTCGAGGAGGAAGCCCGAGCCGGGCCGGGACATCTGGTAGGTGATCCCGCCCCACAGCGAGACATGTCCGGCGCCGGGCAGCAACTCGCCCTTGAGCAGCGCGAACAGCGGGTACGACAGCCCGATCAGGGCGCAGCCGGTGACGGCTCCGGTGAGGGCGAACTTGCGGGTGTCGCGGTGGCTGTGCCGCCACATGGTGACGAACAGGGCGGGCAGGACGACGAGCATCGTCTCCTTGGTGAGCACGGCCGCGGCGGCGGCGAGGCCTGCGCCGAAGTGGTGCCAGAGGTGGCGGCTGGGCGAGGCGGCGAGGCAGAACGCCAGCAGCAGCCACATCACGGCGATGTTGTCGAGGAAGATCTCGCGGCTGAGGACGACCGCGAGCGGCGAGAGTCCGAACAGGGCCATGCCGAGTCCGGCGGCCCAGCGGGGCAGGCACAGGCGGCGGCCGAGGACGTAGACGAGGACCGCGCTGACTCCGCCGATGCCCAGCATGAGCAGCCGCATGGTGGCGACGGTCATGGAGCCCGGGCTGACGGCCGAGGGTATCCAGCCGAGCAGGGCTATCTGGATCCAGCCGAGCGGCGGGTGGTCGTACCAGTAGGTGTAGTGGGCCAGGCCCCGGCCCTGCTGGACGGCCCAGGCCTGGGCGAGGTAGGTGCCCTCGTCGTCGCTGAGGGCCGGGTAGTCGGCGATGTTCCAGCCCTGGACGACGAGGATCGCCGTCAGCAGGGCCCCGCAGAGCAGCAGGTCGGGCCGGGACGCGCGGAGCCGCTGCGGTGGCGTGGGCCGCTCGGTGGGGCCCGCCGCGGGCGCAGGCGGGTGCTGCGCGGGGACCTGGTCGCCGGTCACCGCGGGGAGGGTGGAGGTCACGCGGGAACGTCCTCTCGGATCGGCTCGGCCGCATCCAGGTGCGCGCCGACGTGCCGGGTCAGCTCCCAGTCGGTGCGGCCGCGTTGCTCGCGCCATACGGCACGGATCGCGGCGCCGGCCAGGAGGACCTGGTAGAAGGGGCCGCCCGCGAGGAGTTTCAGATAGTGGACGAGGCGCACCCGCAGGCCGTACTGCCTGCCGAAGTCGTGCAGTCCGACCACCTCGAAGACGACGGTGACGGCCGCGGTGACCAGCGGCAGGAAGGTGAGGAAGGCGACGCCGACGGGCACGTCGAGGAAGAGCGCGACGGCCGCGTTGAGCGGGATGACCAGTCCGCAGAAGGCCTGCATGAACGGTGTCATCAGGGTGTAGCGGGCGAGCAGCCGCTGGCCGTGTCCGGGCAGCTGCTTCCAGTCCTTCTTCCGGTAGACCTGGAGGAAGCCCTGGTCCCAGCGGGTGCGCTGTCTGAGCAGCGCCATCAGACTGCCCGGGGTCTCCTCGCGGGTGACCATGGCGGAGTCGTAGGCGACGACGACCTTCTTGCCGATGCTGGACAGCCGTACCCCGAGGTCGCAGTCCTCGGCGAGGCAGTCGGGGTCCCAGCCCTCCGCGTCGCGCAGCACGTCGGTGCGGACGAAGACGGTGTTGCCGCCGAGCGGGATGAACCCCTTCTGCGCGTGCAGATGGAGCCGGGAGCGGAACCAGAAGAAGTACTCCAGGCAGTTGCGCAGGCTGTACCAGCTGGAGTGGAAGTTGATGAGCTGGACCCCGCCCTGGACGACGTCCGCGCCGGTGCTGCGGAAGGCGTGGTCGACATGGGCGAGCAGCTCGGGATGGACCTGGTCCTCGGCGTCGAAGACCCCGACGACATCGCCGCGGCAGTGCGGCAGCGCCGTGTTCATGGCCTTCGGCTTGTTCTTCTTGTCGTGGGTGTCCACGACCACCCGGACCCGCGGATCGCGCCGGGCGGCCGCCTCGGCCACCTCGGTCGTCTCCGGGTCGTCGTGTCCGACGATGACGATGATCTCGAAGTCGGCGTGGCGGGAGCGGAGCAGCCGCTGGATGGTGTGGTCCAGCACCGCCTGTTCGTGGCGGGCCGGTACCAGCAGTGAGAAGGAGAGGTGTTCGGCGCCGTCGGGGCGGCCGAACCGGGTGGAGGCGAGCACCTCGGGCGTGCGCCACGCGTGCATCTGCCACCACAGAGTGAAAGCCGCCATCCAGAACAGCGCAAGCGAGACGGCAGCGATGAAGACGGACGTCAGCAAAGATCCCCCCAGATCCCCTGATAATCCCCTGAAACCCCCTGGGCGTACGACGACGGATCGACGCTGGGTCAGCGTTGCGTCACCCGTCGTGTCGCTGTGCAGAGACTAGGGGGGATCTGTGAAGCGCGGGGACCGTTCCGATAAATGGCGTGTTTCGGAACGGCGGTGTGCTAAGCGGGGGCAAGCGGTATCTATCCGAACACGTGGTTCACATTCGGACAGTTGGCGCGTTCCGTCGGCGTGCCGTCCGCGCCGCTCAGTGCCCGTTCAGCACGGCCCGCAGCCGCTCCGGATCGGCCGTGGGGGCGTCGCAGGTGAAGTTGCGGCAGACATAGGCGGCCGGTTCACCGCCCGGCAGCGGCCGGTCGGCGAGCAGCGGAAACTCGTCACTCCCCGGCGCGCCGACGGCGACGACGGCGCCCGGCGCGGTGCCGAGCAGCGCCGTGCGGTGCAGTACGGCCGTCCGGTCGTCGCCCTCCGGCCCGACCACGGCGACCTCCTTGGGCCCGTCGAGCAGCGCCTCGGCGACGGCGAGCCCCCAGCCGATGAACCGGGGCACCCGCGGCCCGAGGGCCTTCACCACGCCCAGCGCCCGTTCGGCGCCGGTGCGGTGGATCTCCGACCCGGTGTGGGCGGCGTACCCGACGAGGGCGCCGGCCGCGGCGGTCCAGCCGGACGGGGTGGCGTTGTCGGTGGGGTCCTGGGGGCGGCGGATGAGCTGCTCGGCGTCGGCCGCGGTGTCGTACAGGGCGCCGGTCTCCTGGTCGGTGAAGCGGGCGAGCACCTGGTCGAGGAGGAGGCCGGCGAAGTCCAGCCAGACGCCCTCGCCGGTCACCGAGGCGAGGGCGAGGAAGCCCTCGGCGACGTCGGCGTAGTCCTCCAGGACGCCGGCGTTGCCGCCGACGCGGCCGTCCTTGCTGGTGCGGGAGAGCCGGGCGTGCTCGTCCAGGTGCACCCGGACGAGCAGGTCGGCGGCGCCGAGAGCGGCCTCGACCAGGTCGGGCCGGTCGAAGTAGGCGCCGGTCTCGGCGAGCGCGGCGACGGCGAGCCCGTTCCAGGCGGCGACGACCTTGTCGTCCCGGCCGGGCGCGGGACGCTCCGCGCGGGCGGCGAGCAGACGCCGCCGCACGGAGTCGATCCGCCCGGCCTCGACGACGCCCTCGCTCTGCGGCAGCTGGAGCACCGACTGCCCGTGCTCGAAGGTGCCCTCCACGGTCACCCCGAAGTACTGGGCGGCGAGGGCGGCGTCGTCCTCGCCCAGCACCTCGCGCAGCTGCTCCGGCGTCCAGACGTAGTACGCGCCCTCGACGTGCCGGCCGGTGCCGTCGTCACTGTCGGCGTCGAGCGCGGAGGCGAACCCGCCCTCGGGAGTGCGCAGTTCGCGCACCATGAAGTCGGCGGTCTCCAGCGCGACCCGCCGGGCGAGATCCGAGCCGGTGGCCCGCCACAGATGTGCGTACACCCGGCAGAGCAGGGCGTTGTCGTACAGCATCTTCTCGAAGTGCGGCACGACCCAGTCGCGGTCCACGGAGTAGCGGGCGAAGCCGCCGCCGAGCTGGTCGTAGATGCCGCCGCGGGCCATCCGCTCGCAGGTGTCCCGCGCCATCTGGAGGGCGCCCTCGGCGCCGGTGCGGGCGTGGTGGCGCAGCAGGAACTCGATCACCATGGACGGCGGGAACTTGGGCGCCCCGCCGAACCCGCCGCGCTGGGGGTCGTACTCCCGGGTGAGCCCGAGCAGCGCCTGCGCCTGCTCCTGCTCGCCGGGCGCCTGTGCGGCATGCCGGACGATCTCCCGCTGGGACAGGTCGCGGACGATCTTCCCGGCGACCTCGGTGACCTCCTCGCGGCGGCCCGACCAGGCCTGCTGGACCCCCTCCAGGACCTGCCGGAAGGAGGGCATCCCGTGCCGGGGGGCGGGCGGGAAGTAGGTGCCGAAGTAGAACGGCTCGGCGTCCGGGGTGAGGAACACGGTCATCGGCCAGCCGCCCTGCCCGGTGGCGGCCTGTACGGCCTCCATGTAGACGGCGTCGACGTCGGGCCGCTCCTCGCGGTCGACCTTGACGCTGACGAAGTGGGCGTTGAGGTACTCGGCGGTGGCCTGGTCCTCGAAGGACTCGTGGGCCATGACATGGCACCAGTGACAGCTGCTGTACCCGACGCTCAGCAGCACGGGCCGGTCGCTCCTGCGGGCCTCCTCGAAGGCCTCGGTCGACCAGGGCCACCAGTCGACCGGGTTGTCGGCGTGCTGGAGGAGGTACGGGGAGGTCTCATGCGCCAGTCGGTTCACCACGCTCCCACTCTCCCACGGGCTCCGGCGCCGCGTAGAAACGCACCAGGACCGGGCGTGCCTCGGGGGGCGCCGCCTCGCGCGGGTGGCCGTACCGGCCGAGCAGCTCGTGGTACTCCCGCAGGAAGGCGAGGAGTTCCTCCCTGGTCATCCAGGTGTTGTGGCGCTGGACCTGGGCCCAGCCCTCGGGGCCGCGGTACTCCTCGTGGGCGCGGCGGTAGAGGGCCGTGTCGAACTCGATCTTCAGGTGCGCGAGTTCGGCGGCGGCCGCGTACTCCTCGCGGGTCATGGCGGCCGGGTCGGGGGTGGTGTGGCTGAACGGCAGGGTCCGCCACCAGCGCTCCCGCCCGCCCGACTTCTCCGGGATCTCCTCGATGAGCCGCTGCTCGGCGAGTTTGCGCAGGTGGTAGCTGGTGGTGCCGGAGCTTTCCCCGAGTTCGCGGGCGAGGACGGTCGAGTTGGCCTCGCCGTGCCGGCCGAGGTAGTCGAGGATGCGGCGGCGCAGCGGATTGCCGAGGGACTTGTAGAGGGCGGTGCGCTCCAGGCTGGTCATCTCGGGCATGCCGTCGGTCATGCCGCCCACCGTATCCCCGAGGACCCTGAGAAGCCCCGGAGATCTGCCGAATTTTCTTTGCAGAGATTTCTCTGCGGTCTAGGGTGGAGGCAGTCGGAGGAGGCACGGGCTGCGAGGGGATCGCTGTGCGAAATGAGGGAATCCGGGCGTTCATGGGATTCAGACGGAGGTGGGCCTTGGTGGCGCTGGGCGGGGCAGCGGTGCTGCTCGTGCCGTGGATGGCGGTGCTGGCGGTGACGCTCCCGGGCAGCACCCGGGTGGAGAACTGGCCGCTGGCCTGGATCGGCCTCGACGTCCTGATGGCGGCCGGCTGCGCGGCCACGGCCCTGCTGGGCCTGCGCGCCGATCCGCGCGGCCGCCTCACCGCGTCCGCGACGGCCTCGGTGGCGGTCCTGGACGCCTGGTTCGACCTCACCACGGCCGGCACCGGCGGCGCCCTGCTCCAGGCGACGCTGTGCGCGCTGGCGGAGGCGGCACTGGCGGCGGTCTGCGTCCACCTGGCGATATCCCGGCGCCGGAGCGGGAGCCGGGGCGGCGCGGACCGCGGGACGCGGGGCAGCGCCCGCTAGCCCGACGGCTTACAGGACAAGGGCATGCGGGGACGGCGGGCGTGGCGACGCGCGAGCCCGGCGGTGCCGAACCGCCGGACCCGTCGGCGGACCGCTGCCGCTCCCGCCCCTGTTACCGGGACTGCTACTGCTTGACGCGCCCGGAAGCCTCGCTCTTCGCGCCGGCCTCCTCGCCGGAGGGCTCCGCCTCCTTGAAGTCGACCTTGTTCATGTGCTTGCTCATCGACTTCATCAGGCCCCACACCGCCAGGGCCATCACCGCGAAGACGATGAAGCCGAGGACGCCGGGGGTGACCTTGTTCTGGTCCAGGTCCTTGGCGAGGGGGACGAGGTGCGTCACTGCCAGGCTCACGCTTGCGCTCATGTCAGGCATTGTCCCGGATGCCCGCGAAGAGGTCGTCCTCGGGGAGGGAGGTATCGACGAGCGACTTCGCCAGCTCGTACTCCTCCGTCGGCCAGACCTCCTTCTGGACGTCCAGCGGCACCTTGAACCAGCCGCCGTCCGGGTCGATCTGCGTGGCGTGCGCGATCAGCGCCTTGTCACGGATCTCGTAGAAGTCCGCGCAGGGGATGTGCGTGGTCAGGGTGCGTTCGGTGCGCTGGATCTCGTCCCACCGCTTGAGCCACTCCGCGTACGGCGACTCCAGGCCGCGGTCGAGCATCGCCTGGTGCAGGGCCAGGGTGCGGGGGCGGTTGAAGCCCTGGTTGTAGTAGAGCTTCAGCGGCTGGTAGGCGGGCCCGTACTCGCTCTCGGGGTACTTCTCGGTGTCCGCCGCGCCCTCGAACGCCACCATGGAGATCTTGTGGGTCATGATGTGGTCGGGGTGCGGGTAGCCGCCGTTCTCGTCATAGGTGGTGATCACCTGGGGGCGGAAGGCACGGATCTTCCGCACCAGCTCGCCGGCCGCCTTGTCGACGTCCTCCAGGGCGAAGCAGCCCTCGGGCAGCGGCGGCAGCGGGTCGCCCTCCGGGAGACCGGAGTCGACGAAGCCCAGCCACTCCTGCTTCACCCCGAGGATCTCGCGGGCCTCGTCCATCTCCTTCTTGCGCACCTCGTGGATGTGCTCCTCGATGTACGCGTCGCCTTGCAGCTTGGGATTGAGGATGGACCCGCGCTCTCCGCCGGTGCAGGTCACCACCAGCACGTCCACCCCCTCGGACACGTACTTCGCCATGGTCGCCGCGCCCTTGCTCGACTCGTCGTCGGGGTGCGCGTGAACGGCCATCAGTCGCAGCTGGTCAGTCAAGACTCAATCCTCGGATAGTCGGCGCCCCCGTGGCTCAGGGCGCAATCGCCGGCTTCTATAGTGACCGAATCGGGGGGCGATTAATTCCGCGGAGAGGACGATCATGGGTACGGCGAGCACCCGGCTGCCCGAGGGCCGCTACGGCCGCTCCTCGGACGAGCGCGCCGACCGCAGGCTCAGGGTCGCCGCGGCGGTGTTCGGCGCGGCTCTGCTCGCGCTGGTCGGCTACTTCGCCTACCACTATGTCGCCGAGAGCAAGATCAGCGCCCAGGTGATCACCTTCCAGGTCACGGACAACGCGGTGAAGATCCATCTGGAGGTCCACAAGGACTCCGGCACCGACGGCTACTGCACCCTGCGTTCCCAGGCGGCGGACGGCGCCGAGGTGGGCCGGGCCGACTTCCGGTTCAGCGGACCGGACACCCGGATCGACAAGGTCGTCACGCTGCGTACGACGGCCAAGGGCACGACGGCGGAGCTGCTGGGCTGCCACACCGGCTGACCGGCGCCGGTTCCCTCGCGGACATCGCCCGACTTCACCCGGAATACGTAGGCGCTGACCTGCGTTGATGAGATTCTGATGGCTTATGTCCTCCCCCTTCCGGCCTTGAATTGTTAGGCTCGTGGTTTCGCCCATCCGAGAGGGAACATTCTTCTGGGTAGGGCGATGCTTTGTATTCCCAGTACCGACGAGGAGCACCCTGTGACCCAGACCAGCGAGAACGTCACCTGGCTGACCCAGGAGGCGTACAACAAGCTCAAGGACGAGCTTGCGTACCTTACTGGTCCTGCGCGCACGGAGATCGCCGCAAAGATCGCGGCCGCGCGCGAGGAGGGCGACCTGCGTGAGAACGGCGGGTACCACGCGGCCAAGGAGGAGCAGGGCAAGCAGGAGCTGCGCGTGCGCCAGCTCACCCAGCTCCTTGAGAACGCCCAGGTGGGCGAGGCTCCGGCCTCCGCCGACGGTACCGTCGCGCCGGGCATGGTCGTCACGATCGCCTTCGACGGTGACGAGGACGACACGCTGACGTTCCTGCTCGCCTCCCGTGAGTACGCGAGCACCGACGTCGAGACCTACTCGCCGCAGTCGCCGCTCGGCTCCGGCGTCATCGGCCACAAGGTCGGCGAGGACGCCGAGTACGAGCTGCCGAACGGCAAGAAGGCCTCGGTCCGCATCCTGAAGGCCGAGCCCTACACGGGCTGACCGGGCCTTCCCCCAACCCAGACATCCGCCCCCGGCGCCCCTCGGCACCGGGGGCTCTGTCATGCCCGGGGGCGCCGGCCGGCGGCGCGGAGCCGCTGGGCGGGCGATGGGACGCCGGCGCACGGCAGTGCGGCCGCGGCCTCAGCGCCTGACCGTGTAGCCCGCGTCCCGCAGCGCCTGCTCGACCTCGGTGCAGTGCACCGGGCCCATGGTCTCCAGGTGCAGCTCCACCTCGGCCTCGGTCAGTCCGAGCCGGGGGTCGGTGCGGACATGGCTGACGTCGAGCACGTTCGCGTCGGCCGCGGACAGCACGCCGAGCAGGGTGGCGAGCGCGCCCGGCCGGTCCACGAGCCGCAGCCGTACGGCCAGATACCGGCCCTGCGCCGCCATGCCGTGCCGCAGGACGCGTTGCATCAGCACCGGGTCGACGTTCCCGCCGGAGAGGACCGCGACCACCGGGCCCTCGAAGGCGTCCGGGGCCGCCAGCAGCGCCGCGACCGGGCTCGCCCCGGCCGGTTCCACGACCAGCTTGGCCCGCTCCAGGCACAGCAGCAGCGCGGCCGACAGCTGGTCCTCGCCGACCGTGCGCACCTCGTCGACCAGCTCGCTGACGATCCCGAACGGCACCACGCCCGGCCGCCCCACCTTGATGCCGTCCGCCATCGTCGCCGGGTCGCGCACGGACACCGGGTGGCCGGCGGCCAGCGAGGGCGGGTAGGCCGCCGCGCCCTCCGCCTGCACCCCGACGATCCTGACGTCCGGCCGCAGCGCCTTCACCGCGACCGCGATACCGGCCGCCAGCCCGCCGCCGCCGACACCGACCACGATCGTGCGCACCTCCGGGCACTGCTCCAGGATCTCCAGGCCCACCGTGCCCTGGCCCGCGATGACGTCCGGGTGGTCGAAGGGGTGGATGAACACCGCGCCGGTCCGGTCCGCGTAGTCCTGGGCGGCGGCCAGCGTCTCGTCGACGACCTGGCCGTGCAGGCGCACCTCCGCGCCGTACTCCCGGGTCGCACTGATCTTCGGCAGGGGCGCGCCCTTCGGCATGAACACCGTGGCGTGCACGCCCAGGAGCGCGGAGGCCAGCGCCACGCCCTGTGCGTGGTTCCCGGCGCTCGCCGCGACCACACCGGCCGCCCGCTCCTCCGGCAGCAGCCCGGCGATCCGCACATAGGCGCCGCGCAGCTTGAACGAGCCGGTCCGCTGGAGGTTCTCGCACTTCAGATGGACCGGCGCGCCGACCAGCTGGGACAGGTGCCGGCTGCCCTCCATCGCGGTCACCCGTGCCACGCCCGAGAGCATCTTCTGGGCTCCGCGCACATCGTCGAGGGTGACGGAACGCAAGGAGTCAGCGGTGCCGTAGCTCATGACTCCAGCATCGCAGTTCACAGCCGCACACGGCGGACGTGACCAAGCTGCGAGACCGGTTTGCGCAGCGCCGGTACGGTGCGCCGCCGGGCCGCGTAACCTGTCCCCCACACCAGCAGCCCTTCATGAAGTGAGCCTCCGGCCATGCCCACAACACCTGATATGTCGATGGACATGAGGACCGTCGGTGACCCCGGTCTTCTCGACGTCCTCCAGCACGAGGTGGCGTTGTTCGCCCGTCGCGCGGAACAGACGCGGCTCGGCGGTGTCGGGCAGGTGCGCAACTCCATGGACCGCGCCGCGTATCTGCTGCTCAACCGCCTCGACAAGGAAGGCCCGATGGGCGTCAAGGCGCTCGCCGCGAGCATGGGCATCGACTCCTCGACGGTCACCCGGCAGGTGGCTCCGCTGGTCGACACCGGGCTCGTCAAGCGCACCTCGCACCCCGAGGACGGCCGCGCGGTGGTGCTCCAGCTGTCCCCGCGCGGGTCCACCCGGCTGGAGGAGGTGCGCTCCTCCAGGCGTCAGCTGATGGCCGAGCTGACCCAGGACTGGGCGCCCGAGGAGCGCGAGCAGTTCTGCTCCCTGCTGACGCGCTTCAATCACGCGCTCTCCGCGCGGATGTCGGTTCCGGCCGGGCCGGCCGCGGAGCAGCCGCCCGCTTCCTGAGCCCCGGCCGCGCCCGCTCGGCCACGCCCGCTCGGCCGGCCGGAGGATGCCGGTCGCGCCGATCGGTTCCGGCCTCTTGACCCCCGGGCCCCGCTGGCCTCATATGAGACCGGGCCCTGAGTCGTACGCGGTTCACCCGTCCGTACCGGACAGGGTCCCGTCAGCGTCAGGGGGAGGCGTGGTGCGCGATCGGCAGGTGTCCCACGGTGCCCGCCGGGCCCAGGAGTTCGAGGCGTTCGTCGCGGGCGCGGCCGGGCGGCTGCTGCACGCCGCCACGCTGGTCACCGCGGAGCCGCCGGACGCCAACCCGCGCGCGCGGCGCCTGCTGACCCTGGCCCTCGGCCACACCTACGCCCGCTGGGACCGGTTGCGCGGCGAGGACCCGTACGACTGCGCCCGCCAGTACCTCGCCACCCGCTTCGCCCGCGCGACCTGGCACCGGTACGGCGCGCTCGGCCGGACCCGGCCCGACCCGAGCGGTCCGCTGGCCGCGCTGGGGCCGCAGGAACGGCTGATCCTGGTGCTGCGGCTGTACGAGGGGGTCGCCGAGGAGCAGGCGGCGGCGCTGCTCGGCCTGCCCCTCGAACGGGTGCGCACCGTCTGCGACCGGGCGACGGCCACCGTGCTGCATCCGGTCCGGCCGGCCGGCCCGCGCGCGCCAGGCACGAAGGTGGCCCCGTCGTGAACCGGGCCCAGGACTCCGGCCGTACCGCCCGTTGCGACCGGCGCGTCGGCGGTCCGCGGTGAACCGGGCCGAGCGCGAGGCCGCCGTGCGGCGGATCATGGAGCGGACACCGGTGCCGGTGCCACCGGACCTGCACGCCGAAGCGGTGCGCCGCGGTGAACGCCTGCTGCGCCGCGGCCGGCTCGTCCGCCGGGTGCTGTGGACGCTGGCGCTCGCCGCGGCGGTCGCGTTCACCGTGTGGGCGGCACAGGTGCACCCGTGGGTGGAGCCGCCGTCGCGGACGACCCCACCGGTGGGCGGCTGGTGAGCCTCGTCCGACCAGGTCGTACGACCGAGCCGGTAGGAGACCCGGGACGGCGGCCCTAGCTCAGGGCCTGCTGAAGGTCTTCCAGCAGGTCGTCGACGTTCTCGATGCCGACGGACAGGCGGACCAGGTCGCCCGGGACCTCCAGGGCCGAGCCGGCCGCGGAGGCGTGCGTCATCCGGCCGGGGTGCTCGATCAGCGACTCGACACCGCCCAGGGACTCGCCGAGGGTGAAGACCTGGGCGCGGTTGCACACCTCGACCGCGGCCGCCTCGCCGCCCTCGACCCGGAAGGACACCATGCCGCCGAAGGCCCGCATCTGCTTGGCGGCGACCTCGTGGCCGGGGTGCTCGGGCAGGCCCGGGTAGAGCACCTTCGTCACGCGCGGGTGCCGGGTCAGCATGTCGGCGATCTTCGTGGCGTTCTCGCTGTGCCGGTCCATGCGCACCGCGAGGGTCTTGGTGCCGCGCAGCACCAGCCAGGAGTCGAAGGGGCCGGCGACGGCGCCCATCGCGTTCTGGTGGTACGTCAGCTCCTCGCCGAGCGCCTGGTCGGAGACGATCAGCGCACCCCCGACCACGTCCGAGTGGCCGCCCATGTACTTGGTCAGCGAGTGCACGACGACGTCCGCGCCGAGCGACAGCGGCTGCTGGAGATAGGGCGTGGCGAAGGTGTTGTCGACGACGAGCTTCGCGCCCGCGTCGTGCGCGACCTGAGCGACGGCGGCGATGTCGGTGATGCCGAGCAGCGGGTTGGAGGGGGTCTCCACCCAGACCGCCTTGGTCTTCGGGGTGATCGCGGCCCGGACCGCGGACGGGTCGCTGGTGTCGGCGACGGACCACTCCACGCCCCAGCGGGTGGCGACCTTGGCGAAGAGCCGGAAGGTGCCGCCGTACGCGTCGTTCGGGATCACCACGTGGTCGCCGGGGGTCAGCAGCGTACGCAGCAGGGTGTCCTCGGCCGCCAGGCCGGACGCGAAGGCGAGGCCGCGGCGGCCGCCCTCGAGCGCGGCGAGGTTCTCCTCGAGGGCGGTGCGGGTCGGGTTGGCGCTGCGGCTGTACTCGTAGCCGCCGCGCAGCCCGCCGACGCCGTCCTGCTTGTAGGTCGAGACCTGGTAGATCGGCGGGACGACCGCGCCGGTGAGGGGATCCGCGGTGTTGCCCGCGTGGATCGCGAGTGTCTCGAAGTGCTGACTGATGTGCCTGTCGCTCATGTGCACCGAGCGTAGTGCGCTTGGCCGGATGCTGGCGCCCGCCGGGCACGGGGAGCACCGGAAGAAGGGTTTTCCCTGCACGCGGCAACCGGCCCTGGGGCAGGTCTGTCATGCTCCGGTCTGTCATGCTCCGGCCGGGAGTTTTCCACAGCCCCGCGGCGGGGTTGGCCAAGTGTCGGCGGCGTCTGGTTCGCTTGACGCATGGCGATTCTCTGGCTGCTCTTGGCGCTGCTCATGCTGGGCTGCGCGCTGCTCCCGCTCGTGCGGCGCAGGCGCGGGCTGATCGAGCAGGTTCCCCCGGGTCACCCGGACGCCGCCGACCCGGCGGCCTACGGCTTCGTGCGCCAGGAGGAGCTGGACATCCGCATGCCGGGGGCGGACGAGGACCTGCTGGACGTCCTGGACCTGGTGCAGCGCACCCAGGACTACCGCGCGGCGGCCCAGCTGCTGGCCGGCACCGAGACCACGGGCGAGCTGCGCTGGCAGCGGGTGCAGGCCTTCGCAGGCGCGGCCGCGCTGGAGCTCCAGCAGCGGCCCGGCGGGGTGCACGAGACGCCGGGCGGCCAGTGGCTGCGGGTGTGGCGGGCCGAGCAGTCCAAGGACGCGGGCGCCGCCGCCGTCCACGCGGAGTTCCTGGTGCAGCAGGCCTGGCGGACGTCGACGCCGGGCACGGACGACTTCCGGATCATCATGGAGGAGGCCCGGGAGGCCTGCGGTCAGGCGGCGCTGCTGTCGCCCGGCGACCCGGTGCCGTACATCGTCGAGCTGTCGATCGCCCGCGGACTGGGCTACTCGCAGGCCGAGTTCGAGCAGCTGTGGCTGAAGATCCTCGACCGCGCCCCGCACCACATGGGCGCGCATCTGGCCGCGCTGCACTACTGGTGCGAGAAGTGGCACGGCTCGCGCGAGCAGGCGTACTCCTTCGCCGAGGCGGCCGCCGCCCGCGCCCCGGAGGGCTCGCTGCTCGCCGCGCTGCCGCTGTTCGCGGTGTTCGAGCACCTGCCCGAGGTGGACCTGGTCCGGAGCTTCTACCAGAGCGAGGTCGTCACCAGAGCGGTGCACGGCGCGCTGCACGCGGTGCACGCGGCCCGCCCCGACGACCCGGTGCTCACCCATGTCCGGCATCTGCTGGTCTTCTTCCTGGTCCAAGCCGAGCGCTGGGCCGAGGCGATGCACCAGCTGATACACATCGACGGCCATGTCGGCGCACTGCCGTGGTCCCTCTCCGCCGACCCCGCCGCCGCGTTCGCGGTCTACCGCGCGCTGGCCGTGGCGGGCTACGAGGCCAACGGCGGCAGCCCGGCGACCCTGCCCGGCTGACCGGCCCGGCGCCGCCCGCCGGCCGGAATGCACCGGCCGGCCCATCCGTTGTACGGCTGTACGACGTACCGGGTGCCATACCGGCCCGTCCCGCACGAGACCGACAGGGAGACCCCATGCTCTTCGGCCGCACCCCTCAACTGCCCACGTCCGAGCAGGCGCTCACGGGCCGCCCGGCGCCCGCCTACAAGGTCCCGGACCGCCACACCGTCCTCGGCACCCCCCTCCTCGGCCCCTACCCGGAGGGACTGGAGACCGCCGACTTCGGGCTGGGCTGCTTCTGGGGCGCCGAGCGCAGGTTCTGGCAGCTTCCGGCGGGCGTGTACACGACCCTGGTGGGCTACCAGGGCGGTTACACGGAGAACCCCACCTACGAGGAGGTCTGCTCGGGCCTGACCGGCCACACGGAGGCGGTCCGCGTGGTCTACGACCCGAAGGTGATCTCCTACGACCGCCTGCTGAAGACCTTCTGGGAGTCCCACGACCCCACCCAGGGCTTCCGCCAGGGCAACGACGTCGGCACGCAGTACCGCTCGGCGATCTACACCCACACCCCCGGGCAGGCGGCCGCCGCGGAAGCCTCCCGGGAGGCCTACCAGAAGGTTCTGACCTCCTCCGGCCACGGCACGATCACCACGGAGATCCTCCCGGCCGCCGACCGCCCCTTCTACCCGGCGGAGGCCTACCACCAGCAGTACCTGGACAAGAACCCCGCGGGCTACTGCGGCCTGGGCGGGACCGGAGTGTCCTGCCCGATCGGAGTCGCCCCGGCCGGGGGATGACGGCTCCCGGTGGGCTTCGGAACCTACGCACGCAGGGTTCGGGACGAACACCTCGTTGACAGGCCTGACCTGGTGCCCAAGCTCTCGGCGCGCATCCCTGCCGGCGGCATGCGGCCCACCTCCAAGAACCGCACAGACGGCCGTCCCTGAGCGCGGAGAGCTGGTCTACGACCCCGCGAAGGGCAAGGTCCGGGGGGCCAGGACATGCTCGGTCCGTATGCCGTGCTGCGCCCCGTGGGCGGCGGCTGCGAGTGGGAGGCAGGCCCGGCACAGATCCGTGCAGCCACCCTCTCCCAGCGGCTGAGCGCGGGCGTGCAGGCGGCCAACGCGCGGACGAAGCGGGGGCTGAGAGCGTGCGCTCGGTGATCCGTCACGAGACGTGGACGCTCACGCCCGACCGTGAGCCGGACGCAGAGCCGACCAGGTACGCGATGGAGTGTGCGGTCTGCGGTCAGGCCTCGGACGGCGGTGAGGACTTCGCGTTCGAGCAGAGCTGGGTGCTGGAGCATCGCGGGCGGAGACCGTCGCGTACGCGATACGGCCGGTAGTGGAACGGCAGACCACTGCCCACTGCCCACTGCCCACTGCCCACTGCCCACTGCCCACTGCCACCAGTCTGATGACGACCACACTCGTTCGCGCCAGATGCCATCCGTACTGAGACCTTTTCGGTCAACGAACCGGGCCACAGCACACAGCGCCACACGTCCCGTCACCATGGCGTACATGGCGACTTCGGGGGCAAGGGCAAGGGGCAGTCGGCTCGGTGGCCTGGGGCAGTGGTGGGGCGTGATCGCCGCCGCGCTGTTGATCGCCGCGTGGATCAACGAGACCGCAGGGCCGTTGCTCATCGCCACGCTTTCGGCTCTGGTCCTGCTCTGGTGCTTCTTCCAGGCACCCGTGACGTGTGGTGCCCCTGTCAGAGGCCGGCAGGACGGCTGCCGGAACAACGCATCCGGCCTGCTCATGGGCTGCCATATCCGCCAGCATCGCTGGCAGAAGCTGAAGATGCTGATCCTCCGTCGCCGGGTGCGGGAGTTCTGCTCCGGCCTGTTCTCGGACGGCAAGGCCCTCCTCGTCACCCTGGCCGCGATCGGCAGCTTTCTGTCCGGGCTCGTGGCCTTGGTACCGGGCGTGGTCGTCCACTGACGCCACATTCCTGACGATGTCTTCTTCTACAAGTGCCCTGGTCGTCGCGGTGGTCGGAGTCGTCGGCACTCTTCTGTCCGGCTTTCTGGCGTACCGCAGCGCGCTCCGCTCCAAGGCGATGGAACTCGAGCACGCGGAACGGCAGCGGCGTGAGGATCGATCGGTCGAGGAGGCACACCAGGTCGTCAGTGAACGGAAGGCCACCTACACGGCGCTCAACCAGCAGCTGCGGCAGTTTCACCAGGTGCTTTCGCGCGACTTTCTGGCACTGGAGCGGGGACTGTCCGCTCCGGGCCGGGCGCACGAACGGGAAGGTGCGCGGCGCAGTCTTCGGGATGTCTACGCCGCAGCCCAGATGGTGGTCCCCGACGACGTGCTAGCTGCGGGAGGCAGCCTCGTGCACCAGCTTCACGCCGTACATGCCCTGCTCGCGCAATACGAGCAGGGGGAGACAGCCGCGGCCGGGTCCCTGGACGACATCAGGGAGCGACTGGAACGTGCGTCCGAGGGGCTGTACGAAGTGAGACAGACGATGCGAAGGGACCTCGGCATCACCGAGATGCCCATCGGGCGGCCGGACGGATACGGCGCCACCTGACCAGCCGGCCCGGCATCTCGTGTGAGGGCATCACCCGTCGACGGAGGATCCATGGCCACCACCCGAGCACCTCGTTGGATCAGATCCAGTTACTGCGACTCAGCGGGGCTTGACTGCCTCGAAGCAACCGCGTCGGCCGGATCCATTCGGATACGGGACACCAAGGTCCGCTCCGGTCCGCTGCTGACGGTGGCGCCGAGCACATGGTCCGAGTTCATCGACGGCATCGAGCGGCTGACGGCCCTGCGCTGGTCTTCGCCCGCGCGCCCAGCCGGGCGAGGTACGTGAGGGACGAGGGAGCGGGGGACTCGTGCGGGGCGGGTTGACAGGCGCCGTGGGCGCTGTCGTGGCGGCTCTCGGCCCTCCGACACCACCCTGCTCCCTCCGGCGGCGGACCAGAGGCAGTCGGCCGGCCGGGGCTGAGCCGCCGCGCGCCTCAGCTCAACTCGGCCAGCAGGCGGCGCAGTTCGTCGCGTTCCGCGGCCAGGCGCCGGGCCCTCTCGTCCAGTTCGGCCAGGCGCCGGCGCAGGGCTTCCGGCACTCCGGGGCAGGCGGTGAGGCCGGTGCCGGTGCCCGTGTCCGTCGTACAGGGGAGCAGGGACGCGACGACGCGGGTCGGCAGGCCCGCGGTCAGCAGGGTGCGGATGCGGTGGACGCGGGGGATGTCCGACTCGGTGTACTCGCGGTAGCCGTTGGCGCGGCGGTGCGGGCTGAGCAGCCCGGTGGCCTCGTAGTGGCGCAGCAGGCGGGGGCTGATGCCGGTGCGGGTGGCCAGCTCTCCGATCAGCATGCCGCTCCCCGTCCGTCGTAAGGACCGCTTGACCTTGCCACTGTGTCAGGCTGCCACTCTCTCCCGGCACGCAGTGTTCCGCCCACCCCGGGGGAGAGAAAGTGATCATTGACGCACACGGGCATGTGCACGACCCGGTCGGTCCGCACCTCGCCGCTCTGGACGCCGCCGGTGTCGACCGGGCCGTCCTGTTCCCGACGCGCCCGCATCCCGAGCGGGCCACCGACATCCCTGCGCTGCGGCGGGAGTTCGCGGTGCTGGACGGCGCGCTCGGCGGCGAGGGCGGGTCACGGGAGGGCTTCGCCCGGGCGCTGGACGAGGTGAGCTCGGCGGTCGCCGCGTACCCGGAGCGGTTCATCGGGTTCGGGGCGGTGCCCCTGGAGCTGCCCGACGCGGAGATCGAGCGGGCCGTCGCCGAGGACGTGGTGGGACGGGGGTTCCACGGGATCGGCGAGCTGACCCCGGCGCCGGGGCGGGCCGGGCGGCTGGAGCCCGTGCTGCGGGCCGCGGACGACCACGGCGGGCTGCCGGTGGTGGTGCACGGCTTCGCGCCCACCACCGCCGAGGATCTGCGCACGCTGGCCGCGCTGGCCCGCCGGCATCCGCGCGTCCCGCTGGTGGTGAGCCAGCTCGGCGGGCTGAACTGGATGGAGGCCGTCGAGCTGGTCCGGGACACGCCGAGCATGTACCTGGAGCTGTCCACGGCCTTCCTGGTCATCGCCGTACGCCTGGCCGTCCGCGAGCTTCCCGAGCGCACGCTCTTCGGCTCGGACGCTCCTTACGGCGATCCAGTGGTGGCCCGGGCGATGGTGGAGCGGGCGACGGCGTCCGGCGAGGTCCGGTCCCGCGTCCTCGGCGGCACCGCGGCGAAGCTCCTGGGCCTCGGTCCGGGCCTCGGGTAATTCCGGCGACGGGACCGGCCGCGGCCCCGTACATTCGCCCCTCGCGTAACAAGCACGGGACGGGAGTGACGAGGGTGCGGACGTTTCTGATCGGCGGGGGCTGGGACACGGCCGAGGTGTATGTGCCGTTCCTGCGGGCGGCGGGCGGTGCGGAGCGGCCGCCGCGGGTCGGGTGCCTGGTCCTGGACGAGGGGGACGGACCGGCCGAGTTCGACCGGTACGCGGGGGCGCTGCGGGCCGCGGGGCCGTGCACGCCGGTGCCGCTGCTGGTGCCGCTCGGCGGGCGGTTCGTACCGGAGACCACGCTGGACGGGATCGACGGGCTGCTGGTCTGCGGCGGGCTGACGCCCGCCTACCAGGAGGTGCTCGCCGAGTGCCTGGACCGGCTGCCCGGGCTGCTGGCGGCGCGCGGGATACCGTACGCGGGCTTCTCCGCCGGTGCGGTGGTCGCGGCGCGGCGGGCCGTGGTCGGCGGGTGGCTGGCGGACGGGGTTCCGGTCTGCCCGCCGGAGACCGGGGAGGATCTCGACGAGATCGAGGTCCGGGCGGGGCTCGGGCTGGTGCCGTTCGCCGTGGACGTGCACGCGGCCCAGTGGGGGACGCTGGCCCGGCTGGTGACGGCGGTCGGGCGGGGCCAGGTGCCGTACGGGGTGGCCGTCGACGGGAACACGCTGGTCACCGTGGAGGACGGGGAGGCGCGGGTCTCCGGGCTCGGGCGGGTGCATGTGGTGCGGCCCGGGGCGGACGGGGACGGCGTGGCCGTGCGCGCGTACGGAGCCGGGGAGGGCTTCTCCGTGGCCTAGCGGTGGAGAAGCCCTCCCGGACCCGGCCGGATCGCGGTGCTCCCGCGCGTCAGATGGTCGCCGTGTCGATCACGAAGCGGTAGCGGACGTCGCTGGCCAGCACCCGCTCGTACGCCTCGTTGATCTCCTCGGCACGGATCACCTCGATCTCCGCGCCCAGCCCGTGCTCCGCGCAGAAGTCGAGCATCTCCTGGGTCTCGGCGATGCCGCCGATGCTGGAGCTGCTCATGCTGCGGCGGTTGCCCATGAGGCTCTGGAGCACGATCTGAACCGGCTCCTCCGGCAGGCCCACGTTGACCATCGCGCCGGCGGTGCGCAGCAGGGAGAAGTACGCGGCGAAGTCCAGCGGGGCCGAGACGGTGTTCAGGATCAGGTCGAAGGTGCCCGCCAGTTCCTCGAAGGTCTTCGGGTCGCTGGTGGCGTAGTAGTGGTCGGCGCCCAGCTTCAGACCGTCGTCCTTCTTGCGCAGCGACTGGGAGAGGACGGTGACCTCGGCGCCGAGCGCGTGCGCGATCTTCACGCCCATGTGGCCGAGACCGCCGAGGCCGACCACGGCGACCTTCTTGCCGGGGCCCGCGTTCCAGTGCCGGAGCGGCGAGTAGGTGGTGATGCCGGCGCAGAGCAGCGGGGCCGCCACGTCCAGGGCGAGGCCGTCGGGGATGCGGACGACGAAGTCCTGGTCGACGACGATCTTCTGGGCGTAGCCGCCGAGGGTGGGCTGCCCGTCCTTGTCGGTGTCGTTGTACGTCCAGGTCGGGCCGCCGTTGGAGCAGTGCTGCTCCAGGCCCGCCCGGCAGTTGTCACAGGTGCGGCAGGAGTCGACCATGCAGCCGACGCCCACCCGGTCGCCGACGGCGAACTTCGTCACACCGGGGCCGACCTCGGTGACGACGCCGGCGATCTCGTGGCCCGGCACCATCGGGAAGGTGCCCGGCCGCCAGCCGTCCCGCACCTGGTGGATGTCGGAGTGGCAGATACCGGCGAACTTGATGTCGATCAGAACGTCGGACTCGCCTACCGCGCGCCGCTCGATGGTGGTCCGCTCCAGCGGAGCCTTCGCGGCAGGCGCGGCGTACGCAGCAACAGTGGTCATCCGGGGGGTTCTCCTCGCAGGGTCCAGCGCGCCCGGCTCTCTTCCGCCGGGCACGGTTCCAAGCCTGCCTCATGCCCGCGCGGGTCACCCAGTCCACGCTCTTGCGTACGACCGCTGTGCGTACCACTGGCGGGGTCAGGCTGCTGTGCGTACGACCAGGAATACTGGACGTATGGAGCACACCGCGCTGCCGCTGGACCGGCGGGCCGAGCTGAGCGAGTTCCTGCGCAGCCGGCGGGCCCGGCTGAAGCCGGAGGACGTCGGTCTGCCCGACTTCGGCAGGCACCGGCGGGTGCCGGGGCTGCGCCGCGAGGAGCTGGCGCAGCTGGCCGGGGTGTCGGTCGCGTACTACACCCGGCTGGAGCAGGGCAACGGCCGGAACGTCTCGGCGGAGGTGCTGGACGCGATCGCCCGCGCCCTGCGGCTGACGGACGCCGAGCACGCGCATCTGACGCATCTGGCGAAGCCGAAGGCGCACAAGAAGAAGCCGGCGGCGCGCCGGCAGCAGGTGCGGACCTCGCTGCGGCAGCTGCTGGACTCGCTGGACGGCGTGCCGGCGTACATCGTCGGGCGCCGTTCGGAGATCCTCGCCTGGAACCGGATGGCGGCGGCGGTCTTCGGCGACTGGGGGGAACTGCCGCCGGACGAGCGGAACTGGGCCCGGCTGGTGTTCCTGCGGCCCGAGTACCGCGAGCTGTTCGTGGACTGGGAGCAGAAGGCGATCGACATCGTGTGCGCGCTGCGCATGCACGCGGGCTGCTATCCGGACGATCCCCGGCTGGCGGCTCTGGTGGGCGAGCTGTCGGTGAAGAGCGAGGAGTTCCGCCGGCTGTGGGCGACGCATGACGTGAAGGAGAAGAGCCACGGGCTGAAGCGGCTGCACCATCCGCTGGTCGGCGATCTCTCCCTGAACTTCGAGTCCTTCCGGCTGTCGGACGACGCGGACCAGTCCCTGGTCACCTACCACGCGGAACCGGGCTCACCGTCCGCCGACTCCCTCCGGCTGCTGGCCAGTTGGGGCACGGACGCGACCCGCGCGGTGCCCTCCGCCTGACCCTCACTCCGCCACCCCAAGGTCGTCCCGCATCAGCCGCCGCATGGCGGTCAGCAGCGGCTCGGCCTGCTTCAGGTCCAGCAGCGCCTCCCCGGCGCACTCGCCGCCCCGGGCGATGCCCGTTCGGCTTCCTCGGCCCGCTGTCGGCGCTGGATAGCCTGCCGGTATGAGTGACGAGACTTGGGATGCCCTCAGGGCGACTCCGCTGGGTGAGGTGCGGCGGCGAGCCGCGATCGTCGACCGGGTGGCGGAGGTCGCGCCGGTGGAGGTGACCGGTGCGCAGCGGTACGCCTGGAACGACGGCGGGGGCCAGTCGGCCGTCTGGTACTTCACGCCCGACGACCGCGCCCTGCTGCTCACGTTCGACCACGAGTCCCCGCTGAACCTCTACGCCGAGGACGAGGACACCGCCTACCCGCTCCAGCGGTCGTTCTACGACGGTGTCCCGGAGGAGCTGCTGCGCCTGGTGCGCAACCAGCCCGAGAACTACGAGTCGCTCAACATCAGGGACCCGAAGTCCGGCGACACGCTTCTCTACGCCGGCGGGGTGTTCTGGTACGACGGCTCACGGTGGCAGCTGCCGGAGGGGCTGACCGGGTACTGCGAGCGCGAACACCTGGATCTGTTCAACGACTCCGGCTTCGACTACTGCCTGGACACCTATCTCTTCGGCCGTGACTTCACCCCGGAGAGCCTGGTGGACCATCTGGCGGAGGAGGGCTGGTACGGGGACGAGCGGGAGAAGCAGGAGGCGCTGGCCGGCATCCGGGAGATCTTCGCCCGGCAGTGAGCGCCGGAAGGGGCACCCCGGACCTGCCGGAGTGCCCCCGTTCACCGCTTACGTGCCAAAGGCGTCCTACTTGCCGAAGTAGGCGTCGTAGACCGTGATCTGCGACGTGTTGCCCTTCTTGTCGGTGACCTTGGCTCGGAAGGAGACGGACCGTCCCTGGTCCGGGTTCTCCATGGCGATCTTTCCGTTCACCACGACGAACTCCTTCCAGGTCTTCCCGGAGTCGTACGACAGCCACACCGTGAGCGACTTGAGGTTGCCGCCCGCGGCCGCGCCCTCGACCTTGACCGGGACGGTGATCCGCTTGCCGGCCTCGGCACGGCTGTCCAGCCCGGTCGGGGCGCCGAAGGCCACGCTGGAGGCGGGCAGCTCGGTGGTGCCGTGGGCCGGCTTCTGGGAGCGGAAGGTCCAGGTCGCGTCGATCCGCGAGGCGGCCTGTGCGACCTTCGCCGAGCGGGTGACCGAGGTGGTCAGCCGGTACGCGGCGGAACCGGCCGGGACCTTGAAGGTGCCGTCACCGAGCAGCGGGTCGTCGTTGGAGCCGACCTCGGTGCCGTCGCGGTACAGGGTCGTACGCGCCGAGGTGAAGGCCGAGTAGCCGGCGTTCCTGGCGGAGTCGGCGAACAGCGGCAGCGCGCCGTAGATCCGGTTGCCGTCCCGGAACAGGCCCATCTCCGAGGTGATGTGCGGGGAGAAGACGGCGGTGTCGACGGTCCGGGTGTAGGTCTTGCCGGCCGCGAAGGACTCCGGCTTGAGCTGGTAGGAGGCGTCCGTCACCGGGAAGCCGTCCTTGTCCTTGCCGCCGAACTGGTCGTACTCCAGCTGCCAGGTCGCCCCGCCCTTGGCGGACAGGTGCAGGGTGCGGGTGGCGGGCACCTGCTGCGGGATGCCGATGGCGGAGGAGCCGGAGCCGTCGGGCAGCCAGCCGGAGGCGCTGATCGCGCCGGTCTTGCCACCGGCGGGGGCACCGAGCCGGGCCTTCACCGTGGCCAGGTCGGATGCCTTGAAGTGCCGGGTGTAGCCGGTGGCGACCCGGTTCACCCAGCCGCCGACGGTGACGTCGTACTCCTCGTGCGCGCCCTTGGTCCAGTGGCCGTCCCACTGCTGGTACAGCGACCGGGCGGGCATCTTCGGGCCGAGGTGGGCGGTGCGGACGTTGCGGTACGAGTCCAGCCACATGCCGTAGCCGTACTGGCCGTTGCCGGCCGTGACGTCGTACTCCGGCGCGGCGAACTCGGACTTCAGCCCCTTGGCGGGGACGGTGATGTCCACCGGCCTGGCCTTGCGGGCGTCGATCGTGATCGTCTGCTTCCCGGTGACCGTCAGCTTCGGCTGGGCGATCCAGTCGATGCCCTTGGCGGCGTTCTTCGGGTCGGCGTAGACCATGGTGTTGAGGATGTACGTGCCCTTGAGCGCGCGCACCTTCACCGTGCCGGACTTGTCGTACGGGGTCAGCCAGCTGTTGGTCGCGAGCCCGGCCACGCCGGTCAGGTCGGCGCTGTAGCTCGGGGCCGGCTTGCCGTCGCGGCCGATGAACTTCAGCGTGAGGTCGTACGACTCCTTCTCGCGCTGGACCGCGGCGGCCGTGCGGACGGTCTGTCCGCCGCCGGTCGCCGTCACATACGCGGAGTAGCCGCCGTCGAGGCTGCCCAGCCGGGTGTTGACGGTCAGGTTCACCGACGCCTTGCCGTGCGCGGGGACCGTCACCTTGGTCGCGCCGGGCGTGAAGAAGCCCGCCGGTGCCGCCTTGCCCTTCGGGTCGGTGCCCGTGACGGACAGGGTGAGGGTGACGTCCTTGTAGCCGAGGTTGCGGTAGACGACCTTCTTGGTGACCGGCTTGTCGTCGGTGTGCGGCCACAGCTGGGTGCCGAAGCTCACCGACACCGGGTCGGCGACCACCGACTGCTTGATCGCCTTGTCGACGGCGATCCGGCCCGCGCCCTGCTGGAACGCCGAGTAGGGGCCGCCCTTGGCGGAGCCGGTGAGCGCGCCCTTCAGCTCGGCGTAACCCCAGTCGGGGTGCTCCTGCTTGAGGATCGCGGCGGCGCCCGCGACATGCGGGGTGGCCATCGAGGTACCGGAGATGGTCAGGTACCCGTCGGGCTTCTCGCCGACCTCCTTGTCGATGACGCTGCCCTTGGCCGCGGCGGCGGTGATGTCCACGCCGGGCGCGGTGACGTCCGGCTTGATGGCGCCGTCGCCGACGCGCGGGCCGGTGGAGGAGAAGTCGGCGAGCTTGTCCTTCTTGTCGACCGCGCCGACGGTGAGCGCGGCGTCCGCGCTGCCCGGTGAACCGATCGACTGGGGGCCGTCGTTGCCCGCGGCGATCGCGAACAGGATGCCCTTCTCGGCGGACAGCTTGTTCACCTCGGCCTCGAGCGGGTCGATGCCGGGCGAGTCCTGGCCGCCGAGGCTCAGGTTGACGACGTCGGCGCCCTGCGCGGCCGCCCACTCCATGCCGGCGAGGATCCCGGAGTCGTCACCGGAGCCGCTGTCGTCCAGCACCTTGCCGTTGAGGAGCTTGGCGTCCGGGGCCACGCCCCGGTACTTCCCGCCGGACTTGGCGCCGGTGCCCGCCACGATGGAGGCGACGTGCGTGCCGTGGCCGAAGTGGTCCATGGCGTCGGTGGCGCCGGAGAAGTTCCTGGAGGCGATCACCTGGTCCTTCAGGTCCGGGTGGCGGGTGTCCACACCGGTGTCCAGGACGGCGACCTTCACGCCCTTGCCGGTGTATCCGGCCTTCCAGGCGACCGGGGCGCCGATCTGCGGCACGGACGTGTCGAGGGCGGCCTTGCGGACGCCGTCGAGCCAGACGTGCGCGATCCCGGAGGCGGTCCGGTCTCCCTGGGTGACCGCGGCCCACAGCTGGGCGGTGTCCTTGACGGGCGTCTGCACGGCGTCCGCGTTCAGCGCGGACAGGCTGTGCCGGAGCCGGCCGGCCTCGCGGACGCCGGCCCGGGCGGCGGTGGCGGTGCCGCGGTAGCCGACGATGACCTTCAGGCCGTTCTTCTGGTCCTTGCGGGTGGCGGCCTTGTTCAGCTCGGTGACGTCGAACAGCCGCTGGTCCAGCGTGCCGGCGGCAAGGAGCCGGGCGGCGTCGGCCGGGATCACCAGTGTGTGTCCGCCGGCCTTGCGGATCTGGACGGGTATGTGCTCCCGGCCCTTGGCCCGCTGGAAGCCGACGACCCGGCCCCCGGCGTCGAGGACGACGCGGTCACCGGTGATGAGGGTGACATGGTGCCGGGCGGTGCGGGCGGACGCGCCGGCCGAGGCGGGTCCGTGGTCCGCGGTGGTCGCCGACGCCGGGCTGGTCATACCCGCTGCGAGGGCGACGGCTGCGGCGGTCGCGACGGTGGCCGCAGCCGCTCTCTTCACTTGTCTGCGCAAGATCTCCCCCTGGAGATGGTGTACCGGGCGAATTCCCCGTTCACCCGGCCGGAGGGGGCGTCATACGCGTCGGCCCCCCGGATCACGGAGTATGCCGGGGGGTGATCAGAAGGCTCAACGGATGAGAGGACGGTAAGAAAGAAGTGCCGGGAAACTGTTACGTCGTAGCCGGGCGACCGTTACAGAAGCCGTCGGGCGCCGACGCTTCGGCCCCAAAACGCCGATGCCGCCCCTGAGGGCGGCATCGCGAGGGTGTGAACGGACCGTCAGACGGCGGAGCCGGCCTTCCACTGGGCCCAGTCCATGTTCCAGCCGTTGAGGCCGTTGTCCGGCGAGACCGTCTTGTCGCCGGTGTTCTGGATGACCACGACGTCACCGATCAGCGAGTGGTTGTAGAACCAGGCCGCCGGGGTGCTCGCGTCGCCGGCGCCCTTGACGTCCCGGAGGCCGACGCAGCCGTGGCTGGTGTTGACGCTGCCGAACACCGAGGGCGCGCCCCAGTAGTTGCCGTGGATGAAGGTGCCGGAGGTGGTCAGGCGCATGGCGTGCGGCACGTCCTTGATGTCGTACTCGCCCTTGCCGTCGGAGTCCTTGAAGCCGACCGTCGCGCCGTTCATCCGGGTCTGGGTGAACTTCTCGGAGATCACCATCTGGCCCTCGTAGGTGGTGTGTTCGGGGGCGCCCGCGGAGATCGGGATGGTCTTGACGACCTTGCCGTCCTGCGTGACCTTCATCTGGTGGGTCTTCGCGTCGACGTAGGAGACCTGGTTGCGGCCGATGTGGAAGGTGACCGTCTTCTGCTGGACGCCGTGCAGGCCGGGGGCGCCCTCGACACCGTCGAGCGCCAGCTTCAGCGTGACGGTGGCGCCCTCCTTCCAGTACTGCTCCGGGCGGCAGTCCATGCGGTTGGCGTTGAACCAGTGGCAGGCGACCTCCTGGCCGCTGCTGGAGGTGACCGTGACGCCCTTCTGCACGGCCGCCTTGTTGGTGATCGCCTTGTCGAAGTTGATCGAGACCGGCATGCCGACGCCGACCGTGGCGCCGTTCTCCGGGGTGAAGGTGCCGATGAAGCTGTTGGCCGGGGACACCGTGGTGAACTGGGCGTTCTCGTGGGCTATGCGGCCCTCGGAGTCCTTGGCCTCCGCCGCGATCTTGTAGGTGGTGGAGCGCGCCAGCTGGGTGGTGGGCTTCCAGCTCAGCTTGTCGGCGGACAGCTGCCCGGCGACGGGCTTGCCGTCCTGGGTGGTCATGGTGACGCCGGTGAGCGTGCCCTTGCTGACCGTGACGGTGCCCGAGTTGTTGATCGACGCGTTGTCGGAGCCGTCCTTGGGCGTGATCGTGATCTGCGCCTGCGAGGACTTCTTCGCCGCCGCGGCGTCCGCCTGCGCCTGTGAGGAGTCGTTGCCGTTGCCACTGCCGGAGGACTTGTCGTCACCGCCGGAACACGCCGTGAGCACCAGCACACCGCCGAGCAGAGCGGACGCGGCCATCAGGCCCCTGCGCCGCTTACTGTCCGTCATCACAAGCTTCTCCATCGTTGCCGAGCCGCCAAGAACTGCGTGTCCCCCGAACCTTCAACGCTACGGCCGGTTCGTCCCGTTCCGGATCCCGGGGATCTGTGGGACACGCCACGTCCGCCGTCGTGGGCGGGTGGTACGACGAGACCCCGGACGGCGGTTGCCGCCCGGGGTCATGAGTGCCCCCGAACGCTCAGCCGATGCCGCCCTCTTCCCGCTCGTCGTCCTCCTCATCATCCTCGCCCAGCTCCCAGTCGGGCGAATCCGGGTCGTAGTCGATCCGCTCGCTGGACCAGGACGCCTGCTGGAGCTCCACCCCGGGCACCGCGCCGACCAGGTCGAACGGGTCGACGAGATAGGCGAGGGCCTCCGCGGTGTCTTCCGTCACAGCGCCCTCGGCCTGGCCGCGCTCCGCCTCGGGCAGCTCCGGGTCCTCCGCGAGCCGGCGCAGGGCGGCCCGGGTCAGTGCGTCCTCGTCCTGCACCTCCAGCACCAGATCCACCCGGAGCCGTACAAAACGTGATGTCTCCTCATCGCTCATGGCGCGAGCGTACGGCCGAAACCTGCCGTGACTTTCCTGTGACCCACGATTTTCACTAACATCGCCCCACACGGCCAATTCGCCAGCGTCACAAGGGGATCGATATTCCGTGTCATCCGCTCGCCGTCCGCTGCTGACCGCCACCGCCGCGGGAACCCTGCTGTGCGCCCTGTGGTTCGTGCCGTCCGCGAACGCGTCGCAGGACTCGCCGGCCAGAGCGACGGCGGCGTCGAGTACGGCCACGGCGACGCAGGTCACGCAGGAGGGGCGGGCGGTGTCGGCGGCGACCGCGCAGACCGCCCACGAGACCGCGGAGGGCGCCGGACTCGCCGACACCGGCAGCATCGACACCACTCCGTACGTGGTCGGCGGCACCCTGTTCCTCGCCGTGGGCGCCGGGTTCGTGGTGTATTCGGTGCGCCGCGAACGCCTGGGCTTCTGACTCCGTGGAGCCGAAGCCGTCCTGACGCACCGACAGGGGGCCCCGCGCGGCGGAGCCCCCTGTCACCTTCCCCTTGCGGGTCCTACTGGAGCGGTCCGGTGACCGTCTCGGCGGCCGCGACCAGGTGACCGCCGGCCACGAAGGCGTCGGCGGCGGCCAGGTCGGGCGCCAGGAACCGGTCCGGGCCGGGGCCCTGCACTCCGGCCTTGCGCACGGCGTCGATGACCGCCCGGGAGGCGGGCGCCGGGGTCAGGCCCTCGCGCAGCTCGATGGCGCGGGTGGCGGCGTACAGCTCGACGGCGATGATCCGGGTGAGGTTGCCGACGGCGGTGCGCAGCTTGCGCGCGGCCGACCAGCCCATGGACACATGGTCCTCCTGCATCGCGGAGGACGGGATGGAGTCCGCGGAGGCGGGTACGGCGAGCCGCTTCATCTCGCTCACCAGCGCGGCCTGCGTGTACTGGGCGATCATCAGCCCGGAGTCGACACCGGCGTCGTCGGCGAGGAAGGGCGGCAGGCCGTGGCTGCGGTTCTTGTCCAGCAGCCGGTCGGTGCGCCGCTCGGCGATGGAGCCGAGGTCGGCGGCGGCGACGGCGAGGAAGTCCAGCACATAGGCGACCGGGGCGCCGTGGAAGTTGCCGTTGGACTCCACCCGCCCGTCGGGCAGCACGACCGGGTTGTCCACGGCGGAGGCCAGCTCCCGCTCGGCGACCAGCCGGGCGTGCGCGAGGGTGTCGCGTCCGGCGCCGGCGACCTGCGGGGCGCAGCGCACCGAGTAGGCGTCCTGGACCCGGGGGGCGCCGTCCTGGTGGTGCCCGGTGAGGCCGGACCCCTTGAGCACGGCGAGCATGTTGGCGGCGGAGGCGCCCTGGCCCGGGTGCGGCCGGATGGCGTGCAGCTCGGGGGCGAGCACCTTCTCCGTGCCGAGCAGCGCCTCCAGGCTGAGGGCGGCGGTGATGTCGGCGGACTTGTAGAGGGTGTCGAGGTCGGCGAGGGCCATGATCAGCATGCCGAGCATGCCGTCGGTGCCGTTGAGCAGGGCCAGGCCCTCCTTCTCGCGCAGCTCGACCGGCTCGATGCCGTGCTCGGCGAGCAGCTCGCCGGCGGGCCGTACCACCCCGTCGGGACCCTCCGCGTCGCCCTCCCCCATGAGCGCGAGGGCGCAGTGGGACAGCGGGGCCAGGTCGCCGGAGCAGCCGAGGGAGCCGTACTCGTGGACCACCGGGGTGATCCCGGCGTTCAGCACGTCGGCCATGGTCTGGGCGACCTCGGGCCGGACGCCGGTGTGTCCGGAGCAGACGGTCTTGAGCCGCAGGAACATCAGCGCCCGTACGACCTCCCGCTCGACCCGCGGGCCCATGCCGGCGGCGTGCGAGCGGACGATGTTGCGCTGCAACTGGGCGCGCAGTTCCTGGCTGATGTGCCGGGTCGCCAGGGCGCCGAAGCCGGTGGAGACGCCGTAGACCGGCTCCGGCTTGGCCGCCAGCGCGTCCACGATCTCGCGGGCCGCCGCGAGGGCCGCCACCGCCTCCGCCGACAGCTCGATGCGGGCACCGCCGCGCGCCACGGCGAGAACGTCGGACGCCGTGACCCCGGACGTCCCCACCACCACAGTGTGCATATCCATATTCAGGAGCGTACGCATTGAATGTGGCGATGTCACTAGTGGCGGCCGGGGGCACCCCTTACCTGCGCTGTGGCCTTCGCCTCACGGCAGCCGGCCGCGGAACCGGCGCCGCTCGGCCCGGGACGGCGGGGGCTCGTCGGCGAGCCGCACGACGGGATCGTCCGGCCCCTCCCGCCCGGCCACCACCGGCCGGTCCGCGCGCATGGCCTTGGCCCGGTACTGCGCCGCGTCCGCCAGCCGGAACAGCCGCCGGGCGTCCCGCACCTCCCCGATCGGGTCCTCGGTCGAGGCCACCCCGCAGGCCACCCCCTCCCCCAGCTCCAACTCCCCGGCCCTGCGGCACAGTTCGTCGGCGGCCTTCACGACCTCGTCCGCGGCCGGCCCGACCGCCAGCAGACAGAACTCGTCCCCGCCGAGCCGCGCCGCCAGCGCCCCCGGCACCATCGCGCCGCACAGCGACAGCACCGAGCCGAACCGCTCCAGCAGGCGGTCCCCGACGGCATGCCCGAGCGTGTCGTTGACCCGCTTGAGCCCGTTCAGATCGCAGACCACGAGACTGACCACCACGCCCTGCGTACGGTGCCGGTCCACCGCCTCCTCCAGACGTACGTCGACGGCCCGGCGGTTGGCGAGTCCGGTCAGGGCGTCGGTGAACGCGAGCCGGCGGGCCTCCTCCAGCCGCTCGGTCTGCGCGATGCCGGCGGCGACGACCGCGGCGAGCACGGTGGCGAAGTCGGCGTCCTCCCGCGCGAACAGGGGCGCACCGACCGCCCGGGCCACATACAGCTCGCCCCAGGCACGGCCGTGCAGCACGACCGGCGCGACGACACAGCAGCCGCGGCCGCGCCGGCGCAGGGCGGCGACCCGCTGGTGGAAGTAGCCCGGGGTGCCGGCGGCCGGCCCCTGGGCGGTCTCCACCCACGCGTTGGGCCCGCCGCCGCCCGCCCATCTCTCATGCAGGAACTCGGTGATCTCCGGGAACTGGTGCACCGGGTACGCCTCGGACTCCGGGAACTCCTCCTCGTCCGGGGCGCACTCCCCCACGTTCACGAGGACGCGCAGCCGCCCCAGCTCCCGCTCCCACACCGACAGCGCGGCGAACGTGCCGTCCAGCGCACGGCAGGCGCCGAGCGCGGCGGCGTGCCACGACTCCCGTGGGGTGTGCGCCGCCGCCATCCCCTGCGCCAGCGCCACGACGGCACGGAGCCGCTTGTCCTCACCCATTACCCCAGCGTAGGGATGAACAGGGGCAAGAGGGACATTGTTGCGGCGAACAGGCTAGGCCCGACGCGGCTGCGGGGCCTTACTCGCCCGGCCACTCCGGCGTGCGCTTCTCGTTGAACGCGGCGACCCCCTCAGCCCGGTCACCGGAGAACGCCACCGACCGCCACGCCGCGTCCTCCACCTCGAGCCCGGCCCGCAGATCCAGCCCCTGCCCGAGCCGCAGCGCCCGCTTCGCCGCCCGCAGCCCCACCGGCGAGTTCCCGGCGATCGCGGTGGCCAGCGCCAGCGCCTCCTCCCGGTCCCGGCCCTCCTCGACCAGCCGGTCCACCAGCCCCAACTCGGCCGCCTCCGCGGCCTCCACCCGGCGCGCCGAGAAGATCAGCTCGGCCGCGCGCGCCGCCCCGACCCGCCGCGGCAGCAGCTGCGTACCGCCGCCGCCCGGGATGACCCCTACGGAGACCTCCGGCAGCCCCACCAGGGCCGTACGGTCGGCCACGATCAGATCGCAGGACAGTGCCAGCTCGAAGCCGCCGCCCAGCGCGAACCCGTGCACCGCCGCGATCGTCGGCATCGGCAGCTCCAGCACCCCGGTGTACGCCGCCCGGGCCACCGGCCGCTGCCGGACGAGGTCGGCGTCGGTGAAGGAGTTCCGCTCCTTCAGGTCGGCGCCCACGCAGAAGGCCCGCTCGTGCGAGGAGGTCAGGACGACCACCCGCGCCTCCCGGTCCGCCGCCAGCGCCGCGCACGCCCCGCCGAGCGAGCGGGCCATCTCCGTCGAGACGGCGTTCATCGCCTTGGGCCGGTCCAGCACCAGTTCCGCGACATACCCGTGCCGCCGCACCAGCACGAACTCCCCGAACCGCTCCTCGCTCATGACACCCTCCGGGCACAACGTTAACGCGGGTTAACTCCCTGTCGGCCCGATCATCGCAGCCCGGCCCCGGTCCCGGAAACCCCGGGGGGCTACACCCGTTCGAGTGACATCCCGGCCGTCTCACCCCACTCCGCCCACCCCGACGCATAACGTGCGCACCGCCCGGCGCGACCGGGGCGCGGGGAGAAGCCGGGGAGAACACATGACACCGATACGCGGCGAGTCGTCCGGTACGGAGACAGCGACAGCGGTAGAGGGGGAACCGGAGCCCGCTGCCCTCACGGACGGCTGGATCCGGCGAGGGCGGCATCGCAAGCCCCGGCCCCGCAAGGTGCTGCTCGCCGCAGGGGGGCTGGCCCTGGTCGCCGGGGTGCTGAGCCTGGTCCGGGTGACCCCGGAGTCCGGTGTCGGCGCCCCGGGCACGGCGGAGGCCGAACCCCGGCTGGACCCCGGCACCACCGCACGCGCCCCGCACTCCGGCATCCCGTCGACGGCCACACCCACCGCCCTGCCGACGGCGGCCTCCGTCATGGGCGGCCACAGCCTCGCGCCCACCCCGGCCGCGTCCAGCACGGCCCGGACCGCCCCGGACGTCGGCGCGCACCCGACGAAGCCGGGCACCACCGCCGTACCCACACCCGGCGCCCCGGCCCCGGCGACTCCCCCGCCCGGCACACCTACCGCACCGGCCCCCGCCACCTCCGCACCGGCGACCGCCGCACCCACCCCGTCCACCAGCCACACCCCGGCCCCGAGCCCCCCGCAGAGCACGCCGGAGCCCGGCCCGGGCGGAGTGTGCCTGCCGGTGCTCGGTCTGTGCGTGGACGGACTCGGCGCGTCCTAGGGCCCGGCAGAGAGGCCTAGTCCCGGCCGTCCCGGCGGGTCAGCAGCCAGGGTTCGACCACGCCGAGGCCGCGGACCGGGCGCTGCCACATCGGCTGGAGGGCGAAACGGTACGTCGGCGGGTCCTCGCCCTTCTTCTCGGCGGCCGCCGCGGCCTCCGCCGCCTCCGCCTCCGAGACGGGCGCCTCACCGGTACGGATCAGCTCCTCCGCGAAGGCGCTGTCCACCAGCACGGCGTCCCGCGGCGCTATCGAGGTCAGCCGGGAGGCGAGGTTCACCGTCGTACCGAAGACATCACCCATGCGGGTGGTGACCGTGCCGAACGCCATGCCGACCCGCAGCTCCGGCATCGTCTCGTCGTTCGCCAGCGTCTCGACCAGCAGCATCGCGATGTCGGCGGCCGTACCGGCGTCGTCGGCCGCGTACAGCACCTCGTCGCCGAGGGTCTTGATGAGCCGGCCGCCGCGCGCGGCCACCAGGTCGGCGGCGGTGGTCTCGAAGGCCTCGACCAGTTCGCCGAGTTCCTCCTCCTCCATCCGGCGCGTCAGCCGGGTGAACCCGACCAGGTCGGCGAAGCCGACGGCGAGCCGTCGGTCGACCATCTCCTCGTCGTCCGCCGACTGCACGACCCGGCCGGCCGAGGCGGCGAGCTGGCGGCGCCAGACGTAGACCAGGAACTCCTCCAGCTCGGGCAGGAGCAGCTCGACGATCGGGTACGTCACCTCGGTGCGGGTCATCCCGGGCTCGGGCGGCTCGGTCAGGCCCTCCAGGAAGGAATCCATCTGCCACTCGGCCAACCGGGCGGTGGTCTGCCCGGTGGACCGGGCCACCTGCACCGCCATGGCCTCGCTGAGCAGCCCCGCCTCGACCAGACCGGCGAGGCGCCGCAGGGCGAGGACGTCCGCCTCGGTGAAGGCCTTGGCCTGGCCGACGTCGGCGAAGCCCATGGCCCGCCAGAAGCGGGTGGCCAGCTCCATGGAGACACCGGCGGTACGGGCCGCCTGAAAGGGCGTGTAGCGCCGCTCGGCACCGAGGATCAGCGCTTCGAGACGCACGGCCAGCGGGTGCGGGGCTTTTCCGGGGTCGGCGCCGTTCGAGTCCGCGCCGGAACCCGTGTCGTCGACGGTCACGCGTGCTGCCCTTCCGATCTGCCACGGTCAGGTATCGACCGGCCTCAACTCTACGGCAGGTGTGCGCCAGCTCACTCCGTCGGGTTCGGCCGAGGAGCGTGCCCGCTGCCGGGCGCGCGGACCGGGGTGCGTCCGGGAACACCCCGGCGTCACCGGGTACCCCTCCACGGTGCCCTCTCGAACGCTTCCACGCGCCCCCGACGGGCCGACTCACGCCCTACGCCGGCCGCAGGTGGACGATGTCGCCCGCGCCCACCGGCTCGCGCACCCCCTCCTCGGTGGCGATGACCAGCCGCCCGTCCCCGTCCACGGCCACGGCCTCGCCCACCACGGCCCGGTCCCCCGGCAACTCCGCCCGGACCGTACGGCCCAGCGTCGCGCAGCCCGCCGCGTAGGCCTCCTGGAGCCCGCTGGGGCCCGGATCGCCGCCGGCCGCGCGCCACCGCCCGTACCAGTCCTCCAGCGACCGCAGCACCGCCCGCAGCAGCGGGTCCCGGTCCGTGCCGGCCGCCCCGGCCAGCGCGAGCGAGCCCGCCTGCGGCACCGGCAGCTCCTCCGCCCGCAGGGTGACGTTGATGCCCACGCCGATGACCACCCCGGCGTCGCCGGCCCGCTCCGCGAGGATGCCGCCGGCCTTGCGCTCCTCCCCGCCCACGGTGACCAGCAGGTCGTTCGGCCACTTCAGCGCGGTGTCCACGCCCGCCGCCCGGGCCAGTCCGGTCGCCACCGCGACACCGGTGAGCAGCGGCAGCCAGCCCCACCGGGCCACCGGCACCTCGGTGGGCGCCAGCAGCACGGAGAAGAAGAGTCCGGAGCGCGGCGGCGCCGTCCACCGCCGGTCCAGCCGTCCCCGCCCGGCGGTCTGCTCCTCGGCGACGAGGACCGCGCCCTCGCCCGCCTTCCCGGCCGCGGCCCGGGCCGCCAGGTCGGAGTTGGTGGAACCGGTCCGCGGGACCAGTTCGATCTCCGTCCACAGGCTGCCCTCGCGGACCAGCGCACGCCGCAGGGCAGCGGCGTTCAGAGGCGGACGGTCCAGATCGGACCAACGGCTGTCGTCGGATGCGTCTGATGCATGGTGCGGCGTCATGCAAGCCACCCTAGGTGTGGGAAACGCCGCACTGCCGACGCCGGGGCCCACCACTACTCTACGGATGAGTAACCGTCCCCCCCTTTGAGCAGGCAGGGAGCCGCGATCCCGATGTCGGAGCCGGAAGAGCGTCAAGAGATCGACATTCACACGACCGCGGGGAAGCTCGCGGATCTCCAGCGTCGTGTCCACGAGGCGACGCACGCCGGCTCGGCACGCGCCGTGGAGAAGCAGCACGCCAAGGGCAAGTTGACGGCCCGTGAGCGGATCGAGCTGCTCCTCGACGACGGCTCGTTCGTCGAGCTGGACGAGTTCGCCCGGCACCGCTCCACCAACTTCGGACTGGAGAAGAACAGGCCGTACGGGGACGGCGTCGTCACCGGCTACGGCACCGTCGACGGCCGCCCGGTCGCCGTGTTCTCCCAGGACTTCACCGTCTTCGGCGGCGCCCTCGGCGAGGTCTACGGGCAGAAGATCGTCAAGGTCATGGACTTCGCGCTGAAGACCGGCTGCCCGGTCATCGGCATCAACGACTCCGGCGGCGCCCGGATCCAGGAAGGCGTCGCCTCCCTCGGCGCGTACGGCGAGATCTTCCGCCGCAACACCCACGCGAGCGGTGTCATCCCGCAGATCAGCCTGGTCGTCGGCCCGTGCGCGGGCGGCGCGGTCTACTCCCCGGCCATCACCGACTTCACAGTCATGGTCGACCAGACCTCGCACATGTTCATCACCGGCCCGGACGTCATCAAGACCGTCACCGGCGAGGACGTCGGCTTCGAGGAGCTGGGCGGGGCCAGGACCCACAACTCCGCCTCCGGCGTGGCCCACCACATGGCCGGCGACGAGAAGGACGCCATCGAGTACGTCAAGCAGCTGCTGTCGTACCTGCCGTCCAACAACCTCTCCGAGCCCCCGGTCTTCGCGGAGGAGGCGGACCTCGCCGTCAACGACGAGGACCTGGAGCTGGACACCCTGGTCCCGGACAGCGCGAACCAGCCGTACGACATGCACACGGTGATCGAACACATCGTGGACGACGGCGAGTTCTTCGAGACCCAGTCCCTGTTCGCGCCGAACATCCTCACCGGCTTCGGCCGGGTCGAGGGCCACCCGGTCGGGGTCGTCGCCAACCAGCCGATGCAGTTCGCCGGCTGCCTGGACATCGCCGCCTCCGAGAAGGCCGCCCGGTTCGTGCGCACCTGCGACGCCTTCAACATCCCGGTGCTGACCTTCGTGGACGTGCCCGGCTTCCTGCCCGGCGTGGGCCAGGAGCACGAGGGCATCATCCGGCGCGGCGCCAAGCTGATCTACGCCTACGCCGAGGCCACCGTGCCGCTGATCACCGTGATCACCCGCAAGGCCTTCGGCGGCGCCTACGACGTCATGGGCTCCAAGCACCTTGGCGCCGACCTCAACCTGGCCTGGCCCACCGCCCAGATCGCCGTCATGGGCGCCCAGGGCGCGGTGAACATCCTGCACCGCCGCACCCTCGCCGAGGCCGAGGCGAGCGGGGAGGACGTGGAGGCCGTGCGCGCCCGTCTGATCCAGGAGTACGAGGACACCCTCCTCAACCCCTACGTCGCGGCCGAGCGCGGCTACATCGACGCCGTGATCATGCCGTCCGACACCCGGGCCCACATCGTCCGCGGCCTGCGTCAGCTGCGCACGAAGCGGGAATCCCTGCCTCCGAAGAAGCACGGCAACATCCCGCTCTAAGCCCCCGAGCCCCCAAGGAGCCGCTGTGACGATCAAAGTCGTACGGGGCAACCCGACCCCGGAGGAGCTGGCCGCCGCTCTGGCGGTGGTCCGCGCCCGCGCCGCGGCGGCAGCGACGACGCCGCCCGGCGCGGACGGTCTGCGCGACGCGTGGTCCGACCCGTCCCGGATCGCGGCCGCCCGCCTGCCGAAGCCGGGCCCGGCGTCCTGGACCCGCACCTACTGGCCGAGCTGAGCGCCCGGCCGCGGCCGGGGGGTGCCAATTGAGTACCGGTACTCAGGCATCCTCCCGGCCCGAGGCCGCACGCTGGTGACATGCTGTGGTCAGACCCCGAGGACGAGCCGCCCAAGGACATGCGCGAAGCGCATGAGATGCTCCGGCGGCTCGGCTTTCTCATGGCCCTGGCCATGGTTCTGGCGATGATCGTGATCGGTCTGAGGTGAATGGGCCGCACCGGCTGACTAACCTGACGGCATGACTGCCACGCCGCGCCGCCGCCTGATCCTCGCCTCCCAGTCCCCCGCCCGCCTGGGTCTGCTCCGGCAGGCCGGGCTCAGCCCCGAGGTGATCGTGAGCGGGGTCGACGAGGACGCCGTCACCGCGCCCACCCCGGCCGAGCTGGCCCTCGCCCTGGCCGAGGCCAAGGCGTCGGTGGTGGCGGCCAGGCCGGAGGTGCAGGGCGCCCTGGTGATCGGCTGCGACTCGGTGCTGGAACTGGACGGGCAGGCCCTCGGCAAGCCCGCCGACGCCGAGGAGGCCACCGCCCGCTGGAAGGCCATGCGCGGGCGGGCCGGGGTGCTCCAGACGGGCCACTGCATCTGGGACACGCAGGCCAAGCGGTATGTGTCCGGCACCGCCTCCACCGTCGTCCGGTTCGGCGAGCCCACCGACGAGGAGATCGCCGCGTACGTGGCCTCCGGGGAACCCCTCTACGTCGCCGGGGCGTTCACCCTGGACGGCAGGTCGGCGCCGTTCATCGAGGGCATCGACGGCGACCACGGCAATGTGATCGGCATCAGCCTGCCCCTGGTCCGCAAGCTGCTCGCGGAACTGGGCGTCGGCATCACGGAGTTGTGGTCAGCGGCCGAGTGACCCGGCGGAGACGGATCCCCGGGGCCCGCTCTCCCCGTCCTGCGGCTGCTCCCTGCGGGTGTCCCCGTCCTGGGGGCCGCTCGTCCGGCCGTCGCCGTCCTGCGGCCCGCTCGCCCGGCCGTCCCCGTCCTGCGGCTGCTCCGTACGGACCACCGCTTCACCCGATGGGGCGGCGCCCGGGGCGGCCGGCCGGGCGGCGCCCCGCTCGGGGCCGCCCTCACGGTCGTACGTCATCAGCAGCAGGACGACGAGCCCCAGCACCACCACCATGAACAGGAACGCCGTCCAGCCGACCATGCCCCAGGCGAAGGCGCCCAGCAGGCCGTGCACGACCGCCGCGCTGATCAGCAGGATGCGGCCGAACCCGGCGGGCGCCCGGTCGCGTATCGCCACCAGGACGGCCACCAGGGCGCACAGCGCGAAGTAGAGCCCGAAGACCACCCCGCCGATCTTCGACGACGTGGCCATCACATCGGGGTCGAGCCCGGCCAGGGACATCTTCTGCCGGTCCACGACCATGCCGAGGAACCAGTTCAGCGCCGCCACGCCGAAGGCCTCGGCGAGGAGTACGACGGCCACGACCCACGCCACCGGTCTGCGCACCACCGGTCCCCACCCACTCTCCAGCCAGCGTTCTGTTACCCGAGGTACGTTCGAGTCATCGCGCACGCTACTAACGGGTAAACCGGGGGACAAGGGTTCGGGCGGCAGCAAAGAATCATTGGGCCATTCGTAGGGACTCGACAAAGAAACAGAGTGGGCCGCAGCACGCCTTCACAGAGACCTTGGCCACATGACGGAGCTAGGGTTTTCCGCAGGAGTCCTGCGTACCGTGGTGCGACAAGGGCTTTCGCGGGTCGAGCGCGCCTCGAATCACGCTCCGTGTGGGCAAGCTCACCATTGGGGACGGGTCGAAGTGCCGTGTCGGCAGTCCCTAAACTCGGCTTGTTTCAAGGAGGGAGCCTCAATCGTGCGCAAGGTGCTCATCGCCAACCGTGGCGAAATCGCTGTCCGCGTGGCCCGGGCCTGCCGGGACGCCGGGATCGCGAGCGTGGCCGTCTA